>CAYWSJ010000239.1:0-2503 GCA_964461045.1 uncultured Bacteroidales bacterium | reverse complement strand
ACCTGGGACCTACGGCTTAGAAGGCCGTTGCTCTATCCAGCTGAGCTACGGAACCATTTGCCCAAAGGCGATGCAAAAATATAAAAATATCTTGTTTGAAAAAAGGTTTTTGGAAAAAAGAATATAGAATACAGAATTTAGAAATCAGAATAGTGTACTTAAAAGTGCTACTAATTAAGGGTAGCTTTCACTGTATTCTATATTCTGTATTCTATATTCTAAATTCTAAATATCTAACCTTCCGCCTTGATCCAGTTTACCAATCCTTTTTTCTCAATAATCTGCATTAGTTTGTCTGGCAAAGGTGCAAATTTGTATTTTCTGTTATTCACATAAATAATCCCTTTGTCAAAATCCACATCAACCTCGTCGCCTGGCTGATATGCATCCACAACCTCAGAATTAACAATAAGCGGCAATCCCTGGTTGATAGAAGAGCGATAGAAAATTCTGTTAGAAGATTTTACAATTACTGCCTTCACCCCAATATGTCCAAGCCCAACGGCAGGGTGCTCCCTGGAACTTCCACAGCCAAAATTCTCTCCGGCTATGATCACATCTCCTGCTTCTGCATTGTCTGCAAAATTCTCGTCAAACCCTTTAAATAGGTGTGGCTTTATTGCCTCCGGATCCGAGCTTGCCACTTCATAAGTCAGATTACCGGCAAACATCTGATCTGTATTCAGGTTGTGCACGTCTTTATAATTCCAGACACCGTTTATTTTTCTGTTATCTCCTGGTTCTATGGTAACTGACGGGCTTTGCTCTTTCTGATAAGGGAATTTATCATCATGCTTTTCTCCCCGCGGATCTGTAATTTCGCCCTTAATGGCAGAATGAGCTACAGTGGCTGGTGAAGCAAGGTAGATCTCTGCATTCTTGTTGCCCATGCGGCCTTTGAAATTCCTGTTTGCAGTAGAAATAACCGTAAAGTCATCGGCAGGTATTCCCTGGCCTGTTCCCAGGCATGGTCCGCAGGAGGCACTCAACACTGTGGCTCCTGCATTTACCAGTTTGGTAATAATGCCTTCATCAATGGCTTGCAGATAAATCTTTTGAGAGGCAGGTATTACGAGCAACTGAAAACCATCAGCAACTTGCTTACCCTCCAGCACGCTGGCAGCCTCGCGCAAATCTTCTAAACGACCATTTGTGCAGGTACCCACCAACCCCTGGTGTATCTTCTTCCCTTCAACTTCTGAGACAGCCTTCACATTGTCGACGTGATGAGGCGCGGCTACCAGTGGATATATTTCACCAAGATCGAGTTCAATATCTTTGGCATATTCAGCCCCGTCGTCAGCCCAGATACCATCAACGGATTCTTTGCCATAAAAACCGGCTAAAACCTCATCCGGGGGGAATACTGCGTTCTTGGCACCCATCTCGGAAGCAAGATTAGCCAGTGTCATACGCTGCGGAATCGTCAGGTTCTTGACGCCCTCACCATGATACTCGATGGACATGTAATTGGCTCCGGCAGAACCAATCATACCAATAATCCAAAGCGAAATATCTTTGGCATAAACGCCTGGGTTGAGTTTTCCTTTGAGTGTAATTTTCAATGATTCCGGAACCCGGAACCAGGTCTCTCCTCTTTTCCAGAGACCGGCCGCTTCAGTACGGTCTATACCAGCCGCTAAAGCATTAAAAGCCCCGGCAGTACAGGTGTGACTGTCACTACCAACTATTAACATCTTTGGCTCAGCGTGGTAGGACATGATCTGGTGGCAAATACCTTTACCGGCATCATAAAAATTCTTAACACCATTCTTCTTTACCAAATCTCTAACAATCTGGTAATTGTTGGCCAGCTTGGCATTTGTTGGCGGAGCATTGTGGTCCAGTACAATTAATAATTGATCAGGATCATAAATTTTGTCTCCTCCCATCTTTTCAAACGTATTTTTGATACTGGATGAATTATCATGTGTTAAAACAATATCAGGCTTCTTAAATACAATCGAGCCTTTGTCTGCGTTGAGTATTTTTTCTACAAATGTTTTTGGCATGGTTGGTAGATTTTATTATTTAAATATTTATTCATTTCTATAAGAATTTAGAATACAGAATTTAGAAATCAGAATAGAGCATTAGTTAGAATTTTTAAGTTTTATAATATAATTGTTTAACATTTTGCTTATCTCCTCAATATAGTTGTCCAGATCTTCTTTTAAATACTCTAAATCATTTGATAGTATAACATAATATCTACATTCCTCCAACGAACTTCGTGCAATATTGTAATAACGAATTTTGTCCGGTAGCGTTGATTTAGTATATCCTTCTGCAATATTCGCTGGAATAGATATAGCTGCTCTTCTAAATTGAGAAGTTAAACCGTATAGCTCTTCTCTGGGAAAAGACTCTGTGACTGTATAAACTTTTAAAACAAATTTATGAGCCTTTTCCCATACTTTTAGATCTCTGAATGAATAATACTTCATTTTCTGTATTCTAAATTCTGTATTCTAAATTCTGTATTCTAAATTCTGTATTCTAA
>CAYWSJ010000238.1:0-2550 GCA_964461045.1 uncultured Bacteroidales bacterium | reverse complement strand
AGGTCATTTGCTCTGATTGTTTTAATTTTTTCTCCCTCCATATTAAAGATTTCAGCTTTCCTGAAATTGAGGCGTCTGAAATCATCTTCAAAGGCATGGAATGCCCCATAGGCATTCCCCGATTCTTTAAGTATGGTAATGTCGTATTCTTTGGTAACTTTAGCTCTGGAGGCAGATTTAATCTCCAAAACAGTTTTGCTGTTGTTAACAATTGCACTGGCTGTCTCCAGATCAAATTTATTTATATAGTTATCTTTTCCCTGTAGTGCTTCAAAAGAATTAGTAATCAGGAGAAAAAGAAATAATATCTTTAATTTCATATCTTTAACTTTTCTTTAATACAATTTGTTCTGATTGTTTTTTAATTAATTGATTATAAAAGTTTTTCAGTTTATTATATTCACCACTATTAAATATGCTCTTATTGATTTTAAATTTTGTTCTTATTATTATCCTGTTGCCCATTTGTTGTATCAGATATGAGTATTTGGCATTATTATCCGGCAGTTTAATAACCTGGGATTTAGGCATACTCTCAATAGTATAATTTTCAGGAATGCTTATTTGATAGGTATTGGTGGTACTATATGGATGGGCATAATCTACAGGATGTTTACGAGTTTCAATTTTAAACGGATTCTCCTCAATTCTATCATAAACAATTGGATTAAGGTATACCATATCACCCATAAATGAACTGTTACTTAATTTAACATTGTCAAATATCTGGGTAACTGGTTTATGGAGAGAATCTTTGTTTTTTATTTCATAGTCGTTGATTACCAAGCCATTGTCTTTTTCAATTTCTTTAATATATTCATTTCTGTTTTCATAATCATTTATCTTATTCCTGAATTTATAGGCAGCATATTTTTTATTTATCGATTTAATTGTTGCATATAATTTATTATCATTACTAAAATTCAACATTACATAATTACTCTTTTGATATGGTATATTTAATTTAATATTTAAAGGTTTTGTCTGTTCTTCATTAATTATCTGGGCTCTGCCATTTAAACATCTTACCGGGATCATGTTAATATCACTATAGGGATTTGTGGCATCCATCAAATATTCATTTCCCTTGATACGGGCAAAAGCAATCACATAATTTGTTTGACTGACAGATGGGTGTGAAGGGTGTATAATACCATGTTTTCTTGTACTTAAAATGACAGGATTTGCATAAATATCTGCTTCCCTCAACATTGCAGTTAAAAGCAGATTAATTTCAGCTACATTTCCTGTTTTGTCCTTGTAAGTCTTTTTTAATTTCTTTTGGGTATAAATGCCATAATCTTGATTCCATTTTATATTATTTTTAACATAGTGAAAAATAGATTGCATTTTCAACTTTTGATCATCGGATCCGCTGCAAATTTCATTAACTTTTTCTTCAATGAAATTAGTATTTTTTAATTGTCTCCCAAATTTATCCTCATTAATCAGCATGTCATTAATTGATTCCCAGGTCCGGGCAAAGTTTCGGACAGGACTTTGGGGCATCTGGATCCGCGCCAGCTCAAATTCAATTCTGTTCATATAATTTTTGGCACATGAGGTATATTTTTCATTTTTAAAAGCAGGAACATCCTTCATTACCCATCGATGCGTATTTCTTCTGCAATCGATTGTTCTGGAATGATATTCGGTTTTTTGAACATATTTTCCACGTCTTGTTTTATAATTGATAACTATAGGTTCATTTGAAATGCCCTTTTCATTAATGTCGAAGGGTTCATAACCGTATGTATGCTTATTATACTGAAAATATTCAGGAATATTTATATTGTATTCACTCCATTTAACTGGTATTGTATGCTGAAACTGCCATTCCCACAAATTAAAAAAGAATCTTGATTCAACAGAGTATTTTAGTTCAATAATTGAACCAGGCTTCACATTGGGCATAGCAAACTTTGTTACATCCCAGTTTTCATTTTTTTCATCCGTATAAATATTTCTATTTCTTAATCTTGTTCTGTCTATTTTTTTTCCTTTTAAATTATAGGTAAACCCTTTCAAATAGCTTATATCTTCTGTTATTCCATCTGATTTAAATAATGGAATTTCGAAATTACCCTGATCAACGCCTTTTTCATTAAAGACTTTAATCCGGATATGCCTTTCAAATTTGAGCTGAAATCTTTTATTCATTTGATCATAAAAGATTTTTGATTTTCCAAAATCGCATAAAATTAATGCGTTAGCACTACTATCTTTTGGATAGTGTTCCATTTTAAGATTTTCTTTATCAATTTCTTTGAATTCTACAGGAGCCTCCTGCGAAAATAAAATAGTAGGGATAAGGCATACCATGAGTATGCTAATGGCACTTAATCTTTTCATAATTATTTGTTTTAACGGTTATATAATTGTAATTCGAATTTATATATTTTTTTGAAAAATTAAGAATTGTTTATTCTTCTTTTTCTCAAAATACAATTGAGTAAATCTTCTGATATTTAAAAAATTATAGAAATAGTTTCAGCTTGAAACCATTATTTAATTTCATATAAATATCTTATAATAAGTCGTATATATAAA
>CAYWSJ010000237.1:0-2569 GCA_964461045.1 uncultured Bacteroidales bacterium | reverse complement strand
CTGCATCAGCGCCGCTAATTGTCATTGATGTAGAAACATTGATGCCGGTTCCAACATCAGCTTGAGCAAAGGTACCGCTTCCTGCATTATCAAGACTCACATCATCACCACTAACCATACCATTAATTGAAGCGCCGGTAATAGTTGCATCAGTTGTTCCGTCATATACTTTATCAGAAGCACTTGCTCCACTTATAGTCAGTTCAGCTTCTGTAATATTAGCAGTGGTTGTTGGTGCACCGCTTAAAGAGAGGATATAATTATTTGCATCGGTACCAGTAAGGTCTGCACTGGTAATATTAACCGCAATACCATCGGCAACATCAGACGAAGCAAAAGCTACAACAACATTGGAAAGATTTACATCATCGCCATCAACAACTCCGCTTAGAGAAAGGTTATTGCTGGAGATTATGGCATCACCTGAGCCATCATACGTCTTATTTGATGCTGTAAATGAACCATCAATAGTGATTTCTTTTTTGTTAGTGGTGAATGAAATTTCTTCACCATAGGTAGTTCCTGCATCATTGGTAACATAAGATCGTGTATAATAGGTCGTGTTTGGAGAAAGACCACTTATGTCAGACGAAAAACTGTAGACAGAGGATACGGCTCCTTTATCAGTAGAATTATCAGCAGTTGTAGGTGTAACTGTAGTGGCCCAACAAACTCCATGAGCACTTGGGCTAAATTCACCAAGATCTGTAATACTTCCATCTACCGTAGCAGTTGTACTTGAGACATTTGTTACGTTATCAGTTGTAGATGAAGCAACGGCCATCCAACTAAGAAATGGATAATCGTTATTAAATCCTGAGGTTAATCCCCAGTAATCATCAGTCCCGTTTGTTGTTTCTCCTAAAAAGTCCCAACCATTATTTGTGAATGTGCTTTGAGATTGCATCTGTGTTGTTGTTTTAGCGGTAGCGCCGGTGCCACTGCTCTGGTTAGAAATATTGCTATCAAAGAAGTTATTGGAATATGTCCCGGAAACGTCTTCATTTCCAACAAATCCTTTATCAGTAGCAAAAGCACTTGAACCATCTGTATCATAAACACTTCCTAAGCTATATGAATATTTAATATAAACAGGCTCATAAGTGATTGTTCCACAAAAGCCTCCAAATGATGAACTGGATGTATTGCTACGGGTTACATCACCTGTGCTAAAGCAATTTTCTACAGTACTATGATTAATATAGCCTACAAATCCTCCGCCTGAACTACTCACATTTTTAACATTTCCCGTACTGTAGCAATTATAAATACCATCACTTGTGTTCCATAGTTTACCAATAAAACCGCCTAATTCATAAGCATTATCACCATCGCCTGTTACAGTACATTCACTGTAATTATTTTTTATACTAGTTGAAGAGCTATTATCCACTCCCAAGAGGCCACCAACCGTCGCTCTACCGCTAACATTTCCGGTGCTATAACAATTTTTTATTTTACCACCAGATATATAAAGGCCTCCAGCTAGGGCTCCAACATATTCATCTCCCAGAATATCTACATTTGTTAAGCCCAAATTTTTAATAGCATAACTACCTTCTATCACACCAAATAAGCCAATCCATTGCGTTGATGGACGATTTATATAAAGCCCGTCAATTGTATAGTTTTGTCCATCATACGAACCCGTAAACCTTGTTGGATCATAACTACCTATGGGCGAGAATCCATTGCCACCATCCCAGGTACTTGTGGATGAGGCATCAATATCTGCGGTTTGAATATAATGTTTGTCCCATTCGCTACTGTTTTGCGATAACCAATATAAGTTGTTCAGATTAGCAATCTCATAGGGATTGCTTGAACTTCCGTCTCCGTTGGCCGGAGCCTCGGCTGTTTGTCCGAAACTTGCTGCTGTAATGAGCAAAGTAATCAATGTAAGTGTTAATTGTTTCATAATAAATCTCGTTTAATTTCACCTACTCTTTTAAAGGATTTTCGGTATTTTCCATTTTTATTAAGTTGAGTTATACTTATTTAAAATTGTGGAAAAGTATATTGTTACACTTGCAATTACTAAAGCCTTCAGCAAATTTACGTGATTAAAAACCAGAAGGCTTTTATTACCAGGATGAGATAAAACATTTAATATGATGATGTAAATCAATCGTATTTCCGTAACGTACTTATTATATTTATATATGAATGCGCGTATATTTCTTTCTGTAGATTATCGCTCGGCGGAATTTGTAATTTCGCAGCCTGCAAAACTCCAACTAAAATCAGGTCAGGCATCTGCTTGGACCGGATATTGTGAACAAGGCATGAATTATGTAAAGAAAAGGCATATTAGGGGCAAGCAGCCGTGCCAGTGAATGTTCATCCGCTTAACCGTTTTGAACGGCTGAACGGTTTGTGAATTTGGTTCCGGGCTGGTATCCGTAAAATTAACATATCGTTTCTACAGTAAAGTAATATGGCAAAACAAATAAAAATGCATAATTTTTAAAATCAAATTAAATACGCTTAAACAGTGACCTTTTGTTTTTTGACATATTGAATTAATGATTATCTGCGTAAACCTTTATTCTTTTAATTGGCCGGAATT
>CAYWSJ010000236.1:0-2602 GCA_964461045.1 uncultured Bacteroidales bacterium | reverse complement strand
TTGTAGAGGATACCAAGTATCTCAAGATTTCCTGATTCAAGATATTCCTGTAGTAAGAGAGAATCTTCCTTATGATCCTGTTTTTTTTTGAATAAATTCACCCGTATGAATGCTTTTATGATCTTTTTTATAGGATTTTGAAATATGATGCTAATTTAAGGAAAAATCAATTTTGACAGCTTTTTGATTCAAGATAAAAATTGACCTTATTACCTTATTGACTCAAAATTTAAATTTTGCACCCTGATTTCTGCTGTCTATTAACTGTTTGAATATTCCCTGTTCATTTTATTTCAAAAATCTTTATGGAATTTTTGTAGGCGCTGCACCCTTTTAGAAAACAACATTGTTTCACTAAAAATTCAGCGTTATGAAAAAACAGGTCATTTTAATTTCGATTTTTGCAATGCTATTTTATTGCAGTTTAAGTGCCCGTACAATCAAGGGTATTGTTACAAATGCCAAAACCAACCAGCCTATTCCGGGTGTTTCTGTGGTTCTGAAAAACAATACAGCCATTGGAACCAATACCGACATGGGTGGTTATTACACAATTAACGCCTCAAATGGGGATGTCTTGATATTCAGTTTTGTTGGCATGCAGACTAAAGAGGTGAAGGTTGGGAAAAAGTCCACTATCAATGTAGCTTTAGAGCCTTCTATGAAAGAAATGGAAGAAGTAGTTGTTACAGGCAAAAGGAGTGGCAAGCTAAAAGCTTTTTTAGCTAATGCCGTTAGAAGTGTTTCAGGAGAAGCTGAATATTCAAATAAATCTGTCAGTTACGATATGGATCAATCCTTGCGTCAACCTGTTTTTAACAGGGAAGAGTATGCAACCATCCATGAAAACGATTTTAAAGAAGCCCTGAAAAATCCCTTATCCACCTTTTCAATTGATGTAGATGCTGCCTCTTACAGCAATGTGCGAAGGTTCCTCAACAACGGTCAAAACCCGCCTAAAGATGCGGTGCGAATTGAAGAGATGATCAATTATTTTAATTATGATTATCCCCAGCCTGATTACAATCACCCTTTTAGTATCAATCCGGAGCTGGCTCAATGCCCGTGGAATGAAGAAAACCTATTGCTGCATATTGGCCTGCAGGGTGAAAAAATTGAAACTGAAAGCCTTCCTCCTTCCAATATCGTTTTTTTGATTGATGTATCGGGATCTATGTCCTCTCACCACAAACTTCCCCTGTTGAAAAAGGCTTTCAAGCTACTTGTGAAGCAGCTTCGACCGCAGGATCGCGTAGCTATTGTAGTTTATGCAGGTAGTTCGGGGTTGGTTTTAGAATCTACTCAGGGCAACCGGAAAGATATTATTTTGAAATCACTCGACAAATTGAGAGCTGGCGGTTCAACTGCAGGAGGAGCAGGACTAAAACTTGCCTACAAAGTAGCTGCTGAAAATTTTGTAGAAGAAGGAAACAACCGGGTAATTCTGGCAACCGATGGGGATTTTAATGTGGGTCCCTCAAGCAATGCAGCTATGGAACGGTTGATTGAAGAAAAGAGAGACCAGAACATCTTTATTTCTGTGCTGGGTTTTGGTACAGGCAATTATCAGGATAGTAAGATGGAGATTATAGCAGACAAGGGAAACGGGAACTACGCCTATATTGACAATATCCTTGAAGCAAAAAAAGTGCTGGTAAACGAATTTGGAGGAACACTATTTACCATTGCCAAAGATGTAAAAATTCAGATTGAATTCAATCCGGCAGTGGTTGAATCTTACCGTCTGATTGGATATGAAAACCGCTTGCTAAATGATGAAGACTTTGACAACGATAAAAAAGATGCAGGAGAACTGGGTTCGGGACATACTGTTACAGCCCTCTACGAAGTCAAATTGGCAACCAGCAATTCTAAAAGCAAAAATGAATTAAAATACCAGACTGCTCAATTAAATCCTCTGGCTGAGGTTGGTGATGAGATTGCTACTGTTAAGTTTCGCTACAAAAAGCCAAAAGGAGTTAAAAGCAAATTGCTGGTGAAAGTGATTCCGTATGAAGATAAACAACCTGAGGAAATGTCGGAAAATTATAAGTTTTCCGCAGCAGTTGCTGGTTTTGGTATGTTGCTGAGAGATTCGAAATATAAGGGCAATGCCAGTTACAAAAGTGTAATAGACCTGGCTAATTCCTCAAAAGGAAATGATGAAGAAGGATACCGGAGTGAATTTATTCGTCTGGTTAAATTATCAAAAGAATTGCAGGGAATAGATTTTACCACAGAAAGGTAGCCGAAGCCAGACATACGAACCCCGTTTTCTCGAATGATAACGGGGTTCGTTTTTTAGTTGAAGACAAAATTTGGAATACAGATTTAATAAGCAATCATCACCCAATGGTCACTCAATAGCCATTCAATTGTCTAAAATCAATTTCATTAAAAACCACCCAACCAAAAAATTTCCCACGAAAACATGAAACATGGAACGTGAAACCTGAAACATCAAACCTGAAACCTGAAATTTACTTATAACATTTCGCCCCGCCGGGGCTCTGGGTTAGAAGGTTAACTACCTTTTCTACAAACATACCGCTGCTCCGCAGCTATGCTTTGCAAAAACGCTTAGTCCCGGAGGGACGACATG
>CAYWSJ010000235.1:0-2635 GCA_964461045.1 uncultured Bacteroidales bacterium | reverse complement strand
GTTAAGACACAGAGCCAGGAGCAAACTCTTAAAAGCATATTTAGGTTAATAAATTTAATGGAAATAAAAAATCCCGGACAAAACGCTGTCCGGGATTTTTTATTTATAAGATTATTGTCAGATCATTATCTTCCGTTATAATAAAAATATTCAGTGGAGGTTACTGACTTATCATATATTTCAACTTGTATCTTCGCTGAATCAACCGTAAGGTCAGGGACTGTAACCGAGATACTGTTGTTTGTACATTCTGAGTTAACAATAGCAGCAGTCTGACCAAAATGTACAGAAATATTATCATTAAAAAAGCTAAAATTATCTCCTGTGATAATGACCTCTTCATTGTGTCCTGCCTGTTTGGGTGTGAAATCACTTATCTCAGGGGGAGGACAAGTATATGAGGATGTGAATTTTACAGAATTACTTAAAACAAAATTCTCACTGGTTTTAACGAAAGCTTTCACATAATATGTCTTGCCTGCAATAAGATCTGCCTGTGCTTTTCCGGTATATTCACCTGTACCTTCGTGTGAACCCAAAGAAATTTCTGCTGATTTACTTGGTAAAGGAGCATAATTCTTTCTCCACATAAATCCCTTATCTATTATATCTGAATTTCCCTCTGTAAGAACTTCAGCCGAGAAAGTAACTCCACTTCCATCTTGTTGGATTTCCTCCTTCATTTCTACTCTGGGATAATTGATAGGTTTATCCAGCTCACTCTCACATGAAGCAAAAACAACAATTAATGCCAACATGCTTAAAACGAACCTGTAATTTTTCTTTATATCTGTTTTATTCATAATCGTTTTCTTTTAAAATAAGTAAACTCCAAGAACAAGGTTTAACGTATTCAATTTAGTATTAAACATTTCATTATTTGATTCTCTTTCTTTATTATGCCAATTAAAAGTATATGAGTATTTTAGGTTTGTAAACATGGTATATTTATCGGTCAGTTGATAATCAATACCCAATTGTACAAACGGCCCAAATGTATATTGAGCAAGGGGGAATTCATCCTCAAGTTTAGTGGTATTTATTAAATAAGATCCTTCATTTTCTTTGAAAGTTTGTGTGCTTAAATTAATAAATGGGTTAAAAGCTAATCCTCCTGCCAGAGTGGGGGTAAATTTCCCTTTCTCTGGGAAAGTGTACTTTAACGCCAGGGAAGTCTGTAATAATGTTCCTTCTATATTATAATGAAAATTCTCAAAATAAAGATCATTATTCAAACGGTTAAATCCTTCAAACCCACTCTTACTTATTGCCCCCTCAAATTGAAAAGATAGCCTTTCGTTCCACCTTGGCAAAGTTGCTTTGACTAAAAATCCGAAGGAAGGAACCAGATTACTGGTAAATTCTGCTGATGAATAGTCCGGGTTATTGCCTAAAGAAAGACTAGGTAATCCCATTCCAATGGTTGGGGCGAAATCAATGGCTACCGGAGGAATTTCTTTTTTATACACAATACATTTTTCTCCTTCGCATACATAATTATGGTAACTTTTTGTAATTTCCATAAGTGATTCATGGGTAAGTTCAGCCTTGTTTATCTCCGGAAACATCTGAATACAATCGGAAAAAGTAGCTTTAAGAATTCCGATATGCTTGTTTGAGGTTTTCAGCAAAGGACCTCTTTTCTCATGATGAACTACCTCTTTCTTATTGGTTAATTCGTGTAATTTACCATCATCTTTTTCAATCAGATAATGGTCGCCTGCTTTGTCTCTATAATAATACAAATCAGCAATGCCATTAACCAGGTATTCTATAAAAATCCTCTTTTCCTTTTCCTCTTCGGGTTTAATGGTTCTGGAAACAAAAAACCTCCCATTTTCTGCAAACCTGTATCCATAAATTTCATCCGGCTTTAACTTAAGCCTTTCAGCGTCTTCATTTTCTTTAAAAATACAGGCTTTCGTATTTTTTAAGTCGCCCCTGTAATTAATTAGTCCGTGAATTGTATCTTTTTCATGGGTCAGGTAATAGCCGGGACGAAAATCAGCCTGCCCAACAGCTCCAAACGAAAACAAGAGCATAATTGATACGCAAAAAACATTTTTTAGCTTCATGTTCAAATTATAATTTAAAGTTAGTAATTCGGCACTTTTTTCAAAACATAATGAAAATAAGTGTTTTGTCAGAAAAAATAATTGATTTTTACCCCAATTTTTATCCTCTATAGCAAATTTAATTTTTTTTTATTCCGATTCTTTATTAAGTATATTTTTTTAAAAATTTTTTTATAATGAATTGTTGCTGTTTTAATTCTTCCCGTTTTTAAAGGATAAAGCTGCTCAGCCTGCACAAATAAACACTTGTTAATCTCCGGGTGTTGAGTTAAGTATATCATTAAACGATTCTAATCATGAAAATCATTATTCCATGAATGAAATTTTTATGTTTGAAGTCAACGAAAAATGCTATGTAAAAATTCAGGAGCAGAGTAAATAAGAAAATTTATTCTTTTCAATCATCGTCAAACACTACCTAAGTATCTGTTTTTAAAAAAAAACTACCCTCCTGCTCTTCTATTTTAATCAAACCGTCACGACAAATGAAATTAAAAATTTTCAAGATTTTTTTATTATTAAATAAGAAAATACTATTTTTAATATTCAGTTCTTTCTGA
>CAYWSJ010000234.1:0-2662 GCA_964461045.1 uncultured Bacteroidales bacterium | reverse complement strand
GAATGGCAGATAAAAAACTTGACACAAAGACACTTGAAGGCTGGCTGTGGGATGCGGCTTGTAAAATCCGCGGGCCCATTGATGCCCCCAAGTATAAAGATTACATTTTACCACTAATTTTTTTGAAAAGATTGTCTGATGTTTTTGATGATGAGGTTGAAAAACAGGCAGTAGAATATGGTGATAAAGAAATTGCAGAGCAGATTATTGAAGAAGACCATACCATGGTTCGGGTTTATATTCCCCCGAAAGCCAGGTGGAAATTCCTTCACAAACAGACTACAAATATAGGAGAATATTTAACGGATGCAGTCAGGGCTATAGCCCGGGAAAATGAAAGACTGGCAGGCGTGATTGATATTGTTGATTTTAATGCAACCACAGCAGGGCAGAGAATTATCGGCGATGAGAAATTGAAAGCGCTCATACAGGTTTTAAACAAATACAGGTTAGGCATTGATGATGTAGAACCGGATATTATCGGCAGGGCTTATGAATATCTGCTGAGAAAATTTGCAGAAGGTTCCGGGCAGAGCGCCGGGGAGTTCTATACACCCCGTGAAGTAGCAATTTTGATGGCCGGCATTTTAGACCCGGAAGCAGGAGATGAGGTATATGATCCATGTTGCGGCAGTTCCGGTCTGTTGATCAAGACTTATTTGAGGTTTAAAGAAAAATATGGAGATAAAGAAAATGTAAAGCCGCTTCATTTTTTTGGCCAGGAAAGTCAGCCTTCCACTTATGCAATGGCCAAAATGAATACTTTTATACATGGCATGGAGGAAGGAGATATCCGACTGGGAGATACCATGCAACGACCGGCTTTTACAAATTCGGATACTTCTTTGAAACCTTTCGATCTGGTTACGGCCAATCCCATGTGGAACCAGAATTTTACGCAGGATGTATATGAAAACGATCCGTATGAAAGATTCCATTTGGGTTATCCGCCAAACAACAGCGCAGACTGGGGTTGGATACAACACATGTATAAATCATTGAAGCCGAAAGGGAGAATGGCAGTGGTTCTTGATACCGGGGCGGTATCACGAGGAAGTGGTAACGTTGGGAAAAACCGCGAGCGGGATATTCGCAAGGCTTTTGTGGAAAAAGATGTGGTAGAAGCCGTCATTTTGATGCCGGAGAATATGTTCTACAATACCCCCGCACCGGGAATTATTCTTATCGTCAATAAAGAAAAGAAGCATAAAGGAGAAATTTTGCTCATAAATGGCTCAAAGCAGTTTACAAAAGGACAGCCCAAGAATTATTTAACAGGGGAACATATTGATACAATAGCCGGTTTGTACCTGAAATGGAAAGAAGAAGAGGGACTGAGCACAATCATTACCAACGAGCAAGTAGCCAAAGAAGATTACAATCTGAGTCCTTCCAGGTATGTAACACAAAATGGAGAAGATGATACACTAAGCCTGGAAGATGCTGTTGTGTTGCTCCGTGAAGCGGAAGAAGACCGTAAAGAAGCCGACCAGAAGCTGGAAAAGATTTTAGATAAATTAGGTTTAAATGAATAATTGGTATCATGGCCATTACTAAAAAGCAGTTAGATTTATTAATTCAGCAAGGAGAGTCATATAACCTGGAATTTAAAGAAGGGTATAGCAAAGAGATCGGAAGAGAAATATGCGCTTTTGCGAATGCTAATGGTGGCAAAATTTTAGTTGGTGTCACTGATGAAGGAAAAGTGCAAGGATTTGATGATTCAAATTCTAAAAGATCACAAATTCAGGGATTAACCAGAAATGTTGAACCCATGCTTGATATAACATTTTATGAAGTAGGAAATGTGCTTGTTGTGGAAGTTCCTGAGGGGTTACAAAAACCTTATTCCCTGAATGGGAAATTTTATATGAGAACAGGAGCTAATTCCCAGCAATTGAAAAGAGACGAAGTAAAAGATTTTTTTAAAAAAGAAGGGCGCATTTTTTTCGATGAACTGGGAAATGATAGTTTTTCAGTTGAACAGGATATTGACGAGGAAGCCTTCAGTCGCTTTAAAAAGTTCCTGGGCGTTAGTGATGTTTTAGACAGAAAGGAGTTATTGAACAACCTGGACCTTTTGGATAAATCCCAAATAAAAAATGCCGGAGTGCTTTTGTTCAGCAATCGTGTTACACGTTTTATACGCACTGCAACCATTACTTGTGTGCTTTACCAGGGAAAGGATAAATATAAAGTCTTAGATCAAAAAGAATACGATGCTGACCTGTATTCAAATTTCACTGATGCCATTAATTATCTCAAGGCAAAACTGAATACAGAATATATTATAAAAGGAGGACCGAGGGAAGAACGTCTTGAACTGCCTGAAGAAGCTCTAAGAGAAGCTGTATTGAATGCCATTGCACACCGTGATTATTATTCTACCGGTAACATTCAGGTGGGCATTTATAAAGACAGGGTAGAGATTGATAATCCGGGCGGACTGGTAGGCAAAATGAAAGTTGAGGAATTATTTGGCAGGAGTCTGCCAAGAAATCCATTGCTTTTTGGTTTAATGCAGCGCATGAACCTGGTGGAAAAAATCGGATCGGGTCTCATGCGTATGAGAAATGCCGTAAAAAATTACGGTTTGCCTGATATTGCCCTCGAAGCCGATGAAAATTGGTTTAAGATCATATTCAGAAGGCCGGAGGAGAAA
>CAYWSJ010000233.1:0-2678 GCA_964461045.1 uncultured Bacteroidales bacterium | reverse complement strand
AAGACCAATTAACCCAGGCACCAAAAAATCAAAACAAAGAAAAACTGCAAAAATTTAAAAAAGCTGCAAATGAAAGTATCCGGAAGGATATTAAAACCCTAAGGCCTGAATTGTTGCATACCTTCTCTTTGATGAAAAACCTGCTGGAGAAAAATTATTGAGGAAACAATTAATCAAAAACCTTAAAAAAAGGAGAGTACCAATAACAGCACCCTCCTTTCTTTTATTCAATACCCTAAATTATTCTAAGGTAAATGTTTTGTCAAACAATTCTTCGTTTGCTTTCAGTTTATCTTCATTCCCATATACACAGATAGCGCTCTCATTCAAAATTTTCTCCACAAAATCAGCCATCTCCTGAATATCCTTTGCTTTAGTAGAAAGAACATTATCGCGTGCAGTCTGTAGCTCTTCCTCAGTCGTGTTGGTAAGGTAATACCTCAACGCTGCATTACCTTCCATTGAGGCAGAACGCGGCCGCTCCATATTTGAGATTGTTCCGATAATGAATCTTCTCATTTTCTCATCTTCAGGAGAGAATTTCCTGAGAAAATCAACCGAACCATTTATGTTTTCTATGGTTTCTTTCAGGTTTGGATCACGATAAGAGGCAAAGTAAAAATTACCTGACTTTGAAAAACGGGCGAATCCGCCATAAGCACCACCGATAACTCTAATCTGATTATTCAGCCACTCTCTTGATAAAATCTGATTCAATACATTTATTTTACCATTATAATCATAACCGAGTTTTTTATAGTTATATCCTTTGGTCACATACTGTACTTTAGAAGGTGCCAGCATTCCTTCGTTTTTATTTTCAAAGTCAAATTTCCAGGTCTGATACTTATTTTCCTTCTCCGGAAACTTCTGGATAAATCCTTTGAGGCCTTTATTATACTTAGCAAGATCTTCTTTGCTACAAGTCACATAGGCTGTCATGTTATTTCTGTTCAAGAGCAATTCAGCGACTTTTTCCAGGTTACTAACTATTTTATCATAATTTTCATCATAGTTCTCCGTCAAATCGGTTACAAACTGATAATAAGTATAACCACGTGTCAGTTCATTGAATTTTCCCTGATTAGAATAATAGGAAGAAAGTCTCGTGCTGGCCATTTGCAAACCACTGCGTCTGGTCATTGAATATAATCTCGATTGATGTCTTTTCAGAATGGTTTTCAATCGCTCCTTATCATCAATTTTGGTATTGTTCAGTACTTCATCAGTCAGTTCGAACAGCATATCCACTTTGTTGCTCAGTACTTTGCTTCTTACCACAAAATGAGCCTGTAATTTTTCATCATTGTAATTTTCCAGGTCTGTTCTCATGCTTGTGTAAAAACCTCCAAGATGGGTATTCAATTCATTGTTTAATTCTCCAAATGAATAATTTTCAGTATTCAGATCACCAAGAATTGCAGACAAGAGTTTCACATAAGGAATCTGATCCTTTGATACTACCTTTGCATTAAACAACATTTTGGTATATAAAATATCATTTGTAAAGGTGTTGTAATAAAGTTCCTTAACTCCGTCAACTTTTTGTTCTTCAATATCAAAATATTCAGCTTTTGATTTGATATCTTCCAGTTTAAGCAAAGGCATCTTTGCCAGATCTTCCGGGTCATTTTCTTTCTTCTGATAAGCAATCAGTTCTTTTGTTTGTTCTATAAGTGAATCCAACTGTTCATCAGTTAATGAAGCTTTATATTCGGCTAACTCTTTTGCTGTTTCTTTTTCTTTTTCAGCCTGTAAACCAGGTTTAGGCGCCAAAGCAATTAATAATGAATGAGGATTGTTTAAAATTTCTTCTTGAATGATTTTTTCAAGCTTGTCCTTTTCAATAGCTTTTTTCGCTTCTGCCAGAGGTTCTTCCCATTTCAGACTTAAAAATGGTTCATCTGCATAAGCCCATCCATTCTTGGCCTGAAACAAATACTGCAGACCTTTGTGGGGGCTGTCGGTTTCTCTTAGGTTAAATTCATAACGATTCACAATACCCTGAAGAACATCCTCGTCAATACCTTCTTTAGCAACTTTCTCAAGTGTTTCGGTTACTATTTTATGAAACTTATCTTTTTCATCAAGATTGGCATTGGTCACATTCAGATGCAGCACACCTTGTTTATTGGATGAATAATAAGCCCTGATATCTCTTCCTATTCCTGCTTCCTGGAGCGCCAGTTTTACAGGACCCGACTCGTGATTCACCAGTGCTTCTGCCAATACATTCATAAGCATATTCAGCTCCTGGTTAGCACCTTTACCAATAACCCAGCTTTTTGTTAGGAAAGTTTTATTTTGGGTAGTTGCTGATTTGCTTACAGGATAATACTCCACCACATCCTTCATCTCCTCAAAAGGTTCCTGTATATTTATCTTAGCGCGCTTATCCAGCTTTTCAAATTTAGACAGGTATTTCTCATTGATAAATTTCAGGTCTTTGTTTAAATCAGAATTGCCATACAGGTATAAATAACTGTTTGTAGGGTGATAATATTTCTTGTGGAAATTTTTGAATTCTTCGTAAGTCAACTCCGGTATCTTATCAGGATGACCACCTGAAGAATTCCCATACGTAACATCGGGGAAAAGATTCTTATCTACATGGTAACCCAAAACTCTTCTTGCATTGGAAAATGAACCTTTCATCTCATTATAAACTACTCCTTTAT
>CAYWSJ010000232.1:0-2685 GCA_964461045.1 uncultured Bacteroidales bacterium | reverse complement strand
CCTGATAAATTCAATTGATTTTATAGTTGGACTGGTATTTATCCTTAATATGTAATTAACAATAATAAAAAAATTCTAGAATTTATGAGTAGAAAAAAGATAATCAAGAGAATAAAAAATATGAATTTTAAGCAAGTGTCAGTTTTAGTGATGTTTATTACTACCCTCTTTGCCTGTAAAACATTAGATAATTCTAAAATTATAACCAAAGAAAATGTTACAGGACAAAAGTTGAAAATTAAAGTTTTAAGGGGAGAAGAATATGAACATAAGCTTAAAATAATTAATTGGTTACCCTTTATCAGAATCACTAATCAACCACAAATTGCGATTTGGATTGAGGATTTAGATGGAAAATATTTAGAAACCTTATATGTTACACAAAGTGTTGCTGAACAGGACTGGAGAAAAGCGCCAGGTGATCCGACTTCTAAAGAAGAGATTAGGCGTCCCGAATCTTTACCCCATTGGGCCCACCAAAGAGGAATAAAATATGAAGATGGACTATACCTGCCCACTCGGGATAAACCCTTAGTAGATGCAGTAACTTCAGCCACTCCAACAAACAGCTTTGAATTATACAGTAATGTTAAAGCCGAAAGAAAACAGGTGATTGTTAAGGCAGAAATTAATCACTCTGGCGATTTTAATAATTTTTATCATAAGAACCTCGATTCAGATAGTGAATATTATGGAGGAGGAAGATGGGGAAGTGGTCAACCTGCAATAATCTATGCTAAAAAGATTAATTTAACAGGTGAAGAACAAAAGTATTCATTAGAAATAATTGGTCATAGTAGTCCAGGCGGAGAGAATGGCAGTGTATACGCTGACCTTTCAAAATTAACAAGCGCTAAAGAAATTGTAGAAGACATAATAATTGAAATAAAGTAATTTTCTGTTAATAAATAAAATTGGAGGTTTATATGAGCTATAAAAGGATTGTGATAACACAATTTGGAGAACCTGATGTTATGCAGTTGGTTGAAGAACCCAATCTGCCTGAACCTAAAGATAATGAGGTAAGAATAAAAGTATTATATACCAGCGCCAACTTCACAGACATCATGATACGAAAAGGCATGTACCCGGAAGTAAAGGAGAAACCTCCCTTCTCTCCTGGTTACGATATGGTTGGAATTGTAGATAAAACAGGCGATAAGGTGGAGCAATTTCAAGAAGGCGATGTGGTTGCCGACATGCCTGTAATTGGTGCTTACTCAGAATACATTTGTCTGCCAGAGAAACAACTAATACCTGTTCCTGCAGAGGTGAACCCGAATGAAGCTGTCAGCCTGATTTTAAGTTACACTACAGCTTATCAGTTGCTGTACCGCGAAGCAAAAGTCAAGCCAGCCCAGAAAATACTTGTTCATGGCGCGGGCGGCGCTGTTGGTCAGGCAATGCTGGAACTAGGAAAATTATCAGGACTAGAGATGTATGGAACAGCCTCTGCCTCAAAGCATAACCTTGTCTCTAAGCATGGAGCCACACCCATCGATTACCAGGAAAAAGATTTTGCAGAACAACTGAAAGCAAAAGGAATTAGTGATTTTGATGCTGTTTTTGACCCGATCGGGGGTACAAATTTCAAAAATTCCTTTGGTCTTCTGAGAAAAGGAGGCAAATTAGTGGCTTATGGCTTTTACAAGGCTGTAATGGGGCATGGTGGAAGTATTCCGGCTGACTTCATGAAACTGCAATTATGGAACCTTCTTCCCAATGGCCGAAAAGCAGGTTTCTACTCCATTGGCGCCTTAAGAAAAAAGTACCCTGAGTGGTTCAGGGAAGATTTATCCACTCTTTTTGATATACTGAAAGATAAAAAAATAAAACCACTCATTGGAGATATAATGCCGCTTAGCAAAGCTGTAGAAGCACATACGATCATTGAAAAAAAGCAAAATAAAGGAAAAATCATTTTACAACTCTAAATACATCAACTATGAACCATCGACAAAAGAAAGAAAAAAAGCCCTGGAACAAGATGGCCAGGTACTATGATAAGCAGGTAAAAAGTCTGGAACAGGCCTATGCCAGGACTATTCAAAAAACCAAAGATTATCTTACCCCGGGTAGTTCAGTACTCGAATTAGGTTGTGGCACAGGCATAATCACTTTGGGTATCGCTGAGGATGCAAAAGAGATTACAGGAATTGATATTTCGGAAAAGATGATTGAAATTGCAAAATCCAAAGCAAAAGAACAAAACATTACCAACATTGATTTTCAAGTGGGTGATGCTTACGCACTGAAGCAATACCCGGACAATAGTTTTGACACAATCCTCATATTCAATGTACTCCATGTGCTTGAAAATCCTGCTGTTGTCTTAGAGGAAGCAAAAAGAATTCTGAAGCATGATGGAAATTTGCTAACCGCTACAGACTGCTATGCTGAACCAGCCAAAATTCTAAAAAGAATTCTTTTGAGCATCCAGAAATTTCTCAAAAAGATTGGCCTCATTAGCTATTTATCATTTTTTGAGAAAAAAGATCTTGAAAAACTTATCGAAGGACAGAATCTCACCATTAAGGAGAAAGATATCTTTTTTACAAATCCTGTAAATTATTTTATTTCAGCTCGAAAAAACATTAACAATGAAAAATAAAATACTTATTCTAATCATTTTGACTATGGGACTTATCAGTTGCTCAACGACCAAACAAGTAGAAAAGTTGTTTT
>CAYWSJ010000231.1:0-2694 GCA_964461045.1 uncultured Bacteroidales bacterium | reverse complement strand
TAGAAAACCAACTGGATTTTCCTTTTGAATGGGGATTTGGCAGCAGCTCCACACTCATAAACAATCTTGCTCAATGGCTAAATGTGGATTCATTCAGACTGAATAAAAAAATCACAAAAGGATCGGGCTATGATATAGCCTGTGCCAAAGAAAACAATCCAATTTTATACCAATTAAAAGAAGACAAACCCCATTACCACAAAATAGCCTTTGACCCCCCTTTTAAGAACCAACTGTACTTTGTTTTCACAGGCAAAAAGCAGAGTTCGATGGATGCAGTAAAGGCCTTTATGAAAAAAGCCAAACCAGATCAAATGGTTTTTGAGAAGCTTTCAGATATAAACCATCAAATTATGAGAGCAAATGATCTTCAAACTTTTAATGAAGCCATTCGTGAACATGAAATGCTTATATCTGAACAGCTTGATCATGCTCCTATTCTCAAAGAACAATACCCCTACTTTCAGGGTGAAATGAAGTCGCTTGGCGCCTGGGGTGGTGATTTTATACTCATTACATGGAATGGTTCAGAAAAAGAATTGCGGAATGAATTGAACAAATATCAACTTACAACATTATTTAAATGGAACGAAATTATTCTGAATGATGAAAAGCATGCATGAGAAATACATAAATGATGCGTTAAGCATTGAAAGAAAAGAAATATCCAGTATTCCTAAAATAGTTGGCTGGGAATCACCTGTTAACATTGCATTAATTAAATACTGGGGAAAAAAGGAAGGACAAATTCCTCTCAATCCTTCGTTGAGTATGACCCTGAGTCATGCACATACCAGGACCATCATACACTATCGTCGAGCCGCTGCAAAAAATGGGACCATTCATTTTAAATTCAATGCTCAATCAGATCATCCATTTTCAAAGCATGTAAATACTTATCTTGAAAAAATTAAAACTTATCTCCCATTTTTAAATGATTTAGATCTGTATATTGAATCCATCAATAACTTTCCACATTCAGCAGGCATTGCTTCTTCTGCTTCGGGAATGAGCGCACTGGCTCTGTCGGTTGTTTCAATTGAACAAAAACTACGGGAAACCGACTTATCCGATGAAATATTCTTTCAAAAAGCCTCCTATATGGCAAGATTAGGTTCAGGAAGTGCTTCCCGTTCACTATATGGGGGTTACGTAGTCTGGGGAGATGAAGACAAGGGATCTGCCGATTATGCTTATCCCTTACCTGGAAAGATACATGAGTCCTTTATTCACATGCATAATTCTATCTTTATTGTTGATTCAAGTAGTAAGGTTGTATCAAGCAGTAAAGGTCATGAAAGAATGCAGGACCATCCCTATAAAGAAGCCCGAATTCAACAAGCAAACAAAAACTTCAGGTCAATAAAAGAAGCACTGGAAGATGGGAACTTTGAAAGGTTTGCAGAAATAACAGAAGAAGAAGCCATGAGTTTACATGGTTTGATGTTATCTTCCAAAAAAGGATATATGCTGTTGAACGATACTACATTGGCAATAATAAACAAAATCAGGGAATACAGGAAAAAAGAAAAACAGCCAGTAACCTTTACCCTGGATGCTGGTCCGAATGTACACATACTCTACCCTTCCTCCGCTAAAGGATATGTCAGACAATTCATTGATAAAGAATTAATTCCTCTTTCTCCCGGCAGCCAAATTATACATGATTTTACAGGAAAAGGACCTGTTAAACTTCATTAAATCAATAAAAAATGACAACAAAAGCCAATATATATTACGCAAAACTGATGCTCTTCGGAGAATACTCAATTATTCACAATTCGATGGCCCTTACCATGCCTTACAACCATTTTAACGGGGAGCTAAGTTTCATGCTGAAGGAGAATTATACAGACTATGACTTTGCCAGGCAATCGAACCTGAAGCTGTATGATTTACTCGGATATATCCGTAAACTGAACAAAGAAAAAAAGTTGCTGAGTGATTTTGATATTGAAAGTTTTGCCAATGACCTGTCCAAAGGGATATTTTTTGAATCAGGAATACCCCAGGGTTACGGCGTGGGAAGTTCAGGTGCACTGATTGCTGCGCTTTATGAAAAATATGTTTCCAAAACCAATGAGGAATTTTTCATCAACAATCCGGGTAAACTATTATCCCTGAAAAATGAACTTGCCCAGCTTGAATCTTACTATCATGGAACCAGTTCAGGAATTGATCCTCTGAATTCAATTCTTAACAAACCCCTTCTTTTTAAGGAAAACGGCGATATTAAACCTGTTCATATTCATCTGGCTGCCAACAATCCCGATTTTACCATATTCCTTTTAGATACCGGTAAAGTTGGAAAAACAAGTCCGCTCGTGAATATCTACCTTGAAAAAACACAGAAGAAAAACGGAAACAGTATAGATGTTGATCAATTAAAAAAGATCACCAACAATGCCATATATTCCATTATCAATGGCAGCAACGGACATTTCTTTGATTACCTGAAACAGCTTTCAGCTTACCAGTATCATCACTTCAAGCCCATGATACCGGAAGGATTTGAAAAAATCTGGAATGTGGGGCTGGAAGATAATCTCTTTAATCTTAAATTATGTGGTTCCGGAGGGGGCGGCTTTCTGCTGGGATTTACCACACAGTTTTTTGAAGTCAGAAAATATTTCAAAAAAAGAGACGTGGAAGTTATTCCCGTGTATGTTAAACAAATGAGTGAAAAGAAGTGAA
>CAYWSJ010000230.1:0-2712 GCA_964461045.1 uncultured Bacteroidales bacterium | reverse complement strand
TTCACATGCCCTCCGGAATATCCCGAGACAACTTTCTCTACACCTTTTAAATTCTGAAATACAGCTTCCACACACCAGAAACATCCGGCAGCTAAAGTGGCTGTTTTTAATTCATTATTTTGTTCATTCATCGTCTTAGAATTATTTATAGATTGAACATTCTCAAATGTGAGCACAACAGCAAAAGTGACAAGCAATATTTTTATTTTTGTATATAACATGACTCACAAAATATTTATATATTAACAACCATTTAAGAAATATTGTTTACCTTATAAATAAGATCTATGGATTTACAAAAACAATTGCTGGCTGAAGCTTCAGTAAGAAATATTCAATTCATAGCTGAACTTGTGAAAAATGACCCCGCGTGCTTTAATGAATTATTTCAATATATATACAGCAACAATGGATACCTAGCTACCAGAGCCGGCTGGGTTATTGATCATCTACTGGAAGCCCGGAATGATGAGATAAAATCAAAATTGAATGAAATTATAGATTTCCTGCCACATACGAAATTTCATGGATTGCGCAGACATCTCTTAAAAATTGTCTCTTGCTTTCCATATCCGGATTATAAAATGGCGGAAATGATTGATCTTTGTTTTTCCTGGTTAAATTCCACGGATCAAAAAGTAGCAGCAAAAGTACATTGTATGCAAATTCTTTATAATATTTCCGAAAAAGAACCTGAATTGTTGCCAGAATTGGTGAGCACCCTTGAAAATTTATATGAATTAAATTCCACTGGTTTCCAGTGTCGTGCAAATAAAATAATCAATAAAGCAAACAAACGTATATAGTTTTGCACATATTTATATTGTTTAATGTTTATTTTTTTATATTTGCACTTTTTTAATCTAAAAGTTGAAAAAATGAAACGTAAAATAGTATTAAACAAAAATTTATGCCCACAGAATCACCCTTGTCCGACAGTAAATATTTGTCCGGTTGGAGCTATTTCCCAGGTATCTCCATTTGAAGCGCCTGTAATTAGTGATGAAAAATGCACAGGGTGTGGAATTTGCACCAAATCATGTTTTGCATTTTCCTGTCACGGATGTTAATCATTCGTGACTTTTTTATGATTGGTTTCCCGGTATGCTTTGTACTTCTCTGAATACTCTCATAAAGTTACCGCCCCATATTTTCTCAATTTCTTTTTGGGAGTATCCTCTTCTCACCAATTCTTCAGTTACATTGTGCATCTGGCTAACGTCCTGACAATCTTCTACTCTTCCTCCTCCATCAAAATCAGTCCCAATACCCACATAGTCAATTCCTATCGTTTTAACGACGTGATCAATATGATCCACAATATCTTTCACTGTGGCCAATTTTTTAGGGTATTCTTTATTAATTGCATACCATTCTTTTCTGGCTTTAACTCTTTCTTCTTCAGTAAGATCCTCAAAGCCATTGTATTTCTTTCTTAAAGCCTGATATGCTGAATCCCTGGCTGGATCTTGTTTAATTTCTTTGAGATAATCAGACATAAAACAAATCTGTATCACTCCGCCATTTTTCTTTAATGCTGTAAGCATCTCATCAGATAAATTTCTTGGATGATCACACAAGGCTCTGGCGCAGGAATGAGAAGCAATTACCGGTGCTTTACTTATATTAATAACATCGTAAAATGATTTGTCTGAAATATGGGATACGTCGATTATCATACCCAATTTATTCATCCTTTTTACTACTTTTTCACCAAATTTGCTTAATCCATCATATTCTTCTTCATCTGTTGATGAGTCACAGATATCATTGTTACTGGTATGGCACAGTGTAATATAGCGGGCTCCAAGTTCATAAAAACGATCTACATTATCTATGTTATCACCAATAGGATAACCATTTTCAAGACCTATATATACAGCTCTTTTCCCTTGTTTTTCAATCTCATACGCATCATTAGGTTCCAGGGCAAGACTTGCTTTCTTAATATTTTTATCTATTGACTCATGAATCTTTTCAAAAATTTTAAGTGCTTTTTCTCTGGCTTGTTTATTACCTTCAGGTGTACGTTCTCTTTGACCAATAAATACTGCCAGGAAAGCAGCATCAAGGCCACCCTCCTTCATTCGTGGAAAATCAAGACAGGTACGTGTTTCTTTATAACTGTGTTTTTCTCCCATTTCAAAGTCAGAGTGCATTAGGTTCAAGGGAGAATCAGTGTGTGTATCAACTGTTAAAACTTCATTATGAATTTTTGCTGCTTTTTCGGTAACGTTCGTATCGGTTTGACAAGCCTGAAATGCAAGAACAGCAATAATCAATGCAAGCGTGTAAATACATTTGTTCATTTGTATCGTTTTTAGGTTTTTTGATTTTGACCTCTTAAAGAATAAGAAGTTTAATTGGTTTAACTTTTGATTTCCTCTGCACACAGAAATCCTTGAAAAAAAATGTTGCAGAACATAACATTTATATATACGACTTATTATAAGATATTTATATGAAATTAAATAATGGTTTCAATCTGAAACTATTTTTATAATTTTCTAAATATCAGAAGATTTACTAAGGTTTCTCCAGATAAAAAAAAGAAAAAATCTTAATTTTTAGGAAAATATAAATTCTAAGTATAACTAGATAATCGTTAAACAAAAAATGGTTTTAGTTAAAGAGTAATATTTCCTTAAATATCCACAATTAATTGGAGACTTTTTGAAAATTCTCTCTTCCTTTAAAAAGAGAAAAATAAAA
>CAYWSJ010000229.1:0-2718 GCA_964461045.1 uncultured Bacteroidales bacterium | reverse complement strand
TCCGTTGTTTCCATAAAAAAGGTTTTATTGTACATACCCAATGCCAGGGAAAACCTGTTTATGATAACCAGGAAAAAATTAAACGGATGCTGGTTTCGCATTTCGAACTGACCGATCTGCGTGAAACCATGGAAGAACTTAAGCAAAATGAAGAGCGGTTCGAGTTAATGATCAACAATTCTACGGATATTTTTGTGGAATTGTCTGAAGAGGGAGAACAGAAATACATCAGTCCGGTGGTAGAAAAATATACCGGTTATAAACCAGAAGAATTAAAACTTCCTTTTACAGAAGTTATTCATCCCGATGACGTGGAAAGAATTAAGAAACACTGGAAAAAAGTACTCGAGGAGCCTGACCTTATTCACCGTGATGAGTACCGCCATATTCATAAAACAAAAGGATATGTCTGGATGGAAGCAACGCTGAAAAGCTACCTGGACAACCCGAATATTCAAAGTGTCATGTGTTCGGTAAGGGAGATAAGCGAAAGAAAACAAACTGAAAAACTGCTGAAAGAAAGTGAAGAACGATATAAAATTCTTGGTAATTCAGCTACTGAAATGCTGGCCCTGGAAAATTTAAATGATATTTACAAATACATTACAGAAACTCTGAGCAACCAATATCCTGATGCTGTTTGTCTTTTTGTAAGCGTTGATGAAAACCACTACAATACAAGGGTTGTTGATATTAAAGGACTGGATCATACCCTGCTGAAAAAAGTAATGGACATCAGTCAATACGATGTTATTGGATCAGAATTCAACTTACTCCCCTCTCATTATGTAAAATATAAAACCGGCAAACTATCTCTTTTCGAAGGTGGCCTCGCTCATTTTGCTGCTACAGAGTTTTCGACATGGGCTGCAAATGCAATAGAAAAACTCCTGGGGATTAATAAGATATATGCAATTGGCATCAACAAAGATGAAAACCTTTATGCCATTTTGCATTTCTTTACCCTTGGAAAAACTGACCTTACAAATCGCGGGTACATTGAATCGTTTATTAAACAAGCTGGTATCGTTATAGATAGAAAAATTATGGAACAAAAACTGAAAGAGAGTGAAAAACGACTGAGTAAAGCCAACGCGACTAAAGACAAATTTTTTTCCATAATTGCTCATGATTTAAGGCATCCTTTCAGCCACCTGCTGGGCTTTAGCGAAATGAACCTTGAATATATCGAGAATAAACAATATGACAAAATCGCAGAAACAGGAAGAATCATAAGGGAAAGTGCTGAAGAAGGATATATCCTGCTGAACAACCTGCTTGAATGGTCGCAATCGGAACAGGGAACCGTAGATTTTAAGCCTGCCAGGCAAAACTTATCGGAAAGAGTCAGAAAAGTAACTTCTCTTTTAGCGAACATAGCCTCACAAAAAGAAGTTTCAATTATTCAGGATTTTAAACAAGACCTGACTTTCTATGCAGATGCCAATATGTTTGAGACAATTCTCAGGAACCTTGTCTCCAATGCTATTAAGTACACGAATAACGGAGGAACGGTGAAAATTGCCGCTGAAAAACAAAAAGACCAATTGAATGTGCAAATTTCAGATACGGGAATAGGCATACAGCCTCAGAACTTAAACAAACTCTTCAAACTGGAAGATAATTTTACAACCAATGGCACTGAAGGAGAAAGAGGAACCGGACTCGGACTGATACTCTGCAAAGAATTTGTCAAAAAACACGGCGGAGAAATTGGCGTCGACAGCAAACCCGGCGAAGGAACTACAATATGGTTTACAATTCCTTATAACCATTAATTGCCTACAAGAAGAAAAAAACATATCAAAAGATTAAAAATAAAGTAAATTCCTCCCTCTTTGGGTTAATCCTGATAATCATTATCAAAATTTCTCTTGTTTTCCGTGCGTTTTTAAGTGATTCCAGCAAGAGTTTGTAAATCAAGGGGAGGAATTTAAATAGGGTAGAAGAAATTCTGCAATGAATGAGGCTTCCTGTTTCGAAGAATTATAACAAATTTTTATTAAGCGGCTGGTAAATACAATTGATGAATATAGTCAACCATCTGTTGCAAAAACGGCGCGAAAGCCAGGCAAATCCTGCGGGAAGGCGGGAATTGCGGGGTGGTAGTCCGGCAGCTGCCGGATTGCCTGGCGTTTTTTTTGATTCTTTTTTTGGAAATGGATCGCCGGCATCCTTGCCGGCAAAACCGGAGCATAAAGCCATCAGTTCAGTAATAAATCGCTCGCATAATCAAAGGGTGGTGGGCGGAAAAATATTTGCTCGTGTGAAATTAAAGTAGCACCGGCAGGGATGCCGGTGGTCCAGGGGTGCAAACCGAAAGAGAACCGGGTTGTTTTGCCTGTTGGTCAATTGGGCGATGCAAAAAAAGATGAATAAATAATTTCCAGGGCTTCTGTGTGGTTTAAAAAGATTTATCAATCAAAAAAAATCAAAAGCCCTGTATAACACTTTATTATACTACAATTTTCTCTCCTCACTATTGCCTTATGCTTTCCTATTTTTTATCTTTATAAGTTCGCTCAGTGCAGGATAGAAATTTAGAAACCGTTTTGATTTTAATTTACATTAACATAATAACCTTGACTAGCACCGTCTTTTAGGGCGGTGGATAGGTTAAATTATATCATACCTCCGATTTCTATAAATTTTGTAAATTAGTTTACAAAATTTATAGAAATCATAGACGAAAGAAGCATTTGAATCACCGCCCTAAAG
>CAYWSJ010000228.1:0-2740 GCA_964461045.1 uncultured Bacteroidales bacterium | reverse complement strand
CCCGGAGGAGTTTGAACGTTCATAGAACACATAATAACGAATGGAACACGACTCCGGCAGGAATCGTACAAACTTTCTCTGCATCTTCTTTTTACTCCTGCCTTGCCCAAATGACATTATTCATCCGGCGTTAAGTCTTTTAATTTCATTTCCCTTTAAAATGAAAACCAAGAACCATAATATCATCAATCTGGCTCCAGGTACTCATCCACTCGATCAGGGTTCTGTTCAGTTCTTCTTCCTGCTCTGCCATTGGCTTTTGGTGAATTTCAAGCAGTGTGTTTTTAAAAGCTTTTCTGCTGAATTTCATCCCTTCTGTTCCCCCGAACTGATCATAATAACCATCTGAAAACAAATAAAGCCTGTCTCCGGGTATTAATTTTTCTTTTTGCACTGAAAATGATGTGTCCTGGTAAACGTTATGCACACCAATTGGCATACGGTCGGCTTTCAACTCTTTTAGCTCATTATTACGAATTATATAAAGCGGATTGTAAGCTCCGGAAAAATGTAGATCATTGTTCTTTTCATCTATAACTGCAAGCGCGATATCCATTCCGTCCCTTGACCCCCGCTTTTTAACTGTCTGATGCAGGGCGTCAATTACATTGGTCCTTAAATTATTTAATATTTCTCCTGAATCAAAAATTTGTTTCTGGTTGATAATTTCATTGAGAAAAGCCACACCAAGCATGCTCATAAAAGCACCGGGAACACCATGACCTGTGCAGTCAGCAGCGACCAAAACAATTTTTGAATCAATCTTATTGATCCAGTAAAAATCACCACTCACAATATTCTTGGGTTTAAAGTAAATGAAGTAATCTGAAAAAATACTCTTTATCAAGGATTCCTGGGGCAATACTGCATTCTGAATCCGGCTGGCATACTCCATGCTCTCGGTAATGATCCGGTTCTGCCGGGCAATCTTATCTCTCTGGGAAGTAGCCGTATCACGTTGTGCTTCTATTTCATCCCTTTGTGCCTGTATTTCTTCATTTTTCTGCTCCAGGATTTCATTAGCCCTTGCTTTTACTTTATAATTTCGATATATCACAAAAAGTAATAAAGCCAAAAGAATAAATCCTGCAATAAAAGCGTACATCACTGTCTTTTGCCTTTTTATCCGGGCTTTCTGCAGAGCATTTTCCTTTTCCTGTTCGTATTTTAGTTTCTCCTGTTTCTTTTCAAACTCATACTTTAGCTCCAACTCGCTTATTTTCTGGCTATTAACGTCTTCTTTAATCAAAGCGTACATCACCAAATAATCCAGCGCCTTAGAATCGTTTCCCAGCCATTTATATACCTCATAGAGTGAATAATAAATAGCCTGTTGCTCTTCCTTAAGGTTTTGGGATTCTGCCTTGGGCATTGCCTTTTTCAGAAAACGAAGAGCCAGGGCATACTGATCCTGTTTCATAAAATTTTCGCCTATTAAGCGCAAAATCAAAGGGATGTCTCTTTCATCATTCAGCTCTTTTTTTAATTCAAGAGCCTCATTAAGATAATCCAGGCTTTTTTCATAATGTTCTTTTTCCAGGTAAATTTTACCAATGGATAACAAACTGTTGGCAATTCCAAAGCGATTGTTTTCATCACGGTTTCTTTCAAGGACTTTCCTGCTGTAATCCAAAGCTTTATCAAGTTCTCCGGATTGCGAATAGATCTGTCCGTATTCTTTTAAACACAGGGTAACACCTGTATTCAATCCCTCTTTTTCTGAAATGGAACGATAAATTTTTTCTGCTTCTTTAAGATAAGAAAGGGCTTTATCATATACTTCATTCAACTTAAACAGACGGGAAATATTGAGGGAAGTCCATGCAGTTCCTTCCTGGTTGTTGGTTTTTTCGTAAAGAGACAAAGCCCTCAGATACAACTGGATTGCTTTATCGTATTGACCAAAATTCCGGTTAATGCTGCCGATATTGGTAAGCGTCCTGGCTATTTCATTTGGTTCTTCCAGTGATTCATTAATATCAAGTGCATGCTGATAATTACGAAGTGCCTTTTCAAAATTGGCTTTCAGCTGATGCGTATATCCGAGGCGGTTGTATGTCAGTGCCAGTTCCTGTTTGTTATCAAGCTTCCTGTGAACATCCAGTGCCTGCTGAAAAGCATTTATAGCAGAATCGTACCTGTTTTTTTTATAATAGCCATAGCCCAGATAATAATAGCTATCGCCAACGCCTTGCTCATTTTGTATCTCTTTGCTTATACTTAGAGCTTCCTGAGCATATTTTATTGCCTTGGCAGGGTTTCTCTCGGCATTATACCGGGAAACTTTAAGCAAGCTGTTAATTCTTTTTAATGTGTCAGCGCCCTGGTAAGGAACTTTCAGGGAATCATTCCGGGCATTTATACTGAAATGAAAAACAAAAAACAGCAACAAAAAAATGGAAAAGCCTTTTCTATGCATGATTAAAAAGTTTAATTTACGTAAATGTAAGAAAGTTTTGGGAGAGAAGGCTAAAAAAGGGCATACGAAAAATTAAGAAAGAAAGAGTTTTTTTGAACAATCAGGCAGAAAGTTGCAGTGGCAGTGAACAATGAAAAATGAGAAATGAAAAATGGCAGTAGGCAGTAGGCAGTCCTCCTTCGCTGAAGCTACGGAGGATAAAAAAAGCAGAAAGCAAAAGTTAGGGGGAGTTTTGATAGTTTAACGTTCAATGTTTGAGGTTTGAGGTTAATCCTTAGAAACAGCCAAAAAACTATAATAAATACACAGTCTTTTGCTACA
>CAYWSJ010000227.1:0-2744 GCA_964461045.1 uncultured Bacteroidales bacterium | reverse complement strand
ATTTTAAAAAGAAATACAATAATACCATAATAACCGTGAGAAAGCCGAATAACCATGCAATTATCTTTATTGATTTCTTTTTTTTCATGAAGAGTTTCATGCTTTTAATAGCATTTATTGAATTTTCAATTCGATACAGGGCATTTTCATTTTTTTTAATAATCCCATAAACCCCATTAACAAATGCCTCTGAGATATATTCCATGTTTTCTTTTTCAGTAAGAAGAATAATTTCTGTATCCTTATCAATTTTTTTGATTTGTTTGACGGCATAAAATGTTTCCTCCTGATCCGGAAGATCGGAAGCCATGAGCACTACTTTGAGCTCATTGCCCTTGGCATTGTTTGCAGAGTTGAAAATATAGAAGAAATCTTTTGTAGAATTATAAAGATTGATTCTACAATTTGAATTGTTTTTTAATGTATTAATAATTTTGTTCTGGAAAGTTATATCACTGTCAACGATATAGAGATTGACTTCATCTTTTTTTCTTTTGTTCATTAAACGAAAGGTTTTATTAATAAAATCCTATTTAACAGACAAAAATGAGAAATTTTCCGAATATTTCATCATTTGTTCTGCATAATTATCGGAATATTTCATTTTTACATCACGAATTTGGCCTTTGTCCTGAATCAGGTGATATTCAGGATTAAGAAATCCTGTGAATGGGGCAATTTTTAATTTGGAAAATCTCTCCAGGACTTCCTTGTGGATATCTCTATCTACTTTTGTTCCATATGAGTCCACCAAAAATTTTGCTTTTTCATAGTTTCCTTCTGATTTAATGCGTTGAATTGTTCTTAAAAGTTTTCCGAATAGTGTTCTGAGCTTTTCATAATCATTGATCTGAATATATTTTTTATTTCTGATGATTTTAAATTCAATAATATTTTCATGGGCGCCTTGTTCAAAACACCACAGTGATATAAGCTGTCTGTTTTGCATATGAGCCTGTTCCAGGTTCTTCCCGGGTTTAATTTTTATGAGCTGAGTCATTAAACCATTCCTGATATAATTTGTGTACTGTGTTTTGGCAACTTCGTAATTCGGAGTTATGCCAAGTTCAATTAACTTAGGATCCATTAAGAAATACAGTGCAAAAAGGTCGGCTCTTGCTTCTTCAAGTGGAGCCTGGTAGTTTTTCAAATCCTCGGATGATACTCCCGGCTTTAACTGACCTGAACCATGTCCCAGGCATTCGTGCAGGTCTGTATGAAGATTGTCCGCCAGGAATCCATATTTTTTGTAATTTTCTATTTCCGTATCTGAAGCGGCAAATTCTTCAATAAATCCACTTTCTATCATGGATTGGTGATAAGAAGCTGCAATGTTCTGTAGTGTAATTGATTTTGACCCGTATTCTTTTCTGAGCCAGTCAGCATTGGGTAAATTGACACCTAAGGGAGAAGTGGGATGACTCTCTCCTCCAAGCATGGCTACATTCACAGCTCGTGCGCTAATTCCTTTAACTTTTTTCTTTTTAAAATTTTCGTCAATAGGTGCATTGTTTTCAAACCATTGTGCGTTTTTACTCAATACAGATAATCTTTTTGTTGCTTCCTGGTCACGAACATGCAAAATTGATTCCCAGCTACCTTTTAATCCGAGTGGATCACTGTAAGTCTCTATAAATCCATTAATTAGGTCGATATTGGATTGAACATCCTTTAACCATGAAATATTATACCTGTTAAATTCATTCAGATCTCCTGTTTCGTAGAATTTAATAAGGGATTCCAGCCAGCTTTTTTGCTGAGTGTTTTCTGTATATTCTGAAGCCTTTTTAAGATTCTTTAAAATTTCCCGAATAGCTTTGTCGTATAATTTATTTTTGCACCAAACCTGCTCTTTGATTTTATCATCCTCTTTTACAAGTTTTGAATTCAGACCATGCGAAATCTTTGGTTTTTCTTTCATCCTGTTATTATAGAATGCTTCAGCTTCTTCCTGTGAAATGTTTTCATAAAAATTAGCGGCAGAATTCAGAATTAAGTCTTTGTTGCTGTTGCTTTCAACTCCCTTTGGGGCAATTGAATCATCAAACAGTTGTTTTTTTAGAAATTCATAGATCGCTGTTTGGGAATTAAACGTCAGATTAAATTTATGTGAAGGGGTATTTTCCAGGAGTTTATTTAGATGCTCCTCTGTAAATTCAGGTTTCATCTTTTCTTTTGAAAACGGGTGGTGAATACCATTGGCAAACCAGATTCTTTTAAGGTAAGTGTTAAGTTTTAAGTATTTTTCTGATTCCCTGTCACCCTTGTAGTATTTATAAATAGTTTCAAGGGCTTTTCTAATTATCAGATTGTATTTATAATTCTGATCATAAATAATATCTCTCCCTGCGAGGCTAGCCATACTGAGATAATAAATTAATTTTTTTTGTTTTAAAGGTAGGTTTTCAAAACCATCAAACTTGAATCGGAGGATTTTTATATCAGAAAATTCATCGACAATGGCTCTGTTTTTCATAAAAATCTTTAATTATTAAAATTAATATTATTAAGTCTTAGATCCAGGTCAAAATATGTATTCCAGATGCCTTTTTCATATTTTAACCCATCGTATGAGAAATCCGGCCCATAAAATTCAAATTGTCCTTCGTATTTAGGTTCTGATGGTGCCAGGTGGTCATAAACGATCATTTCTTTGCTTTCATCGTATCTCAGCATCATGGTTGCAAATTCACTGTATTCAAATATTATTCGGTGTTGTGTATTTCTTCTGTTTTTAAAAATAG
>CAYWSJ010000226.1:0-2751 GCA_964461045.1 uncultured Bacteroidales bacterium | reverse complement strand
CTTATAATAAGGAAAAGCCATTTTGGTTTTTATATCTTTTATTATTCATATTTAAGAGTTTTTACCGGATTTACAATAGAAGCTCTATAAGTTTGAAGGATAATCGGAAAAGAAAATACAATAAATGATAAAATTATAGATAATATAAATTCCCAAATACTTACTATTGTTGAATATGCAAAATTATTTAGCCATTTTAACGAAAGCATATATGTTACGGGCAAGCACCAAATTAAAGCCATTATATAAGGAAAAACAGATTGTCTATGAATTAATTTAATAATATCAATTATTTTAGCCCCATTAACCTTCCTTATACCAATTTCTTTAGTTCTTCGAGTAGTTGTAAAATGTGCCATCCCAAATATTCCTAAACTCGATATAATTACAGCCAAAATTGCAAATATTGAAATTGACCTATGTATTTTGATATCCTCTTGATACATTTTTTCATATATATCGCCAAAATCTGCTGCCTCAAATGGCAACTCAGGAAACATTTTATCCCAAATAGTTTTAATCTCAGAAACTGAATGTCTATTAATACCTGATTCAAAAGAAACAAGAACATTAGAAAGTTTATTCTCCTTATTATTGTATATAATTAAGGGTGGAATTTTCTCATAAAGAGAATGTAATACAAAGTCTTTTACGATTCCAATAACTATTTTTCCATCTATCATTTTACCTATTGGATCGCTAATGCCGAAGGATTTAAGGGCAGTTTCATTGATTAAAATATTATCTTTTTCATTTCTACTCTTCTCAAAATATCTCCCTGAAATTAGTTCTATTCCACACATTTCAAGGTAGCCAGCACCAGCAAAAGTATATTCAATAGGTACTGTTTCATCCTGAATTGAACAATGTTGGACTGTTCCAATATTAGCCCCGTTACTTGGTATATCACTACCATACGCACAATCTATTACCCCTGATATTTTATTAACCTCATTAGAAAATGTTAAATATTGGTCATGTGTAATTTTTTTATTGACATCAATATTAAGTATGCAATTTTTATTAAATCCCATGTCGTAATTCAAACAATAATTAAGTTGGCTTTTAATTACCATCGAAAATAATATGAGCCCTGTGAATATACCCAATTGTAATATTAATAAAGCTTTTTGAATATTTGTTTTATTTTTATGCGCTTGTCCTTTTCTTAAGCCTTCAATTGGCAATATTTTAGTAGAGATAAAAGCTGTATAACTACCAGAAACAAAACCTATGATTATAGTAATCAAAAAGATTCCTGATATATAAGGCCAATTATCAAAATACCTTATAACCAATTCATTATGCAAAAGATTTCTAGCAAAAGGTAAAAATAACTCACTTAAAACAATGGCTAGAGGGAAAGATAGCAAAGCAATTAACAAAGATTCTACCGTAACTAACGAAATCACATTCCTTCTGCTTGCTCCAAGAATTCTATGTATTGCTATATCTTTTGATTTTTCCAAAGTTCTGGAAGAAGCTAAGATGACGTAATTTATCATTGAACTAATGAGTATTAACAATCCAATGGAACTAAACAAAATAATTTTATTCATATCGCCCATTGGAGTTCTATTATTAATAAGGTGTCCAGATTTAAAATGGACATCCTTTAAAGGTTGAAGAATTAATTGTTGAGAAACATTAGCAGAGGCAAGTATGTCATTAACTTTAGATTCTATTATTTGAGTCTGTTTTGCAGGTATTTGTATATAGTGTTCAGCTAAATATTGTTTTGCAATTACAGAAAGATGTTTAAAATGAATAAAGTAGTCTGCTTGAATTGAAGATTTATCTGAAATATTTTCTATTACGCCTACAATTTTAAAGGGAACTAACTCTTTACCTATTTCTAAATCCACATATTTTCCTTCAGCTAATTGTGATCCAAACAATTTCATTTTTAACTCTTTGGATATAACTATATTATTCAGATCATCATTAAAATTATAATAATTACCACTAACAAATGGTATTGTGAAAATCTCAAAAATATCAATATTCGTGCCTATTCCATGTGCTTCGATTTGTTTATTTTTGTAATATAAAGAGCCTCCTTTTCGACCTAATATAGTAGAATTTTGTATCTCTGGAACTGATTTATTAACAGCTTCAAATAATGATTCAGAAGAATGTGGATTATAATTGCCAAATGTGGGATCATAGTACGTTAACCTATAAATTGAATTATAGTTTTCGTGACATTTATCAAAACCTATTTCCGATAAAATATAGAGCAATAATAAGAATGAGCATGCTAAACCAATAGACAATCCTGTTAAATTAATTATAGCAAAATATTTACTACGGACAATACTTCTAAAAGCCCTCTTAATAATCATTCTAAGTATTGTGATATCCATTTTCATATGTTGTGTTTTTTACATATCTAAACCCAAGCCAATTATACTATAATAAAATCAATTCACAAAAGTTTTAATCGTACATAAATTATTTTGACCAATATTATATTCATAGTTTGAAATAGGAGGGCAAAACAATCTATAAACACATTGATTACAAGGAAAAACATTTTGTCTTAATAGCATCCATGATGATTTATACCTTAAAGACTTAAAAACAATGTCATATATAGAATCTTTAATAATTCCAATCTTTGGAAGATTAGGATTAGAATAAATATCCCCATTACTAGAAACTATTAATTTCCCAAAATAATGTGAGTTTATAGTTTGATTTGTAAACAAATCATTTTTTGTTGGTTTGGAGCCAATTATATCCTCTTTA
>CAYWSJ010000225.1:0-2771 GCA_964461045.1 uncultured Bacteroidales bacterium | reverse complement strand
TACAAATAAATAAATTCACCGACACCAATAGGAAGATTGAAAACAACCCATACAAATAATAGAACAACCCACATAATTAAGAGTATTACAGAGTAAGGAATAAGTAGTGAAATAATGGTTCCTATTTTTAATCGTTTATCATATTGATGTATCCATCCGATAAGCAGTGGAAAATAGACGTACAAGGGAGAAACGGCATTGGTTATCGAATCACCCATTCTGTACATTAGTTGCACAAAAGCCGGACTATAATCCAGTTGAGCTAACATAGGAATAAATATAGGCGCAAAAATGGCCCATTTTGCCGATCCGCTGCCCAGAAATATGTTGAGAAAAGCAATCAACACGATGAATAAGATAAAAAGCAAAGGACCTGTCAAACCCGTAGCTTCAAGAAAATTTGCACCCTGAATGGCCAGAATAGAGTCCAGGTTAGACCACGAAAATAAATTAACAAACTGCGCCACCACAAGCATCAGAACGATATAGCCTGCAAGGCTCTTCATGCCATGTTCCATAAACTTTAGCACATCATCCTTTTTTTTGATGGCACCGGTTGCTTTACCGTAAAAGTACCCGGGAATGGCAAATAAGAAGAAGAGGATCGGTACAAGCCCACGGAGGAAAGGTGAAGGGACAATACCTCCGGTTTCCGGATTTCTGAGAGGCGCTCCTGGCGGAACTACCAAAAGTGCAACAAAAAATAAATAGATTAAAGCAGAAATTCCTGCCCTTTTTAAACCTCTCTTTTCATCAGCAGTAAGCGCCCTGTTCTGTTCAGCAATGTCTGCCACTTTATCCATCCCAGCAAACTTTGCAGCCCTTGGAATAGTAAAACGCCTGGCAATGAAGGCACCTCCCAGGCCCAGCATAAAAGTAGAAGCAATCATAAAATACCAGTTTGCTGTTGCGCTAACTTCCATGGCAGGACTCATATTTTGTGTGATCTGTGTACTTATACCGGCAAGCAAAACATCTGTACCTGCAATAACAATATTAGCAGTAAACCCGGCCGTGGCTCCGGCATATCCCGCAATAAGACCTGCTATCGGATGATAACCCAGTTGCATAAATATGATGGCCGCAATAGGCGGTACAACAACAATTCCGGCATCAGAACCAACATTTCCTACTGCAGCAATGATAAAAATTACAGGAAAAATAACTTTCTTCGGTGTAGCATAGGTGATCTTACGCATTATAATAGTAAGCAAACCAGATTGTTCGGCAATAGAAACCCCCATTAACATAACCAACACCAGTCCTAAGGGTGCAAAATGTGCAAAATTTGTAACCAGGTTTTCAACAAACCATCGCAAACCTTCACTGGAAACAAGGTTCTTTGCGCTTACAACTTCTCCGGTGGCGGGTTGAGTAGCCTGGATTCCAAAATAGGCAGTTACAGCACTAACAACAATTATCAAAAGGCAAATCCAAACAAATAGCCAGAACGGATGAGGCAGTTTATTTCCAATGATTTCTACCAATCTCAGAAGTCCACGGGCAGATTCTACTTCATTGGTTTTTTCTTTCTTTTCGTTGGTGTTCTTTTTAGAAGCTTTAGCCATATCTTTTGTTTTTTGGTTTCGGTTTTTCTATAACTTTTAAAAATTCTTTTGTAAAACTGAGTATATATTGATAAACCATAAAAGCAGACATGTACCATTCAACATCTTATCATATTAGCATATTTGAATACTAACAAATGAAAAAGAAAATTATTCAATTCACCCTTAAAAAAAATCAGATAAAGTTTTGTTCTTTTGATTTGTTCCTTTATAAATCAAATGATAAAAAAATGATTGGATACACTAAGAAGCAGACCAGAATCTTCTTTGTTTCTCCTTAATCATCAAGCTTTCCTAATAATTCTTTGATTTCTGACCATAAGAAAATATTAATGGTTAATTTTACGTGAATTTAAATACTCGTATCGTGAAAAAAGCTCCATCATGCACTTTGTGCTCAAATGATACCCAATTTTTTGCACAGATTCAGGATCGGTTATATTTTAAATGTACCCATTGCCATTCTGTTATCCTGCATCCTGATAATTACCTGGATTCGCAGCAGGAAAAGGCACGATACCTTGAACACAATAACGATGTCAATGATCCCGGTTACCAACAATTTGTCTTTCCTCTTGTCAATGCAGTAATTCAACACCACAAGGCAGACGAAAAAGGACTGGATTATGGCTCAGGAACGGGTCCGGTTATTACAAAACTACTCACTGACAAAGGATACCAGGTTGCAACCTACGATCCGTTTTTTAACCCTGAAAAATCCATGCTCAGCCAACAATACGATTATATTATATGCTGTGAAGTTATAGAGCACTTTCAGAAACCGGTGGAGGAATTTAACGGTTTAAGAAAAATACTAAAGCCCGGAGGAATTTTGTATTGTATGACTTACCTTTTCTCTGAGGAGATAAATTTCAAGACCTGGAATTACAAAGACGATAAGACACATGTTATAATCTATCATCCCCAAGCCATAAAGCTGATTACAGAAAAATTCGGATTTAAGGATTACAGCATTAACAAACGCTTAATTACTTTTTATGGTTAGGCTGCTTTTTGCATCATGTTTTATTAATAAGTTTTGTGGACATTTTTTAGGACGGGTCAAAATATTGCCTAACGGAAAGCTGTATGCACCGTGCGGGGTTTTACAACGACGTTTCTCAATCCGCCCGATACAAATTTAGCTAAAAACGACACCTTAAGATGCCACAATCCGCCCCGCATGGTGTATATAGCATGTTG
>CAYWSJ010000224.1:0-2835 GCA_964461045.1 uncultured Bacteroidales bacterium | reverse complement strand
AAGAGGTGTCATTTTTAGTTTTGTTTCCTTATTAAGATAAAATCTAAAAATTGCTATAAATCTTATTTTTTAAGGATACTGGTGGTATCATATTTTTGTTTTTTGATTTTTTCAGGTACTTTAATATAATTGTAATTCTCCCAAAAATCCTCGTTAAAGTTCATTTCTAATTTGTCAAATTTTAAGACAAAAGTATGACTCAATTTTTTTTGGACGGCGGAAGAAAAATTAACATTAGAGTCTGAGGCGCTTGTAACATAAGTAAAATTTAGTTCTTGATATTTTGTATGGGTATCATTTTTGTAATCATGATACGTATAATTATTAGTTTTTTTCAATAAACGCATATAATATTCACCGTTTACTTTCCGCCAATATTGTTCTTTTACATCAGATTGATAAGTAAAATTTTTATTACCACCCATCCATTGGTTAATTTTGCTGAGTTTTCTATCCTTGAGCTCTGCTTCAGAAGTAACTGTCTTCTTATAAACAACCCCGAAATCTTCCATATTAACATATATTACCCCGGAGGGTAATTTCTCATAATTCTTAAAATCGGGATTTGGAAAATATTTTATCTCATGCACCGTATCTGAATTATAATATTTCCGGCCGGTTAATTCATAATTATAGAGATCAAAAAGCTTATAATTATTATATACTGCATAATCTTCCACCAGTGAATCTCTTCTCTGTGAATTTTTATTTTTTAACAATAGATATAATTTTTTAGAAGAAGAGATTTTGTTTTTACCTTTAATTTTAAGACTGGCGCCTTCAAGAGGAAATTGATTTGAGAAAACGGTGTTGGAGTGTAAATAGTGAGAAGATTCATGCTCATCATTTATACCTGGAAATTTATTATACCGGGATTTAATAATGCCAACTTTGTTTTTATTATTCTTTACAAGTACTTCACTGACCTCCTCAGCTATATAAACCGTTTTTTTCTTTTTTAAAAGCTCTAACTCTTGTCTGGAATAGGTGATATATTTTACAGGATTTACGTAATTTTTCTTCATACTGTCCAGAACCCTGCTAATAATAGGTTCCGCACTAATCGGTTCAGCGGTGACCACTACTTCATTAATAGGAATTACTTCCCGGGTTAGATAAAATGTATCCTTTACCTGAAAACCCTCAAGGTTAGCATGAAATGGTTTATAACCAACGGCCGAAATACTTATCTGTTTTTCTTTATATTGATGTGGGATTTTAAAAGAAAAACACCCATCAATATTTGAACATGTCCCGATAGTTTCCCCTTCCAGATAGATATTCGCATAAGGAATGGGATTACCGGTCTTATTACTTAAAACGCTTCCCTGCACATTAACCTGGGGAAAAATATTTGGTGTTGTAACGAGAATTAATGAAATAATTACGATTAGCTTTTTCATCTTTCAAGCTCATTTGTAAGGCTGTTGCTTTGATAAACAACAGCCCCTAAATTAAAAAAAATATTAAACAAAAATAGCAATAACAGCAGCTACTCCAAGTAAAGCTGTACCAACAGTTTCCGCCCAGCAACCTGCTTTACACCAACCAGGATGTTCAGCATCCTCTTCACATGTGGTTATACAATCAGCATGATCACCTTTTAATGATTCTAAATTATTAGAATTAACATAGTTCTTTAAAAAATCTGTATCATTTCTTGTTTTATCGATTATATTCTTTGACAATTGCATCCCAACCAACTTGTTATCTTTGCCTATTTTAATACTCATATAACCTTTAAAATTAGTTCCATCCTCTAAAATCACTTTCACCTGAGTTTTATATTCATTATAGTTTGAAGTAAAATCACTTTCAAATTCTGGAGGAATAGGTATTTTCCGCATTTGAGCATTCTTCATTTGAACCCCTAAATCTTGATTTTCTTGTTGAGATTCATTTTCAACTTTTTTTTCAATTAAACCGGATTCCTGGCATCCTACTATTAAGAATGTAAAAACTAAGGATGCCAAAATATATCTAAAAACCAAAATTTTATTCTTCATAATTTTTTATTTTTGTAGTGTTTTGGCACAATGCGAATCGGTTTCATTTTATAATTTGTGTTTCTTTGTTACCGGTTCCATTGTGTCTTTTTATTTATCTTGCCCGGTTATATCTGCCCGGAAACAGTTTGAAATAATTCTGCACCCTGTTTGGCGCTTAAGATATTGGGTCAGCATCACCTGCTTTAAATGGCAGAGCGATTTTTGGATAATTGCAGGTAAATTCTTCTTCACCTGTAAAATTAATAATTTTTACGCGGGGAAGACGGGCCTCCTTTCTTTTTTTCGATTGTATATTCCATTGTCACTCAATAGTCACTCGTCACTCCATGGTCACTCGGTTGTTACTCAGTTGCCATACAATTGTAATTCTATAGTCACTTGATTGTGATTATGTATGATTTATCTTACCCAGGAAACCAGGAGACTTGTTTTGCTTATATTGTTATTTTTATGTTTTGGCACTCAGAAGAACAAATGTAGTAAAAAACTTGCGCTGTTTTGTTTTTTTTGATGTTTTATAACAGATTTTTGGGCATAACGGTTGTGTGGGTTGTTTCAGGTTTCATGTTCCATGTTTCATGTTTCATGTTTTCGTGGGAGATTTTTGGGTTGGGTGGTTCTTAATGAGAGTGGTTCTTAGACAATTGAATGGTTATTGATTGACCATTGTTTAACCATGAATTGTAATGGTAGAAGATTTGCTAATACCCTTTTAAAAATTGGTGGATTATTCGATTTTATTTCGCTCCTCCAGAGCTCACTGGTGGGTTGTTAGACTGGTATCTACAGGCATGTCGTCCCTCCGGGACTAAGCGTTTTTGCAAGG
>CAYWSJ010000223.1:0-2838 GCA_964461045.1 uncultured Bacteroidales bacterium | reverse complement strand
AGCCGGAGTCCCGAAGGGACGACCCTTGCGCCTTTGTGTCTTTGCGAGAAAAAAAGTGGCAGTAGGCAAAAAGCAGTAGGCAGTAGGCAGTAGGCAAAAGTTAGGGGGAGATTTGATAGTTTAACGTTCAATGTTTAAGGTTTAAAGTTAATCCGTAGAAACAGCCAAAAAACTATAATAAATACACAGTCTTTTGCTTCAGCCGGAGTCCCGAAGGGACGACCCTTGCGTCTTTGTGTCTTTGCGAGAAAAAAAAGTGGCAGTAGGCAGTCCTCCTTCGCTGAAGCTACGGAGGATGAGAAAAGCAGAAGACAATGTAACAATAAAACAATAGAACAATTTAACAATAGAACAATTTAGAACTTCATGAACGAACTGAATAATCCACCATCTACTTAACTACTGTCTACTGTCTACTAACTACTTTTTATTTTCTTGCCCTAAAAACCACAAAACAAACGAATGACAACTGATTGACAATCGAAAGACAATCGAATAACCACAGACCAATATAAAAGCTGCTAATAAAAATAACACTCCCGTCATAATTCGTCTAAACATTTTTCCTTTTATCTATTTGCTAAAAAAATCTTTTTCAACTAAATTTTGTTAAAAACTTTTGGAGTTAAATGAAAGTTTTATACTTTTGCATTCCGCAAAAATAAATTTAAAGGTTTGAAAAAATGTACGCAATAGTAGACATAGCAGGATTTCAGTACAAGGTTGAGAAAGACAAAAAATACTATGTCAGCCGTCTGCAGGAAAAAGAAGGAAAATCTGTGGAATTTGACAAGGTATTGTTGTTGGATGACAACGGAAAAGTAAAGGTAGGAACACCTAATGTTAAAGACGCAAAGGTTTCGGCTAAAGTTCTTTCCCATGTAAAAGACGACAAAAAAATCGTTTACAAGAAAAAAAGAAGAAAAAGATACCAGGTGAAAAATGGGCACAGACAACCATTAACACAGATTCAGATAGAAAAAATAGAAACAAAAAAGGCGGAGCCGAAAAAAGCAGCAGCAAAAGCAGAGCCTAAAAAGACCGAAACAAAAACATCGGAAACAAAGAAAACCGAAACAAAAAAGACTGAAACAAAGAAAACACCAGGCAAAAGCACAACAACAAAGAAAACTCAGTCTAAACAGGCTCAAACAAAGAAGACTGAATCGAAGAAAACAGATAATAAAAATACAGAAGATAAAAAATCATAAGCCATGGCACACAAGAAAGGAATGGGTAGTTCCCGTAACGGTAGAGATTCTGAAAGCAAACGGCTTGGAGTGAAAATATTCGGAGGTCAAACTGCCAAAGCAGGGAACATACTTGTAAGACAAAGAGGAACAAGACATTATCCCGGAAAAAATGTCGGGATGGGTAAAGACCATACGTTATTTGCTTTGACAGACGGAAATGTGGAATTCAGAAAGAAAAAAAACAAATCATACGTTTCCGTATTACCTGCAGAGAACTAAAAAATTAACACAAAAAAACTTGATCTCCTGTATCTTATGCACATAAGCCGATACAGGAGTTTTTTTATCATTAAATCTTTCTTTTATGCTGACATTAAATTACATCAGGGAAAATGCCGACTATATCATTGAAAGGCAAAAAACCCGAAACAAAGATTTTTCGGAAATCATTGAGCAGATAACAGACCTGGACAACAAGAGACGGGAGCTGCAAACAAATCTCAACCAGGAAGAAGCGGAGATGAAAAACCTCTCCAAACAGATCGGTTCTCTCTTTAAAGAAGGAAAAAAAGAAGAGGCAAATTCCCTTAAAGAAAAAACAGGACAGCAAAAAGAAAAGATCAAAGAGGGACAAAAACAACTGGGGGAATTCCAGGAACAGATACAGAACCTCCTGGTACAGATCCCTAATGTCCCCCATTCGTCAGTAAACCAAGGCAAAGGAGAAGAAGACAATGAGCTGGTTAAAGAGGGAAATATCCCATCTCCGGAGTTGGGAAAAAATAAGCTGCCTCATTGGGAACTCATAAAAAAACACGACATCATTGATTTTGACCTGGGCAACAAAATTACAGGCCGCGGCTTTCCTGTCTATAAAGGCAAAGGAGCCCGTCTGCAAAGAGCCATGATAAATTACTTCCTCGACCAGGGAAGAGAAATCGGCTACAGAGAAGTCCTTCCACCCCTGATGGTGAATGAAGAAAGTGGTTTCAGTACCGGCCAGCTACCCGATAAAGAAGGACAAATGTACCAGGTCCCCATAGACAACTATTACCTGATACCCACAGCTGAAGTACCGGTAACCAATATCTACCGAGACAGCATTGTCGAAAGCGCAGACCTGCCAATTAAAATGACAGCCTACACACCTTGCTTCCGAAGAGAAGCGGGCTCATGGGGCAAAGACGTGCGCGGCCTCAACCGGCTTCACCAGTTCGATAAGGTAGAGATCGTACAGATACAACATCCCGAAAAATCCTACGAAGCCCTGGATGAAATGGTGGCCTATGTGGAATCACTCATCCGCGCCCTTGAAATGCCCTATCGCATTATGCGACTTTGTGGCGGTGACCTGGGCTTTGCTGCAGCACTCACTTACGACTTCGAAGTCTATTCTGCTGCACAGGACAAGTGGCTGGAAGTGAGTTCTGTCTCCAACTTTGAAAGCTACCAGGCCAACCGTTTAAGACTACGTTATCGCGAGGAAAGTAAAAAGAAACCACAAATAGCACACACTCTCAACGGAAGTGCCCTGGCCCTGCCCAGACTACTGGCAGCAATTCTGGAAAACAACCAGGAAGAAAACAGCATCCGCATTCCAAAAGTGCTGATTCCTTATGCAGGGTTTGAAAAAATATAGAAAGTG
>CAYWSJ010000222.1:0-2867 GCA_964461045.1 uncultured Bacteroidales bacterium | reverse complement strand
CTAAATTAGTTTAAATCTTGAAGAATTGATGCTCATCTGGCAAAAGCTGAAAAGATATTTAAGCTTACAGAGTATTCCATTACAAATATACTGGTTCAGTTTTTTCTACTTAAACAAATCAAATACTTGTCTGTTTTGAGAAGTACACTTTTACCCGTGGATTATAACGTTTGGCTTTTTTTATACGCGTATGAGTTTAGCAGCAAAACCTTTTTGATTTATTGTACCAGTTTGTTTATCACCAAAATTCAGCTGCCTCCCTCATCTAAAAATTGTTCATCGTTATTTTTTTCGTTCCTCTAATCTCCCCGCCCGGCTCAGCCAAAAGCTGCGCCGAACGGTTCAAAATAAGCTAATGACTAAACTGACTTAAGGTGCCATGTTCAATTTTACCAGTTTACCATAATATACTGAAGATTCAACCCTGATCTTATAGATATAGGCCCCTTCGCCTAAACCACTACAATCTAATTCAATCAGAGATTTACCCATATTATTATAATGTTTACTGATTACCTCTTTTCCTTGTATGTCATATATTTTCAGATACATATTTTTTATATTCTCAGCAGGAATCTGAAAATAAATTCTTGAGGAAAAAGGATTCGGATAAGTTTTTACCGGATTAAATGCTGGAGCAATCATGTTTGGTTCATCGCCTGTTTTAGGACCTCCGTAAACCACCAGTGAGTTATTTGCTGTTAAATCGTGATCCCCGGTTTCTCCATCAGAATAATGTAAAACGATCTGACCTTCAGTCAATTCCGCTCCTGTTTCCCCATCATATTCAAAAGAATACAAATGAGGATAGAGCTTGTCCGGGGTAGGTCCGAAATTTGTATATCCACTTGGTGTAATTCCATCCGGGAGATAAAAGACGACTTCGGTAGAGCCCGGCTGCTGAAGGGACTCAACCTTAAAACCAATGAATCCCAAATCATAAGATTGAGTTGTATTTTTAGAAACATCCCCCTCAGTAACTGTAACCTGATTAATTGCCGTATTCTCCGGGGATGCAATGGTAATGTAATATGAACCATCATAAGTCTTAAAAGAAGCAACATTGTTCTGGTTCTTATCAGCTGTTCCGTCACCATTTCCATCAAAATCAGTCGTTGTACCGTCTATCCCCTGTTCTTCCTTATCGCTAATACCATCATTGTCCACATCTTCCATAAATTCAATTGCTCCAATATCCGGCAGACTAGAACCATTGTTGTCTCCATCCACAGGTCGTTTTTTTCCAACCTGATCCAGAGGTAAGAAATCGCTTTCGTTGGCCATGTCAATTGCAGGACTAGCTGATGTTAAAGGATGATGCTGCGTATGATAAGAATAATAACCCAATGCATTCAGGTCCGGATCTGTCTGATAGATGTTATGATCTGTGTTCCCGGAAATGTTTGCACCGAGAGAATCTTCAACCAGATTATAATCCTCTGAAATGTAGTTTCCCCACAAATCATTTCCTTCTGTAGCAGCTGAATTATTAGCTACTATCGTATTTTTCAGCCAAATAGTATCTGTTCCGTTTTCATCTTCATCCCGGTTGTAAATACCACCACCATAATCGGCCGAATTGTTTGTTATTGTCGCATGATTCAGATGAATTGTTCGATAATGCAAAAGGTTATAAATCCCTCCACCTAATGTAGGATGAGAATTACCGGAAATTGTACTGTTTTCAATATACATTTCACCAACATTATATATTCCGCCACCTCCCTTTGCTCCACCACTTGAATAGGTTGTGTTATTACTTATAACACTGTTATAAATAAACACTTTAGCACTGGCAGCTGAAGTAATTCCTGACCCTCCTATATAACTTTTATTGTTAGAAATTTCGCAATCGTAAAAATAGGCATATCCACCAAAAATATAAACTCCGCCACCTGCTATGTTTGGATAAGTATTATCATTTCCGGTTATTTTACAATTATAGAAATAGTTAGTTCCTGCATCGAGAAAGAGACCTGCACCGGCTCCACCTATTCCACCTCCCTGTGTAAGTGTTAAACCGTAAACATGCAATGAATTATCATAAAAATCGTCCGTTTCAATGACCCTACATCCATAATCAGAGTTTAAAGCCAGCAATTCAGCTCCTGGACCGATAATAACTAAAGATTCAGTAATTACAGGCAGGCATGAATTCGTATAAATGGTATCCCGAACACTTACATCAAAAAGGATGGTATCCAAACCTTGATGTGAATTGGCATCTTCAATGGCCTGGTAAAGGGAGCCAGGACCAGTTGATGCATTGGTAGTTACAATATACTTCCCAGCCAACAAAATATCAGTAGATAAAATCAGAAGAATGACTGAAATTATTATCAAGAAAAAACATTTCCTTAAAAATATCCCTCTCTGGTTGTAAATTTTCTCCATAACAAATAATTTTTAGCGTGTTATTAATTGACCAATTTTCTTTGATACTGCCTTTAATATGAATCAATCATAGAAAATAAATGATCCACTAAAGGGATTAGAAGAATGAATCACAACTAATTATTAAGAATCTGATTTTAAAAAGTTAAATTTATAGGAAGTTAACCAACATAGCCACTCATATCATAATGATAAAGAGTTGAAAGAGCAGGTTCTTAAACGATCAAAGAACAATTTATGAATTTTTTTTATTATTTCATAATTTAAGGTTTATTTTTTTATTATCAGGGCATTATCCTGATTATCTCCTTTACAAAAAATAAGCAGATACTCAGAAAGCTAGTTCTATAAGAATTGCTTCTCCTTCATAATTTTAATCAATGTTTATATTCTCTGAAAGCAGGTCATATCAATTGATTAGCTTTTCTTAGTGTGACTTTTGCATTATTATCAGGGTATTTAATATAAAAAAT
>CAYWSJ010000221.1:0-2873 GCA_964461045.1 uncultured Bacteroidales bacterium | reverse complement strand
GTTACAACAGGCGGAATTGTGACAGCCAATAATTTTTCCGATGGCAGGTATTTTATTTCTTCATCGGCAGGAGGCGCATGGAATGGATTGTTTGTGTACGATAACAGCTATTCACCATCGATAGGAGACAGTATCATAATAACCGGAACAATATATGAATACAATGGTTATACAGAGATTAAAGATTTAACCTCTTTTAGTGTGGAGAGCCAGGGAAATGCTCTTCCGGAGCCCACAGTTATTTCAACATCGGAAATATATTCTGAGCAGTACGAAGGAGTGCTGGTTAAAGTAAGCAATTGTGATGTTAGTTCTGTTTATGATCAATACAATAACTGGAAAGCAGATGATGGATCAGGAGAGTGTAAGCTACGGCCTGCGATATACAACTTAAAAGAAGATTTAGAATTGTTTTTAAACTACCCGTTTGAGTCAATTACCGGCGTTATTGGATTCTCTTACGGAGAAATAAGCATGTTTCCGCGTTCTCAGGCAGATATTGTATCAGCATCGAATGCTTTTGTTCTATCTACCGATGATAAATTCGTTCAGGAAAACGCCAGTTTTTCCTACCCTGTGAGAATTTCCCTGATGAACCAAACCAACACCATTACATCCTATTCTTTAAAAATGCAATATGATGCAACAATGTTCGCCTATGAAGGCTATACCAGCACAGGAACAATATCGGAGTCAGGCTCAATAACTGATGCTTCCTCGTCGGGGAGTATTGAATTGAATTATTCAGGAACCACCAATACTGGTAATAATTCAATCCTGGTTTATCTGAATTTTTCACCCATAAGTGAAGGAAATGCCAGTCTGAGCTTCAATTCACCAACCATAAATGGATCGGTTATTAATTACGTTACTGCAGGAAATTTGGAGCATGGTTCGGATCCTTGTGATATTCCCCAGGCAGATACACTTTCAGTTGTTGAAAGGCCGGTTTTAAATATCCCTTCCATTGTTACACCCGGCCAGCAGTTAAGTCTTGAATGCTTTGCCAGTGAAACTACCACAAACTGGGGTGTTGAACTGTTCTATGGAGATATAACCATACCACTTACGGTGGATCAGGCGAACTACAATAGTGAATTGGAAAAATGGACTCTGACCACCACCATTCCATCAGTTGATTTGTACGAATTGTATGATTTGAGAGTAACGGCTTCCGATGGTATTTTTGATGAGGTTACCAATGCCGTTAAAATAATTGATCAGTATAAAGAGGATTATTACTTTATTCATATTACAGATGCCCATCTTCCAGGGCATACATTTTATGGGGAGGCTGGCTATGAAACAGACCATTCAGAGCTGGAAGATTTTGAGGAAGTGATTAAGGATATTAATCTTTTAAATCCAGAGTTTGTTCTGCTAACCGGAGATCTGATCAATGAGGGCGAGCTGGAAGATTTTGAGTGTCTCCGCAACCATACACTGGCTGTTGAGATGCTGGAAAAATTTGAAGTACCTGTTTATATAGTCCCCGGGAACCATGATTTGGGAGGCTGGGATGCAACACCACCGCCGGATGGAACTGCAAGACAAGAGTGGTGGCGGTTTTTTGGGCCTATACAAAGAGAGATTCCTCCTACGCAAACCGAATATTTAACCCAGGATTATAGCTTCGATTATGGCACTGAGCATTATGTGGGACTTGAAGCTTATGATAATTATGATGGTTATATGTATGATGTATATGGAGCAACCAGTTTCATTTCCTCTCAGATAACCTGGCTGCAAAACGACTTGCAAAATGCCGGAAATTCAACCAAAATTCTTTTCTATCATTACGATTTTAAAGATGAACTCGATTTGAACAACCTGGGAGTAGATATGGCATTGTGGGGCCATATCCATTCTAATGTTGAAGATGCAACCCATCCGTACGATATTTCAACAGCGAGTGTTTGCGATGAGAACAGGTCTTACAGAGTGGTTCGTGTGAATAATGGTTCTTTGCAGGCAGAAGCTACTGTACGAAGCCATACCAGCCAGGAGATGCTTACGCTGAATTTCAACATGGAAAATAATGGCACCCTGGATATTGTTTCAGCCACTATCCAAAACAACCACAGCCTGAGTTTTGATCATGCCCTGGTGAAGTTTGTAATGCCTGTAAGCGAATTTGGCTATACGGTAACCAACGGCAGTTTGCTCCAGGTTTTAGAGCATGATACAACAGCCACTTGTTATGTTAAAGTTAGCATTCCTGGCAATGATCAGGTAACCACAACCATTGAGAAAAGAAATACTGATATTAGCAAGACCATTCATGAGATTCAGTATACTACGAATGCCGGCGACGGAACCTATGCTTCCGACCTGAACGGGCAACTTGTAGAAACAGGAGGGATCGTAACGGCTACCAACTACTTTGGCGGGCACTATTTTATTTCTTCCTCGCAGGGTGGCGACTGGAACGGGATATTGATTTATGATGATACTTATTCCCCGGAAGTAGGCGACAGTATTCTGATAACAGCTACGGTATCGGAATATAGCGGATATACCGAACTTGTTGATGTATCATCCTTTCAGGTTGTCAGCTCAGGAAATACCCTGCCTGCAGCTAAAGCAATTGCTACAAACGAAATACTGGATGAAGCATTAGAAGGAGTGTTGGTAGAAGTGAATAACTGTACGGTTACAGGAGGTTATGATCAGTATGGGAATTTTAGTGTGGATGACGGAACAGGTTCCTGTGATATAAAAACAGGTATTTACAGTCTGCTTTCTGATGAATTTCCGCTCATGGATAATTATACCTTTAAGAAAATCGCAGGAGTTGTGGGTATCAACAGTGGGCATAATACCATTCACCCCAGATCACTCGATGATTTTGTCGCTTCTGATGATGGTTTTAT
>CAYWSJ010000220.1:0-2887 GCA_964461045.1 uncultured Bacteroidales bacterium | reverse complement strand
CGGAAATACCAAAAAGCAACATTTTATCTTATGTGCTTCTATGTGGTTTAAAAAATAAAGCCACCAAATCTCTAAACCACAAAACCCTCACAAAATTCTGATTTTAAAAAATATCTTTTATGGGATTTAGAGTTTTAGAGTTTTCGTGGCTAATAATAATCTTTTTGGATAGCCTCTTAACGGAGCTAAAGCCAATATTTTCTAAATTTGAGTTAATTTTAAGTAAAACAATATTTCTAATAAATCCTATTGTTTAATTTAGGTAACAGTAAAATCTCATTTAATATTTGCTTTTTAGGGGCAAAATGTTAATATTTAACCAGCATTAACACTAAAACTATCATCAGTCTATGTTGCGCTTAAAAACTGTCAGTTTTATAATTTTTGTTATAACTATTGTCTTAGAAGTGATTTGTTGCACCTCGCCGGAATCTTCAGATGGACAAAATACGATGCTAAAGGATAGAAAAAATGGAAATACTACTGGGAATGAAAATTCAAGCGAAACTTCGCGCAGAGAAGCGAATAAGGATTCTATAGAGCAGGCCCGAGAGGATTCAATAAAGTGGGATAAAATAAAAGAGAAGCCAGTAGTTAAAGCTTATTTAAATATTCCTGACTCAATTTTAGGCATTTATGAAAATATAAAAATGACACCAGGTAATGAAAATATTTCCTGGTTCAAAGCAAGAATGCAAGCCATAGATACACTTTATAATGATTCGATCATTCAAATCGCATTACCATTTGGTGGAAACGGCAATTATGTTAGATTATACAGATGGAAAGAGAATAAAGATTTATTAGCATTGTCCTATTGCGCTCACCAAACGGTAGGCTGCGGACAGGTTTTGCATTTCTTTGAGACAAAATCTCTCAAGCCTGTTAGTATTATAAATCCAATACCTGCAATATCATCTAAATATCTAAAATATAAATTAGAAGAGGCTCTAAGTAAAATAGATAAAAGTAAAATCAATAATAAAAAGGATGAATATCCTGCTATAAAAGCAAGATATCTATATTATGAATTTGCAAAAAATAGCCCTTATATTATTGCCAAGTTGAACTACGGGGATAAAACAGAAATATTCAATAACCCAAATCAGATTGATCTGGTTTTATTTCAAATAAAGATTCAAAGCGGCTCTATGAAACTTAAATAATTATTCATTAAAACTGGCTATCCAGCGCATCACATATTTTTCTACATGTTCCCAGGGCCAAACATTGTCTTCTCCTGCATTTTCTTCTTCATTGTTAGTACTCCAATCACTGTTATTATAAGCTTCATATCCTCCACTATAATTATTTTGTTTTCTTTCCTTTAAATTTAACCTACCGTAAGGATCATCTACAACAAGTCCTTCATTTGTGACATTTTGTAAGCGAACAATATGTCCCTGAATACTCATCATAATTCCTTTGCCCAATTGAATGTCAGATAAAACAACTGTCATCCACCAACTCTTATCCCTTGCTGCTTTACCTGATAACATAGTCACCTCTGCCCCTAATTTTTCTGCAACTTTGCTCCATCCACTTGCCCAGGTTCGAGGTCCAAAATTATTATCTTGCCTGACTTTTTCCAAGGCATCTTCATATTGCAAGTCAGGATGTGGATTTGAGATGCCCAAGTATTGCAGTACCATAGCTAATGATGTCAAATTACATATACCGCCCCATTTTCCTTCAACTTGCAAACCATCCTCCTTAATTTCACTATCTCTTTGGTTTTCATACTTCACTTTAGACTGCAACTCACGGTAATAGCTTTCTTGCAACTCCTGATCATCGAGTAAACTAATGTCGTCTCTGACTCCTTTTATTTGCTCTGGTGTAAGTCTTTCATGATTCATATATTGATTGATCTCCCTTACAATTTTTGCTTGAGGATCATTCAAAACCTGTAAGATCCGGGTTCTCTGCTCTCGGTTTTCAAACCAGGACATGGTGTTAAAAATACCTCCCAGAGAATCAGCCATCTGTCGAAGCAGCTCATGGTCAAAGCGGAAAAGTTCACTGAGTTCACTTTTATTGGTAAAAGCATAGGCAACGTTATCCTGCTTATTCTTGTCAAGCTTGTTTATTTGTTGCTTGACCACTTTACCATGGTGGGTAGCATAGCTTTTCATGGCAGCAGCCAGCTCTGGCGCGCTTATATCATCTTGTTCATATTCGTTAAATAGTTCCTGGATTTGCGTTTCTGGGGATTTTTTAGGCGGGACTTTAATTATTTCTCCGGCATTAAACCATTGGATATCTCCTTCAAATTTACCCGGAACATTTGGGTTAAGCTGTTTAAGTTTTGCAGGAGTGGTATTGAATTGTGAAGCTATGTCTTGTAGGGTTTTACCTTTTTCTACCTTATAAGTTTTGACAGAATAATTATTACCCAGCTTCATTAGTAAATTAAAAATATTTTTTTGTTTTGGTAATTGAATCTTATCTCCTTTTCTGTACCATTCTTTATTGCCGTTACTATCAACTTGTAACCCGGGATTGGCCGCTTTTATGGCTTCAGGAGTAGTGTCAAATTTTTCTGCCAAATCTCCCAAAGTTTCTCCTGCCTCTACGGGATGTATTCTCTTTTGTTTTTGTCCTTCCTGGCTGCCGGGATTGTACTGGCCGGGGACGAAGTGTATATCATTGTCCTGGGTGTAAGCCAATGCGCTCAAGTTGGGAGCTTGTTCGGAGTCTTTGTGGATGTTCACATCGCTAAAGTCTATGCCGAAGGAGTTTTCCTTTTTGTTTTGGACATCATCCGGCATACTCGTTTTTGTGCCGGGATTATTCGTATCTTCCTTCTTTTGCAGCTCTTCCTTTTCCTTGGGTTTCATCTGGAGTTCTTCTTCTTCGTTAGCTTTGGCCTGCTTTTCTTCCTCCT
>CAYWSJ010000219.1:0-2897 GCA_964461045.1 uncultured Bacteroidales bacterium | reverse complement strand
ATTTTATTCTGGTTTTCTTCGGAGGTTTTGTAGCTTGATGGCGGCTCACCATGTGCTCTGAATAGTATATTCTGGTTCTTGATCTGCTTCAGCTTCTTGTGGTCAATCGTGATGAGCCCTTTCTTTTCCAGCCGGGCTATCTCTTCTTCATTGTGGACGATCTGTCCAACACAGTAGACCTCTTTTTCTTCATCTAAATGTTTTTCGGCTTTTTTGATGGCATGAACCACGCCAAAACAGAATCCGGAGTTCTCGTCAATGGTTGTTTGCAGATTTAGCTTCTTTTCGCTGGGCATTTCTTTTTAATATTTCGTAAATGGAAAAATTAATGAACAATAGACTCAGCAAATATACCATATCTTCAACAGGAATCGAATAAATTCTGAAACTTAAATTTTCAGCATCGTTGTATAAAACTACAGGCATTTTGGTTAAAACGCCATTAACAAGGAAAAAGGGCAGGAGCGATATGAAATAACCCTTGAAAAATTTGCTCAGAATGGGTGAAATCTTCTGGCGGTAAGCAATAATCATCAACATTACCGAGGCTGAAATCATCACGATAAAGGTGTAAGTAAGGTGTATCTTGAAAATACTGATCACAAACAAACCTATTGCTAAAACAATAGTAAAGGGTTTGATGTACTTAATTACCTTTTTATGTGAAAAAAAATCGATCACTTCATACAAGAAGAAACAGGCGTAGGGAACAATGAAGAAAAACAACCACTCCTCGATGGGTAATCCCAGAACCTTAAAACCAAGTGTGTAGTCCGGGTTGAACTGCCAGATATGATGTTTTTCAAAGATCACGTCCCATATAAGGAACGGCACAGCTGTGATCACAATAGCCGGCAACACGTATTTAAGCTTTTTGTAAAATTGTATTTTGTCTTCAAAAGACTTGTACAAAGGATAGCTTAGTGTGAAAATCAGAAGCGCCAAATATGTAAATCGTTCCAGTTCCATTTCAGATAATGTTAAAAGTGTTGTTGAAGAATGCTTTTCCCATTAAAAAGATTTTAAAACTGTTGGGAATTCTGATTCTTCCTTCCATAATATTACCCGCTGTTTTATTTCTAAGTTTTTTAAACAACTGTAAATAATATATGTATGCTAAGTAAACACCAAATCTTACATCTTTGTTCAATGCTTTTATTCCCTGGTATGCCTCCTCAAAATCCTGTTTGATATCATCTTCAATGGCTTTTTTTACGTCGGGTGTGAATTCATTTTCAATGATACCGGGAAAATAAATTCTGCCGCGTAAGTGGTAATCGCTTTTAATATCACGCAGGAAGTTCACTTTCTGAAAAGCTTCTCCCAGTTTTCTCGCGGGGTGTTTCATTGACTCGTATTTCTCATCATCATTTTGGTAGAAGACGCGCAGACACATGAGCCCGACCACCTCTGCCGATCCGTAGATGTAATCCTGTATCTTATGCTGGTCGTACTGGCTGTTGTAAAGGTCCATCTTCATGCTCTCAAGAAAAGCATTAATGTGCTCTTTTTCTATATTGAATTCATTGACTACCTGCTGGAAGCTGTCTATGATGGGGTTCATGCTTATTTTTCGGTCGATGGCACGGTAAGTTTCTTCAACAAACTCATCGAGCATTTCGCTTTGCGGGTAATCGAAAAGTGTATCGACGATTTCATCGGCATACCTCACAAAACCATAGATAGCATATATAGCCCACTTATATTGTTTATCCAGCATTTTCACTGCCAGCGAAAAAGAGGTGCTGTAATTCTGTGTAGTCAGTTTGCTTAACTGACGATTATTCTTTATGTACAGTTGTTTAGTGTTCATGATTAATTCTTTCGGTTGCGAGTTTTGAACTAATCACAGCCATCGGCAAACCTGTGCCTGGAAGAGTGGATGAACCAACATAATACACATTGTTGAATTTTTCATCCTTGTTTTTAGGCCGGAAATAACCAACCTGGTTCATGTCATGAGCAAGTCCTAAGCCACTGCCCTGATACAAGTTAAACATATTTTTCCAATTAATGGGATCATAAATGGTTTTTGATACCAAATTTTTTTGAATGTCAAAATTGATTCTTTTTGAAAGGTCTTTTATAATGTTGTCAGCAAGTTCTTCGCGGTCAGACCAGTCGGGCTTGTATCTCATATCAGGCACCGGACAAAGAATGAAAAGGTTTTCATGTCCGGGAGGAGCCGTATTCTCATTGTTTTTTGAAGGCACATTCACGTAATAGTAAGGTTTATCCAGGCTTATCGAGTTCTTGAATATTTTGCTGGCATATTCTTTAAAATTGTTGCCCAGAAAATAGTTGTGCTGGTCTATTTCATCTATCTTGCCTTTTACACCAAGATACATGGTGAAAGGAGCAAGGGTCCATTTTTTCTTGTCTAGTTTTTGATTGGTATAGCTTTTTCTTCCAAAGATTTTGCCTCTGAACCAGGCAGCATCCGAGTTAACCACGAACAGGCCGGCATTCCATTTGTTGCCTTTCGAATCGATCAGTTCCTTGAGTCCATCATGGTTTGCTTTGTAATCAACTATTTCTGTATTGTAATGAATGGTAATATTTTTCTTTTCCATCTCCTGCAGCAAACCTTCCACAATTTTGTACATGCCGCCTTTTACATTGTGGTAACCATCGTGAACAAGCTCTGTGTAGGTTAGCATGCTGAATACAGCCGGTGTATCAAAGGGTGTGGCCCCAAGGAAAAAGGCTACCAGGGAAAAGATTACTTTCACTTCGTAGGAATCGAAATATTTGTTCATTTCACTCCACATGGTACGAAACATCTTGGGAGCATTACGCAAGGGAACTTTTGTGAGCGAGAACAGGTAATCTGTTAAACTGGTGAAATTTTTCTTGATGATACGGTATTCAGTGTCCTTGTATATTTTTTCCGCACT
>CAYWSJ010000218.1:0-2934 GCA_964461045.1 uncultured Bacteroidales bacterium | reverse complement strand
CAAGGATATGGAAAGACTACCAAAAAATTTTCCATGAATTGCTACCGGAAATTGTTCAACAATACCATCCGGGGGCAGATTATGTCTCCTCCTCTCCTGCTTTCGGAAGAGGCGATAAAAGAAGTTTATACCAGGGTGATTCACATTACTGGAGTGTTTGGCATGATGGGTATGATTTTACAGTTTTTGACTCCGTTACGGGCAGATTCATGAGCGAATACGGTTTTCAGGGTTTTCCGCCTGTACAATCCATCAGAAAATTTATCAATAAAAAGAAAATTTCGCTGAAATCTGATGGTTTAACCAATCATCAGAAGCACAGTCGTGGAATGGCTATCATAAGAAATTATATGAAAAATTATTATCCTGTTCCTGAAGAACCGGAAAATTTTGTTTATATAAGCCAATTGCTCCAGGCAGAAGGGATCGCTAACGGTATTGAGGCCCACCGCAGGCATAAGCCATATTGCATGGGAACACTTTACTGGCAGCTAAATGACTGTTGGCCGGCCATATCCTGGTCTTCCGTGGATTACTATGACAAGTGGAAAGCGTTGCATTACAAAGCCGGGGAAGCTCTTAAAAACATTATTATTTCGACCAAAAAAGAAGCGGACAGTGTGAAAATTTGGCTGATAAATGATGATTTTAAAGATTATAAAGGAAAGCTTCAGTTGAGATTATTGGATTTCGAAGGTGAAGAGATCTGGCAAAAGACCATAAACATAAAGCTGGAGAAAGACACTTCAAAACAGGTGTATGCCCGGTCAAGAAAAAAAATATTGCAAGACCATATTCCAGCAACCGTATTTTTGGAAACTACTTTACAAATAAACGGCGATAAATCCGATCATGACTTGTCCTATTTTACAGCACCCAAACACCTAAAATTGATTGACCCTGAGATCGACTATTCCCTGGAAAAGAAAGAAAACCATTTTGAAATCGAACTTACCAGTAATAACCTGGCAAAAAATGTTCATCTAAGTGTTCCTTATGCGGGTAACTTTTCGAAGAATTATTTTGATTTGCTGCCCGGCGAAAAAGTTAAAGTAACTTTTCCTTCTGAAAGATCAATTGAGGAATTCCGGAAAAAACTCAGCATAAAAAGCCTGTTCAGCTTCATTATAAAGCCATAATCATTAGTTAAAGGGTCAGGAAATTAACTCTTTTTATACTAATAATTTTCATTCAAAAAAAAACAGTTCCCGTTTTAATCCTTCTATTTGAAAAGCTATTTTTTATAAACCATACTATAGTCGTAAAATTTCACACTACCATTGTAGTAGGCTGAAATATCGTACAACTCGACCACTTTCCTGTAATAATAGCCTTGTCCGCTAAAATCAAGTTCGTATGGACTTCCATTCTGTTTAACAGTAATATCTCCGCTATCAATTTGAATAAGGTCTCCTGTTTCATTATAAGTACTCCCATCAATTGCAGCATAGCCTCTAAAAGAATTTGTTTCCAACGTAGAATCATTATAGTAATAGGATGTTTTCAAAAGGTTAGATGAATCCGATACTTGAAATCTAAAAGCAATAGAGTTTCCAGTTCCTGTAATAGAATCTACTAATCCATCAGATTCATGAATTGTATAACCATCCGACAAAAGGTGCAGAATAAATATATAAGTACTACTTTTCTTGTCAGCTCCATGATAGAACATTATTGCTTCAGACAATTCATATTTTGTTGCATCAAATTTAAAATAACTTTCCTGGGTTTCCTCCTCATCATTATTGTTATCATCCTCGCAACTCATGAATAAAAAAGTTAAGGCCAGCATTCCAAAAAAAATTTTCATTAGATTTTTCATAATCGTAATTTTTTTAATACACCTACTCTATAAGCTTTTCGGTTTCCGCTATAGTAATGTAACACAAAACAATTTAAATAAAATGGCAGTGTATTTTTTTAGTTTGTCTCTCTAATGCCTAGACAATTCCAAAAATACTAAAAATCAGGACCAAAACAAAAATCGATAATTGATTTTGTGGGTTGCAACATTGCTGCTATCCGGGACAAGCAAATTATCAATAAAAACTGCATTAATTATCAAATCTCAGAGTACTTTGTTCATCCTACAAGCTCCTGCTGGCGAGAGTTTGTAGCTCATATCTTTGTTGAAGGCTCCAGTTGTAGCTCTTTCTGCGGGCAGTAATGTTCGACTCCTCCGGAGTCGTGTTCGCTTCATCATTATTTGTCCTATAAACATGCAAACCCTCCGGGTTTAGGTACGTTTAGCTGTTCCGGGTATGAATATTTTTTCGGATTACATAGGTCTCCTCAACGACCCGATGCCGGAGGCATCACACATTTATAGCAAAAATAGCCCCAACAATCAACGATTCCGGAGGAATCGCATGTTTTGGTATCAGGCCAGACAAAAACGTCCATGAAGCCGCCAGGCGGAAAAAATTTTATGGACCGATTAAAGATGTTCATTAACCTGCCCTTTAACCTAACCCTCCTGATAGAGCAGATGAAATAAATATAGCATTTTGTCACATCCACTAAATCAATTGTTTACACAACTGTTAAATAATAATTTATGTTCTTTATGTATACAGGAGCTAAAATATTATTCTATAGCAGCCGCAACAGCCTCCACTTCTATTTTAAATCCATGATGAAGCTCCCTGGTAGGGACAATAGCCCGGGCTGGTCTGTGACTCCCAATAAAATCAGCGTAGATTTGATTCACTTTACTCCACAAGGACACATCGGAAATATAAATATTCACTTTTAGTAAATAATCTATTCCGCTATTGGCAGCTTCTAATATGCTTTTCAAATTTTTCAGTACCTGGATCGTTTGCTCCTCAATTTCACCGGTAATCCTGGTTCCTGTCACCGGATCAATAGGCAATTGTCCTGATATAAAGACCATTCCATTATGTACCATAGCCTGGGAATAATGTCCGCCTG
>CAYWSJ010000217.1:0-2936 GCA_964461045.1 uncultured Bacteroidales bacterium | reverse complement strand
AAAACGCTCCCAGTCTGGGCGCACTGGCGTACACGCAGGGCAATGATGTACATTTCGCCCCCGGGCAGTACGATCCGTCCAGCCAGAAAGGCCAGGAACTGCTTGGCCACGAGTTATCACACGTGGTACAGCAGCGTGAGGGAAGAGTAAAACCAACTACACAAGGCAAAGGTATGCCGGTTAACACCGACCCTGCATTGGAAAAAGAAGCCGATGAGCAAGGCAAGCAAGCCGCCCAGGGAAAGATGGCTGATGTGAAAGGGAGAGGTAGTGGGGTGCAGAGAGAGGAGGAGAAGATTGAAAGATCAAAATTCATTACCTATGAAGTTAATAAGGAGACCACAGTTTGGGATTTGATTACTGAACACTGGTGGAAGATTGATACTGATTATATGCAAAATGCAGCTGATGAATTAATTACTGCAAATGATTGGCCGAAAGATTATAATTACAAAATACAGCCCAACACAAAAATTCAATTACCAATACCTATAGGAAGTGTCCCGCCTATAGTTGTGAGACCTGATGAATTTAAAGAAGAAGAGATATTTGTTGATGAGGACACTTTTACTTCTAGTTCGTTTTTTAATAGACTTACAGATATCTATGATGAAAAGGAAGAGCAAATGAAAGATGCACTTAAAGATTTTGAATTGGAGTTGGAGAAAGGAAGCACACAATTAGACATTGGAAAAATAATTCGGGAGGATTTATCAAACTTATTGGGTTATATTCCTTATGCAGGTCCTGCAATATCTGGAATTACTGGTTCTTCGGTTTGGTCAGAGATTGAAAAGATAGATGAGTCGAAAAAAGAAAATAATGAAAAATCATTTATTCAGGATTATTTAAAAATTATTGATAAAATTGATAATGTTTTAAATGGAATAAGAAAAGAACAATCAGATCTTTATGGAATAGAACGTTCAAAAATTAAAGATTTAAGAAAAAAGCGTAAATTTGAACGACAAATACAGATAGAATTAGGTAGGGCAGAGAAATATATAAGATTGACAACAAAAAGAAATTATAAGAAGTTAATTATTAAATCCTTCTTAGATCAAATTAAAAATCCAAAAATTACAATGTCTTTTCATGGAGATTGGAATAATCCCTGGTTTGCTGGAGATGTTAAGCTTACAAATACAGATCATGATGAGCACTTACCAGAATATATAAATGGAATTTATAAAGGAATTCCGATCCCTATTTATGATTTTGGTGCCTCTTTTGAAATCTGGGTTCCAAATATTTTAGGGAGGTCTCATGCAATTAAAATTAATTCAATTAATAGCTATCATGATGAACTTGCAACTATACTCAACAAATATTGGTATCAAAATGGAGCAAAAGGGAAAAATGTTGGAAAAATAATTAAAAAGAATGGTTATTATTTACCGTTACCTAAACAAATTTCTTAGTATGAGATTGTTTATATTGCTTTTACTTGTTTTTTTTATAATCTCCTGTGGGAAAGAAGGGAATGTGGTAAAACTTAATACATTTAATACTTTATCAAATATTAACATAGACCGACTTGTATTTTCTAATGAACAGGTGAGCAATTATGATATAAAAACTTCACACGTCTTTGTGAAATATGAAAAAAGGATAAATGATAGTCTTGATTTAGAAGGTTATATTGTTCTCAATATAACAAAATCCATACCCAAAATTGATTTTTATATTGAATCAGAAAAAGTTAGGGTAATTCGCTCTTTTACACATAATTATAAGGGTTTTAGGGCAGTAGATCCGCTTGTTTATAACAAGGATAGAGAGCTATTATCTTCAGAAAATCAAATTAATAAGAAGCCAGATATAAATGCTTACTATTTTGATTTAAATAAAAAAAACATTGCATATAAATGCAATAGAGCTGGAGCTGGCCTATATTTAAAAAATGAGTTCCTTCTTATTAGCAAAGGGGAAGATGGGGATAAATATTTTTACGATATAATTGATCTAAAGACTCAAAATAAACTTTTTTCATTTGAAGAAAACGCTATTATTTATGACCGTAACGTATTATATTTAAAGCAGAAGGATCTAATATACACGGAGATGGATCTTGGTGATGATAATGATACAACCTACCTAACTTGCAGAAACCTTAAATCTCAAGGAGTAAAATGGAAAAAGGCTTATAATAATATTCATACACTCTTTAGTGTGGATTCACTGTTATTATTACATTCTCCTGGAAAACTGGAAGTAGTCAGCAATACAGGAAAATACAAATGGTCGAAAAAAATTTACTCTTCGATAGACGCCAGTCTACCAAAAAATGTTAAAAAAGGATATATTTATTACTGGAAGGCAAATAATTATAACGAGAAGATTCTGGCAAAAGTTGACCTTTCCACAGGAAAAGAAGAAGATATAAAATTACAAATAACGGGATATTTGGATTGGGATCAAAAAATACATATTAATGATAATTATGCTTTTTTCTTAATCAAGGGTAAGGAAAACAAAAAACTTTATAAATTAAACTTAAATACTTGGAAATATACTTATTATTCGATTAATGAAGTATGTCATGATGAGTTTTTTATTGATAAGTTTCTCTTTATTGAAGCTTATATTAAACCTACTGACAGTGTTAAGGAAGAAACTACCGTTATAAAATGGCTAAATTTAGAAAATTTGGATTCTATCCCAAATTAATTTTGATCCATTTTAGGAATTTACTTCATTACCTTGTAATACTTGATTGTCTGTTAATATTTATTGTGTGAGTATTTTGCCAAAACCTGGCTGATAGTGCAGATATTTAACAGCAACCATACAACAACGTATAGCTCCATGAATGAAGTGAATGATTTAACCATATAACAATATTTCCTCTTTAATTACACGCTACGAAAAAAAAAACACAAAAATCTATCTTAAATGTTAATCATCCTTTTGTGGAATTTCGTGTTTTGGTGATT
>CAYWSJ010000216.1:0-2944 GCA_964461045.1 uncultured Bacteroidales bacterium | reverse complement strand
GTATACTAATGGGTAGTAAGAAACAAGGCAAGATGAGGATTGCCTTGCCCCCTCTTTTCCCGGAGATTTTATGACAGGTATGGAGAAATAGGAAACATGTCAAAAGAATGATATATAGAAAAACGATATATCATATTGTTTTGGCTTCATGTGATGAATCAGCCCTGCCCTCGCATACTATACTATACGAATGCCTCCATACCTATATTATCGCTAATCATTTCTTGTTTATATTTTTTTCTATACTCTTTTTTCTATCTTTTGTTGAATATAAGAGATACATGGCAAATGAACCCATGAACAATCCTGCCAAGTATCCCTCCAATATTGTCATCATCCTTGCAAACTTGTTACTGCTGATGCCAATTCACTCATACTTTGTGCTACTTCGGTCAATCCTGATCCAAGATATTTGAACGCAAAAAAACTGATCAAAAAGGCACCAATGATTGAGGCAAACATAATGAACATAGGTTGATATTTCTGTAGCATAGTTTGCTTGCTATATTTCTCTGATATTCTTTTTGTTTCGGTTGATTGCCAAGCTCTCATGTCTTTCCCGAGAATATTGAGCGATATTTGTTTTTCATTATTTTGTTGTGGGGGTAAGATAGGGTGCAAGTTATTTTCGTCATCAATCCAAAACTCAAAATATTCGTGCTTTCCTTCAATCTGTCTGAATTTTGATTCGGGAACTGGCGTAGTTAATATCTTTTTGTCTTTTCTTCTGAACAATTCCATTCTTCTTTGTTGTGTATTTTTGTCAGTTACAATCTTTGCCCTGTCTGCATATACTTTTGTACCCCCAGAACCATATCTTTGTTTGACCTTGATCCTAATATTATAACTCATGTAATATTTCCAGAAAAGAATTGCACCGAAAACCAATACTGCCAGGCCTATGAATACTTTTCCCCAAAAGAAAATAGTGTCTACCACAGGGGAATTAATGAAACTAGTCAGTGATTCAGGGTTGGCATTTTGTGCCATCCCTCCTAATTTGCCAACAAATCCTGTGCTGTTACTCATATTTCATCATCCTCCTGTCGTAATCTGTCTTTTACAAATTTTGGCAAAATAGAATTGAACCTTTCTTTGTCCCTTCTTTTTGCATCTTGTTTCATTTTTCTGTTGAGAACATGTCTCAATATAACTCTCTTTTCTTCAATGTCGTAATCGGACAACAGGTTTTCTACTGCTACAATACCCCGTTCCAACTCCTCATAATTAATTATGTCTTGCTTTTTTTCCATTGTATCCACCTCATTATGTGTTTTTGAATATATATTTTATATCATTTGACTAAAATGTCTCACTTTTTATCATTATACGAACTTTATGACCATCTAATTGACCTAAATGTCACACATTGGCAACCTCCTGCCCCCCAACAAGTCTTTTTTTGGATTTTGATTCTCTTCCTTATACTTACAGCCCCCCTCATATACTATTGTTTGACCCATTTGTAAATGGTTGTAGGATGGAGATGGAGCATTTTTGCAATTTCATGGCCTCCATAATTTTGATTCCACAAACTTTTCGCAAATTCTTTCAAGGTCATAGTTTGTCCACATTTGCTTTTCTTGTTACTACTGCTGTAAAGGTATTGTTGCATATCTGAATGGATATCGTGCTCTTTTCGTTTGATATACTCTTTCTCATCAAAATATGGTGTATCTTTGCTGAAGTTTTCGTGACCAATGATGGCGAGTGGTGCCTTTTTCTGGAACACAGCGTGTTTTTCGTTTTTGTAATCCTTCCTAATGTCATCAAGGATAGTTATTCCACAATATTCTTCATTTGAGTTCCAATACCAAAATCTATGGTCGCCTTTCTTATTATCAAGAAAAATTAATCCAGAAAATAACTTGTAGACAAAACTTGGAACATCTGAAAGGTCATTAACGCACAAACCCACCATTTGATTTAAATGTCGCACTTTTGTTAGTATTCTTCGTAGTTTTGTACCTTCTTTTGATGCCATATGTATTGTAGGGTCGGCTTCGTCCATCAATATTGCAGGATTATCATTGAACTTGACAAATTTTTCAGTGTTCATACATTCAATCAACGCCTTGTAAGAATTAACAATCCTGGCATCTTCCGCAAAGGAAGGATCAAGGTAATGAAGAACATGTTTTGCAAGAGTTGATTTTCCTTCGCCCCCTTTTCTACCGACGAACAAGAACCAAAGATGTTGATTATCTTTTATCATTCTCTTTTTTTGCACGTACAATTGCCACATCATAGTGTGAGGCATAAACACACGATTGAAAGGTTTGTAGAGTTTTATGCTATAATCTACCCATTCATCAACCTTTTCTTTATTACCTATTTTTTTATAATATTCCTGTCTAACTTCTTCCCAGTATTTGTCAAAATCTTGTGAGCTTTGTGTTTTAACCATTTTATTTTGTCCTCCTTATTTACCATACGTCTGGTTTGTATACTTTACCTTTTTTGAGTAATATTTTTTTGTTTTCAAGTACTTTTAAAAGTAATCTGTGCAGTTTGCTTAGGTTCATTCTGGATATGAAAGGTATTGTTGGCATTCTAGTATTATTATTTTTTCTAACAACATAATTTTTGTAGCCTTTGTAACATGCATCAAGAAGCGAATCCATCTGGTCAAGAATTTTTTTTTCTCCCACATTATTTTCGTTCAAGTATACTGAAACTTCACAAACAAGAGCGTCAAGACACTTGAACCACATTATGAAATTGTCAGAAATACGATGTTCATTTGCACTGCCCAACAACACCTGTAACCTACGAAATGTATGAAAGGCCATGTTCCATTCGTAATCTCCACCTTCTGTTGCCATTATTCATACACCGTTTTTCTTTTTTGTTTATTTTCAAGTTCTTCTTCATCAATTCTGTGAATTTGTGAAAGTGCTAACTTTCTAAGAAAGGTAGAAGCTTGAACATCATAACGCTCTAA
>CAYWSJ010000215.1:0-2982 GCA_964461045.1 uncultured Bacteroidales bacterium | reverse complement strand
GCGAGTGCATTAATTACATAATTCCGGTTGAAGCGTGTGTTGCGTTCTATGCCATCTGCCCCTGTATACTTTGAATCGAAAATGGATGCAGTGAGCAGATAGTAGAAACCTTTATGCAGGAATTGCTCAAGTGTAAAATCAATGCCGATGTTGTGGCCTGTTCCCTCGTTAACAAGCACTTCGTTGAAAAAGATTTCTTCTTCAGAATTAATTGTTGAAATGTAGCTGTCACTTGCTACTGGAACATTTTTTAGCTGCTGATAGTATGGTTCGATGCCTAAACGCAGATGGTCATTTATTTTCAGGTCGTATGAAAGCACGTAGTGAGCCGATTTCATCAGATCCAGCGATTTGTTGGGATAGGCTTCATCTTCTTTGACAAAATAAACTTTTAAATTTTCAATTCGGCTGTGTATTCCATAAGCCAGGGCAATACTTTGTTTTGGATTGATTTGGTATGTCAGTCCGGCACGTGGTTCAATGGAGTAATTATCATTCAGGAAGAACCATAGCGTGTTCACTCCTGCATTCAATGTGAACCTTTTGCCAAGGTCAATTCGTGACTGTGAATACAAACGAATCAACCCGGAATTGCCTTTTTGCGATGCCATAGGAACAGGGTCTGCTCCTTCTGCCGGTGATTGAACGATATCAATGTTATATCCCATCCGGCTGTATTGAATACCGGTCTGGTTGCTGTGATTTTTGCTGAAATAATGATTAATGTTGGATTTAAAAGTAAGGCGCCAGCTGTTGTTATCTGCATTGGACTGAGGGCGTTCTACATCATCAAAGCCAACGCGTTTTTCTTTATGCGATAATCCACTCCCTGTGGCAGACAGCCTGGTTTTAAGAAATGTTTGGGATCCCAGGCGAATACGATGCGATAATCCACTTGCATACATATAGAGCCTGGTTTTGGAATTGTCACGGTCTGCATTCATATCCCATTCAGAGCTATCAGCAGCTTCCATCTCCTGTCCATCAAGCGCTCCAATACCCCAGAAAGAGATTGTACCGGCTTTTTTGGTAGGGAAATGGGTTTTAAATGCCAGGTCCTGGTATTTCAATATCCCTGTATTATCTGGCAAAATTGGTGAAAGTAAAGCCATGGTTGAATTTCGGTAGTTCATCAGGTAGGATGATTTTCCACCTTCAACGAATGGTCCTTCTGTAGCAATATCAACACCAATTAGTCCGGCCTGCACCGTATATCTGCGTTTTTTATTGCTTCCTTTGCGTAGTTTGATATCAAATACTCCCGAAGTAGCATTGCCATATTCTGCAGGAAAAGCACCTGTGAGGAAATCGCTGTTTCCCATCATCTGGTTGCTGATGGCAGTGATAAGACCTCCACCGGTGACAGTTAAGTTAGCAAAATGATTTGGGTTGGGAACTTCCACCCCTTCAATTTGCCAAAGCAAACCGTTCGGACTGTTTCCTCTTACGGAGATTCCATTGCTGGAAACCGAAGGTGTTGCTACCCCTGCAAAAGAGGAGGCCAGACGGGCCGGATCATTTAAACCGCCTGCATAGCGCTGAGTTTCTTCTACTGTAAACTGACGGCTACTTACAGTTGACATCTTGTTCAATGCTTCATCCTTGCGGACCCGGACAACAACTTCATCCAGTTCCTGAGCTTTGGGACTTAATTCTGCCTCAATTCGTGCATTATGTCCACTGCTTACCAGGAATTCATTTTCTACATAGGTTTCATATCCCACCATGCTGATCGAGATGCTTTGCCGTCCGACAGGTACTTTTTCCAGTGTGAAATTTCCGTTTACATCACATGATGTGCCAATGACCGGATCAGTATCTAACACAACAACAGTGGCAAAAGAGAGAGGTTTATGGGTTTGTGCATCAAGCACTTTTCCGTTTATGGTTTGTGTGATTGTTTGTGCATAAACAAGCCCATAGTTTAGTGTGAGGGCCAAAATGAAGGTAATTAATCTTTTAACATTCATAACATTTTTTTTTGATTCTTTATATTTTAGTAAATTAAATTATTAACTAATAGCTGCTTATATCATTTTTTGCCTTTCATGTAGCATTTCTTAAAATATCTTTGATAGAATTCTTAAATAGCCAGAAAATCAGCACACCAAAAATAAAGGTGGAAATCACGGTTTCGGTAAAATGGACAACTCTTACCTCTGCCGGCATGTAAGGATTGGGTATGATGTGTGGAATATTCATGGGCAGACTTACAAATAGCCCTGTTAAAAGTGCACCTGCCCATTTTTTATGCCTGAGCATACTGATTACTGGTAAAGTAATGATCAGCCACAGTAATGAGCGGAATGCCTGTAGTCCGTATAAACCGGGTGTTTCTTCAGCCACATTAGCCAACTGTGCAAAAAAACTTCCGGGATCTGTACCCTGGTAGTAATCCAGAATAGCAGGATCTTTCCATGCCACAAAATATCCAAACCCGAAATACAGCAGCTCATAAGCAATGATTACGAGCCCGGTTCTGAGCAGCCAGTCCCTGCTGCTCATGTTGGGGAGCCATTGTATGCTGTTTCTTGTTTCTTTTTTTCTTTTGTCAAAAAGCAACACGGCCACCGGAACACCCACAAGGGCTACTGCGCCCCAAATTATGAATTGGGAGAAAATAAAATCCAGTGGCATCTGCATCACCGGAACGCTTCCTGCGCCCCATTTTTCTGCTAATGGAGTAAGAAAGAAAATAGCCTCTATCTGCCCGATAACCGTCTGGACACCATAAAAAGCGAGTATCAGTCCCAAAATGAGCTGTAACCGGCTGCCCCTGGCGTTTTTTATTACCAGTCCAATAACGAGGGCATAGACTGTTGTGACTGTGAACAGTAAAAGCATGATGGTTCCCTCATCCTGTGCTGTATTGCCTTCGGCCGGGAGCGGCCGGATCATGCTGATGATTATGGTAACCACCAGCATAACAGCCGAGAGGAGAAGCGTTTTCAGAATAAAACTCAATATAGTTTTAGGTTTCAT
>CAYWSJ010000214.1:0-2986 GCA_964461045.1 uncultured Bacteroidales bacterium | reverse complement strand
TTCTTTTATTTCATTGGTTTTTTAAATGCTCCCATAGGTAATGCGGTTATTATTCTTTATACTTATCCTGTTTTAGCCGTTCTTTTCAGTCGTTTTTTCTTGAAAGAACCCCTTCCATATTTTAATATGTTTCTTTTAGTTGTTGCGATGGTTGGTGTTGTGCTTGTTTTTTCGGATAAACCTATTCATTTCGGCAATCAGGTCTTTTTGGGTATGACTGCAATGCTTTTTTCTGCAGCTCTTAATGCAGCTATGGTGGTAATATTTAAACACCAGTCCACTAAGTTTTCTTCTCCTCAGATTGTATTTTTTCAGAATTTTGTAGGAGCAATATGTTTTTTGCCTTTTCTATTTACAGGCCTGGACCAACTTACTTTGCACAAGTTTTCAGTTGCTTCGATATATGCTGTTCTGGTAGGTGTTATAGGTTTCTGGTTGTTCTTCCATGCCCTGAAAAAAATATTTGCGTCAACAGCCTCCTTCCTTTCTTATATTGAAGTAGTCAGCGGAATTTTATTCGGTGTATTTCTTTTTAATGAAGTGCTTACCTGGAATGAAATTATGGGTGGTACGATGATAATAGGGGCTTCAGTTTTGCTCAGAAAATGATTTTTTATAACTAATAATTCTGGTTTTCCGGGATTATTTTGATTTTAGCAATTATTACATTTTTATCCGTTTAACGGGAATACCAGGAATATGGCAATGTCCCAGACAATATGGCTTACAATATTCAGGAGCATCGATCTGTATCTCATGTACATCCATCCCCAAAATAAACCTCCAACAAGAGCAGCAAGAATTAAGATAAGATTTCCGGTTGCCACATGAATTAAGGTGTAAAAAAGAACCCCAACCAGGAAACCCTTTACTTTTCCCAACGAGGCAGAAAAAGTTCCCTGCATGTAACCACGCCACATGAGTTCTTCGCCCGGCCCGATAATGATCAGCATCAGCAACCCTATGCGTATATTTTCGGCTCCGCCTTTAAATCCATAAACATCGCTGATATTTTTTCCGGCAAAGTCAAAAATCCACCTTACAAGTGCGTTACCAATGAAAAAAACGCCATACAGTAAAACAGCAGAAACCAATCCCCAGATGATTTTTTTGGGAATACTTTTCTGAAAATCACCTGTGAGTTCCTTGCGATAACTTGCATCTGTTAAGAGGCTTAAAGACAAAAGAATAACCAGGTTGGCAGACATCCACCACCAGAAGTCTAAGGGGCCAATGGTTCGGTAAATAAATAGCGGAATGAAGACAATAAGAGCGACAACCAGTATTAGGAGAAACAGGTAATTATTTTTTATTCCTCGTCTCTGATTAAAGTTCATTTAGAATATTGAATTTAGTGCCAGATCAAGAATTAAAGCAAACGAACAAAGCAGTCCGAATGTTAGATTTAGCTTGGCAGTTGCTCCGTCAAGCGTTGCAAAATCCATCGGTTTTTCAGGATTATGCCTTTTTAATGCCTTATTCCATAATTTAATAGCAATGGGTAAAGCCAGCAGGGTTAATAGAAAGGTGAAAGGCATAGCCACTAGCTCCGGGAAGAATAGATAGGGTATTAGAATCAGGCCAAGTACCATGAAAAACGGTCCGTATATTAAAACAGCGTAATAACGCAAAGACTTAATATCTCCGAGCAATGAGGCAATGGTAATTATTCTTCCTGTCCGGTCGGATTTAATATCCCGCCAGTTATTGGCGTGCAGGATGGCAATTACCAGGGTGGCCATCGGAACAGACCAGATTACCGGAATCCAGCTTAATTCTCCGACCTGTACATACCAGGCACCCAGCGCTCCCAGAATACCAAAGTCAAAAAAGACTGCTAAGTCTCCAAGGGCATTATACTTTAAAGAAATTTTTGTCCCTGTAGTGTAGAAAATACCTATTATCAATCCAAGAATACCTATCCCTAATAGCCACGGGCCGGTTAGCCACGTTAGTAACAAGCCGATAGATGCTCCGGCAGAAAACAATATGATGGAGGCATTTTTTGCTTCTTTGATAGAAATTAGTTTTCTGACAACACCTCCGCTTACCGGAGTAGGTTCTTTGTCGAGCCCGCGTTTATAATCATGTATGTCGCTCAAAATGTTTGATGCACCATGCAGAATAACAATTCCTACCAACGAGAGAAGGAAATACCAAATATTAAAATTGGCGTTTCCATAAACTACAGCCAGTACAGTTCCAAAAATTACCGGCATGGTTGAAGCAGGAAGGGAGAAGGGACGGAAGGAAATCCACCATTTTTTGATAAATGTAGCTTTTTGATTGTTTTCCATAAAAATTAATTATGAAATTTTGGTGTAAATGTAATTTTTTTTTCTCTATTTTTGAGAAATGGAGCACCTTATTTAAAAGAAAGAAAATATCACAATATGTCCAGATTAAGAAAAGACCATGAACTACCGAAAGCCATTTCTGAATGGGGGTGGAGGTATCATCACATAGGGATTCCCACCACGCAGAAACTGGAAGGAGAAAAATACATACCACAACTGAAATTTTATGTCTCCGGATTTAGTGAAAGTCCATTTGGAATCGAATGGATGAGGTTTGATCCTGATTGCCCGCTGCCCGAATTGGTTCAAAATGTTCCTCATATCGCTTTTGAGGTAGATGACCTGGATTATGAGCTGGAAAAAAGGAAGCTTGATATCCTGGTTCCCCCTAATCCACCCTCAGAAGGAGTCCGTGTGGCCATGATTGAACACAATGGAGCCCCTGTTGAGTTACTGGAATTTGAAAAGTGAAAAATAAATTTAATACATTATTCAATTTCTTTCCTTTTATCATATTTTAATGTATCTTGAACAGATGATATATTGTATTAATGTAATATAAACATCCTGTTTGTTTTGTGCCACGTAATTAATATAGGATGGTTTTGTTAAATATATGTTTCTAAAAATGAATGTTCATAATCATTCACATAATGATATTGAAAAGTATATCCGGGAAATTGAATCCC
>CAYWSJ010000213.1:0-2999 GCA_964461045.1 uncultured Bacteroidales bacterium | reverse complement strand
TCACTGTATTCAAATATTATTCGGTGTTGTGTATTTCTTCTGTTTTTAAAAATAGGTGCCCCAAAAACAGGGGAGAGGTCGTTTTTAAAGTAAAGAACATCAATTATTTTTTTATTTGTAAGAAAGTCGTTTGGATCATAGCCAAGAAGTGTATAATAGCGTTGATTGCCTCTTCCCTCAATAGCGATCATACGATAGTAAAGCGCTCCATACCATTTTTCTGAATTCAGTGTTTTTTCTTCCGGTTTTTTGATTTTGTTCGATTTATCCGCCAATTCAAATAATTTCAGATCATTTTTTTTGTTTTTTTTATATTGAATGAAGCAGAAATATTCGTGGTAACCACCATTGTATGGCAAATTCCAATTGTATAATTTAACCCTGTTGTCTGAGGAGAATAATATACCTGCATGCTCAATAGAATCAAAAGAGTAGTGAAATGATTCTTCGTATTTAAGAATGTTTCTTAATTTTTTTAGAATCTTATTATTGTATTTTTCTTTTCTTCTGTCACTTTGAAGGGTAGCCACTGAATCAAAATATGATTTCAGAATATTTTCCTCTTTCTGAAGATTGATTATGTTATCTCCATTTTGTCCGTAAGAAAATAAACCGGGAATGATGAAAGAAATAATAAAAAGGATTTTAATGCTTATTGAGTTCATAGATTAATTTGGTTACACTTTTTTTAAACTTCTCTGATAAAAGGGAACGTTTCAGGTTTTCGTTTGGTATTTATAAATAGAGATTGTATGATTTCATTTTTATTGTTTTTGCAGTTATAGTTGATCCATAGCTTTTTTTATTCTTTTAATAGCTTCATTTGCCTCTTCATTTTTGATGATAAGGGGTGGTGCAATTCTGAATGCATTGGGTTTGAAGATAAACTGATCGGTTATAACTCCTTGTTTAGCTAATAATTTCATCATTTTACTCACAATTTGAGCGCTTTCCATTTCAACAGCAATAAACAGACCTGTTCCCCACATATTTTTTATTTGTTGGTGCTCCAGATTTTCCAAAAACCATCTTCCTTTCTCTTCCGCTTTATTTATATAATCCATTTCCAACAAGATTTTCAGATTTTCAAAGGCTGCAGCTGCAGAAACAGGATGTCCTCCAAAAGTAGTAATATGTCCTAGTCCCGGATTCTTCTTCAGTGCATCCATTATTTTTTTTGAGGCCACGAAGGCACCGATAGGCATGCCGCCTCCCATACCTTTTGCAATGGTGAATATATCGGGGATTACTCCATATTTTTTAAAAGCAAAAAGATCTCCTGTTCGTCCAAATCCTGTTTGAACTTCGTCAAAAATAAGCAGCGAACCGGTTTCATTGCAACGTGCCCGAAGTTTTTGTAAATAGTTTTCTTCCGGGAGCAAAATACCTGCTTCAGCTTGTATTGGCTCCACAATAACACATGCTGTACGTTCGGTAATTTGGTTAAGTTCTTCTTCCTCGTTGAAATTAATATATCTTATATCAGGCAAAAGGGGTCTGAACGGATTCCTGAATTTTTCGTCACCCATAAGCGAGATTGTCCCCTGCGTAGATCCATGGTAAGCATTGTTGAAGCCAATGATTTCTGTTTTCTGTGTATATCTTTTGGCCAGCTTTAAAGCGCCTTCATTGGCTTCGCTTCCTGAGTTGACAAAATAGATATTATTAAGCGATTCGGGAAGTTGTTTTGCCAGCAACTCTGTAAATTTAACCTGGGGATATTGTACGAACTCCCCGTAAACCATAAGATGCATGTGCTTGTCCAACTGATCTTTTATCGCCTGTACAATTCTGGGGTGTCTGTGTCCAAGATTGCTTACAGATACCCCGGAAACAAGATCGATGTAATCTTTACCTGAAGTATCATAGAGATATATACCTTTGGCTTTTTCTATCTCTATAGTCAGGGGGTTGTCAGTGGTTTGACCAATATTTTGAAGAAATACCTGCCTGTGTGAAAGCATAGTTATTTGTTTTAAGATCAGGATTAATCAAATTGAGGATTATATTTTATTTATAAGTGGCATGCGTTGCAGGGATTCTCAGAATACCTATTTTTTTCCACCTCTCTACGGCATTTAATTTCTTCTGCTTTTGCACAGATGATCCCTCTTTTTCGCATTTCTTTGTTCCTGCCGATTTCGGTTTCCGGGAATTTCCCGTTTTTTTGCAATATTATTCGGATTGCCATTATGATTCCTGCTATGGCAACCAATGCAACTACAGGTATAAATATTTTTATGAACATAATGATCTTATTATTTGTGACAAAGTTAATCATTTTATATATTTATTAATTGTAAAATAAAGAAGTTTAATAAAAAGGAGGTAATATGCCAATAACGAAAGTATGGATAGAAGAAGGATGCACAGCATGTGGTTTGTGTGAAGATATTGCACCGGATGTTTTTGAACTGGGCGACAGGGATGAGGCAATTGTTAAACCAGATGCTGATTTTGCTGCAAATGAAGATGAAATTAAAGAAGCAGCAGAAAGCTGCCCGGTTGAGGTGATAAAAATTCAGGAAGGTTAAGATTTATAATTAGTTTTAACTTTTATTAAAGTAGCAAGGTTAACCGATCTTGCTACTTTCTTTTTATTAGATAATTTAAAGGATAACATTAATTAGATTATTTTTAAATAGGGTGAATTAAGGTAACTAAATACTTTAATTCCTGTTTTTTTTATATATTTGATTAGGACATACAGGTCCTTTTTATGAGGAAATTCATAAAAAAAATAATACCACCTCCTCAATGGAAAATACCCGTAATTATTTTACTGGGTATTTTTGTCGGATTAGGTATTTATGCTTTTTATATATCGAAAGCACATTCTTATATTTCAGATAAACCAGAAACATGTGTCAATTGCCACATTATGGCACCACAATATGCGACATGGTTTCATAGTGCACACAGGGAGGTAACGCATTGCAATGACTGTCATGTTCCGCATGATAATTTTTTTAATCACTACTATTTCAAAGCAAAAGATG
>CAYWSJ010000212.1:0-3042 GCA_964461045.1 uncultured Bacteroidales bacterium | reverse complement strand
ACTTTTGCAAGTAAAGCAGGGCAAAGATAAAAAAAATATTGATTTGCCAATCGCCATCTTACCATATTTTAAACTTTCTTACACGTGATTTTCTTGTGCATATTTATTAAATTTGGGAAAAGATGTCTCACCAAAAAAAAACGTTATGAAACGCTTGCTGAAAAGGTTGCTTAAAATACTGGGTATTGTACTTCTTGCTATCATTGCCCTGATGATCATTGTTCCTTACTTTTTCAAAGATAATATTCTCACCCAATCGAAAAAGCTCTTAAATGAGAAACTGGATGCAAAAGTAGAGTTTTCGGATCTGAAACTGTCGCTTTTCAAACGTTTTCCGAACCTGAACATCGGGTTGTACGACCTTACGGTTTCCGGCAAAGGCCAATTCGAAAGCGACACGCTGGTGCAGTTCGAATCTTTAAATGTATCGGCAGATCTTCTCAGTGCCCTCAAAAAGAACATTAAGGTGGAAGGAATTTACCTGGTGAAGCCGCAAATTTTTGCCAAAGTAGCCACCGATTCTTCTGCCAACTGGGATATTTACCAGTCAGAACCGGACACTTCGCTGGTCGAAGAGGAACCTGAAGACACCACCGAGAGCACTACCTCTTTCCGCGCTGCGCTGAAGGAATTCAAAATCACGGATGCATCCATCCGGTTCCATGATTCCACAGCCAACCTTTTCGCATCGCTCAAAAACCTGAATTATACACTCAAGGGCGATTTTGGAGCGGATTCATCTCACCTGGAAATGAACCTGGGCATCAAGCCGGTAATGGTGAAAATGGGGGCAATCAAATACCTGAACCAGGCTTCCATAAATTTTAAGGCGGGCATTGACGCCAACCTTGAAAAGCAGCGTTATCATCTGGAGGAAAACCAGTTCAGCATCAACGGACTAACGCTCGCTTTCGACGGACTGGTAGAGATGCTGGAAAATGGCCGCATCAACACCGACCTGGCGCTCAGAACCAACAAGGCAAGCTTCAAAAGCCTCATGTCTTTAGTGCCTGCTGTGTACACAAAAGATTTCCAGGAACTCGAGACCAGTGGCAATCTTTCATTGAATGCTAAAATAAGCGGATATTACAAAGATGATATTTATCCTTCAATGGATCTAAACCTGCTGGTGGAAAATGCCATGTTCGGTTATCCCGATCTTCCTAAAAAGGTAGAAAACATCAACATCAGTCTGCAAACTTATTTTGATGGTGTAAACAACGACAATTCAGTGGTTAAGCTCGACAAGTTTCATTTTGAAATAGCAGACAGTCCTTTCGATGCTTACCTGATGCTCACACAGCCCATCTCCGACCCCAAGATAGATGCAGAGATGAAAGGGAAGCTCATCCTTGAGAACCTGGCAGATGCCATTCCCATGGAAGACACAAAACTTACGGGAACAATCAATTCGGATTTTGGGGTAAAAGGAACCTTGTCGATGATTGAAGATGAGAAGTATGAGCAGTTCGATGCCAGCGGCGGCATACAGATTCAGGATATGCAATATAGCAGTCCGGACCTGCCTGCCAAAGTAACCATTGCCAGTTGCGATTTCAGGTTCACCCCGCAATACCTTGACCTGAAAGAACTTCAAACGAAACTGGGAAAAAGCGATTTCAGTCTGTCCGGGAAAATTGAGAACTACCTGGCTTATGTGCTGAAAGATGGCACCATCCGGGGTGATTTTACAGCCCGGTCGGATTACCTCAACGCCAACGAATTTATGACGGAAGAAACCGAAGAAGAGGAAACAGAGGAAGAAGACACCACAACAACCGAGCTATCGGTGGTTCAGGTACCCGACAGGATCGATTTCAAGCTTGCGTCTCATTTTAAGGAGATCATCTACGATGAAATGGAAATCAAAGACGCCAGGGGAACCATCCTGGTGCGCGACCGCACAGTTTACCTGGATGGATTTCAAATGGACCTGTTCGAAGGCAACATGATGGCCGATGGTGAATATAACACACAGGACACGCTCAAACCCAAAGTAAATTTCAACCTTTCGGTGGAAGACATACAGATGGAAAATGCCCTGAAATCATTTGCTGTCCTTGGCAAGGTTGCACCCATTCTTAAAAAAGCACAGGGAGACATCTCGCTTGATCTGAAGTTTCTTTCCAATCTGCAGCAGAATATGATGCCAGACCTCTCAACGATGAATGGCTATGGCGAGTTAAGAAGCGACCAGTTGGTGCTGGGTGGATCAGAAGGATTCAACAAAGTGATGAAAAAGATAAAACTAGCGGATAAGGAAGAGCAGACCTTCCGCAATGTGAACATCAATTTCCTAATCGAGAACGGGAAAGTTATTGTGAAACCATTTGATGTGAAATGGAACAACATGAAGATGACCGTTGCCGGTTCTCAATCGCTGGATAAAACCATGGACTATCTGCTGGATATTAATGTTCCGAGGGAAAAGCTTGGCGAGACGGCAGACAAAGCTTATGATCAGTTCATGAATTTTGCCTCTTCCAAAGGGGTTGATTTAGAGAAACAGGAGACCATAAATGTAAAGGCCAAAGTAACGGGCAGTTTTTCAGATCCAAAGGTAGCCCCTGCCTTTGGTGAAGGAGGAGAATCCTCTGTTAAGGAACAGGCAAAAGAAAAGGTCAAAGAGGAGGTGAAAAAGAAAGTAAGTGAAGAAGCAGCCAAACAAGCGCAGGAGATAATCAGCCAGGCAGAAAAACGCGCCGGGAAGGTGAAAGAAGAAGCACGACAAGCTGCGAAGAAGATCAGGCAAGAGGCAGATGATAAAGCAGATAAGATAGAACAAAAAGCAAAGGGTAAAAACCCATTAGCCAAAAAAGCAGCGCAAGCTACGGCCAAAAAAATCCGGGAGGAGGCCGACCAAAAAGCAGAACAACTGATCAAAGAAGCGGATAAAAAAGCCGAGCAAATCATGAAAGAAGCCAGGGAAAAGGCTGAAAAGATTAAAGAGGAAGGATAGTTTGAGGCTAAGGCTAAGGCTGAGGCTGAGGTAGAGGTAGAGTCTGGATGTTGTGGGAGATTTAGAGTTAAATGGTTTAATTG
>CAYWSJ010000211.1:0-3091 GCA_964461045.1 uncultured Bacteroidales bacterium | reverse complement strand
TCAAGGGGGTGAATTTGATTATACACCTCCTGATAACGGTTACCTGAAAGTGAAAGCTGATTATGGAAATGTTGTTCTGAAAGATTCTGTTCAAATAAAGAATTTCTATTCTTTTAAACAATACGCATTAAAAAACAAAATTGAGATAAATAAAAACCAGGGCAACATTAACCTTTTGGATTATGTTTATCCAGAATATAATTACAACAGCATAGATTCTCTACCTATAAATAATGTTTATGAAGACACTTCAGGAACATTTGCTTATTTAACTTCAGGGAATGTGGAATCGGGAAACAGCTATTCTTTCGGGAGATTCCACATGGATTATAACAAGGACTACGATGATGATACAATTTTCAACCCCAATCACCCCCTGGTTACCTATGGCGATGGCAATCAAAACAGGGTTTCTTTCACTTACGGTAAATATTACCCCCAAATGAATGACAATGATGGCGGGTATTGTATATCAACCTCTGAAGCTGATATTAGCGTGAGCAGGGAAAAAATATCAGTCCCAAAAGAGTCGTTTTGTGCATACGATGATTCTGCATATACTGTTACCATAAGCAAGGATATCGGCCCCGGGGCTATTGAAGTGGAGGATGGCTATGGCTATATGTCTTCCTATCATGGGTATAAAATAGAAATTAATGAAAATGAGTTTATTGAGGATGGAACGGATACTACTTTTAACCTTACCCCGAATGATTTTTCGGCAAACATGATGACGCCTGTAAAAATTTCTGCAATCGCAAAGGTAGAAGTTTATGAGACAGGTGGCTGTCCGTCACAGTGGAACGGCGATACCATTGTGCCTAACTATTCCGTTGGCGATAGAAGATCTTACGGGGGCGGTGAATACGAGTGTATTATACAGGATTCCACGAACGGGACAAACCCGGCACAGTCCGACAGGTGGGAACAGATAGGAACGTGTGATTTATTACACCCTCTTCCCGTTGAATACGAAACCGATACAATGGGTTTTTCTTCCTGCATGGACGATACCTCAAGATTCAATCCGGATCAAAAACAACAAATTCAAGACCTTTGGGATTGCGACTATATAGCATGGTCTCCCCTTGGTAATGCTGACCCTATATATCATGATGGGGACAAAGTGACTTATGAAGGCGTTAAATATAGGTGCGAAGGAGAAGCCTATCCAAATGATATCCCGAATGATGACCTGCCTTTATGGACTGGACTAGGCCCATGCGAAAATACAGGTAGTTCTACTACAATCTATATAACCTATGCCACCAAAATTGTCTATGTTTATCGTGCTGCAACCAACGGGGATTTGTTAAACCTTAATGAAAACTATTGCATGACCAATCAACCGATTGAGCTGGTTAGCAATTACACCATAGATACTATACTGGGACATAATGGCAGCATTACCCAAACCAACGGCGGAGCCTGGTATTTTACACCTGAAGAATTTGTGCCCGAGGGTGAACAAATATTCCATGATAGTTTAAAACTGGTGTACAGTGACAACCATAGTTGTATAGACACAACCCTCCACAGTGTTACAGTGGATGCTACTTATGATGTAAATAACAATGCAAATATTTATAACCTGAAGGAGGAATATTGTTCGGTGGATTTGGTGAATGAAATTACCGGTTCTCACACCATAGATTCAATCAACGGGCCGGGGACATGGGAAGAGAATAACGACATCTTTTTCAATCCATGGACTGCAACTGATTCTGTCAGCCAGGACAGCTCTTTTTTAATTGAGCTCTTTCTCAGGGACAACAACGGATGCAGGTACGACAGTTCTTTCAATGTAAATGTACATGCCAGCCCTGAAGTGCAGTATGTCTTTGAAAATCTTTGTGTTGGCGATTACACAAAATTTACGGAGGCTATTGACTTTGGAGGTGAATCTGATCCTTCTCTGTGGAACTGGAAATGGAATTTCGGGGATATGACCAGCCTCAATCACACCGGAAACGGCAACGATTCGATCACCGAGCACGGACTGATGACCACCGGAACTTATGCTGCTCCTGCTCATAAATACCAGGAACCCGGAATATACGAAACCAGCCTGACTGTAACCACAGGCAACAATTGTGCGGGAGTATACTCAGATACGATTATTATTGGCAATATCCCAGGGGTAAATTTTGAGGTGAAAGGGAATATTCATAATCATCCCACAGAGTTTATAAACCATACTGAATATGCAAATTACGACCCGGTGGAAAAGTATATATGGGATTTTGATATCACAGGTGAAACGCAAGATACACTAACAAGTTCCGAAACAACTGAACTTGTTTTTGAAAATCCCGGGGTACATAACGTCAGGATGAAAGCCGTGACCCAAAACGGATGTACAGACTCGGTAAGCAAGAAAGTCCCAATTTTCCCTTATATAGAGGTGAATGATGACAATCCTTACAACGAATATTTTACACAAGAAAGTTGCGGATGGCTGCCCTCCCATAGTTTCAACAAAGGAAACAATTCGGGCTGGAGGCATAAAGAGGTAGAATACCCATACAATTGTCATCCGAACCAAACCGGTAAGCTTTGGCATACAGGGGATCCCGAGGACAACCTTAACAATGAAAATTCATGGGTAGAATCTCCTTGTTTTGACTTCAGGGAGCTTTCCTTCCCCTTATTATCACTTGACATTTTCCAGGCTGTGGAAGAAGGCCGCGATGGCGCGGTGGTGCAATACAGCCTGGACGACGGGAAAAGCTGGAAAGTATTAGGCGCCAAGTCAATTGAAGAAGAGATGGGGCTTAAATGGTATAACAGAACAGGTATTGTTAGCAGCCCGGGCAACCAGACTGTCACAGGAAATATCGGCTGGTCGAAAAAATCACAGGACTGGCAAACCTCACGATACCCAATTGACCAGGTAAGAAAAGAAGCTTTTATGGATACGAATGCAACTTGTGTCCGTTTCCGCGTTGCTTATTCCAGCGATAACGGGAATATAGAGGACCCGGCAATCAGCGGGTTTGCTTTTGATAACTTCATGATCAGCCAACGCTCAAGAAAAGTAATGCTGGAACAGTTTATTAACTATCCCTTCGACTCGATAGTGGCAGCACGG
>CAYWSJ010000210.1:0-3121 GCA_964461045.1 uncultured Bacteroidales bacterium | reverse complement strand
TGAGTTCAGAATACTCAAAGGAGGCCTTGACCCATCCAACATGGTTGTCAGTGAATTTTTTGACCGGGAAGTATTGAGATTCATAAATAATAGTCACTCTCGCCAAAATACATAAAGACAAAACCACTCTGAATTAAGGTACTGAAACAATAAAAATAATTTATTAATAGTATGAAAAAAGCAATTATTATTTACCAAAGCAAAAAAGGAACCACCAAACAGCTAGGTGGTGAAATTAGCAGTTTCTTAGAAATTAAAGGGATACAAACGGAAGTCATCTCTGCAGAACAAAATAAAACCTTGGAATTATCAAATTATGACTATATTTTTCTTGGATGTTGGACGAATGGCTTGATGATTTTCGCTCAGCATCCCGATAAAATATGGAAACGTTTTGTTAAGTCCTTAGATATACCAGTAACATCCAAGGTGTTCTTATTTACAACATATAAAATCGCTACGGGAACAATGTTTTCAAAAATGCGAAAATATTTACCGAATAGTGAACAATCACCTATTTTAGAAATAAAATCCCGGAATGGAACTTTGTCAAATGAAAATGCCTATTTAATGGAGCAAAAAATCTCATGATTTTTTATCCATAAAGATTCGTTTTGTAAATTATTTAAAATAAAGGCATTAAGTATGATTTATTCAAATAAGAAAAATAACTAAAAAAACGATATTCTTATGAAAACTTCAATATTTTATTTTTCAGCCACAGGAAACTCATTGCATTTCGCAAGGCAATTGGCATGTAAACTTAAAACAAATAATTTGGTATCTATCGCTGAAGCAATGCAAAGCAAAACTCATAAACCCGTAGGAGAAAAAATTGGTCTTGTTTTTCCGGTTTATGCATGGGGACCGCCACGCATCCTTATGGATTTTTTACAAAAGTTTGATTTTAGCAGTAATACATACATCTTTTCTGTGGTTACTTGTGTCGGAATACCGGCAAAAACACTATCTACAATTCATAGAACTTTGAGAAAAAAGGGCGCTACTCTTGATGCAGGGTTTATTGTAAAGGCCGGATGTGCAAGCTTAATGAAGATGAATACCTTAGACAAGATTATAATTGGTTTGGACAGAAAAAGAAAACGACTTAAAACCGGGGAAGAACGTTTGGATGAGATTGCATCAGTAGTTGGAAAAATGGAAAAACACAAACCTGAAAAAAGTTCACTCACAGCCAACATATTTGGTACAATGTTCCACAATTACGGGATCAATTATTTCAAAACAGCAGCGCAATCGTTTCATGTAAATAAAAATTGCACAGGCTGTGGCACTTGTGCCAGAATTTGTCCGCGGGCCAATATAAGTTTACAGGATGGCAAGCCCAGGTTTAATAACAATTGCGAGTTTTGTCATGCATGTATTCAGTGGTGCCCCGAATTTGCCATTACTCACCCTGACTTTGACAAGCATTCACCACAATATAGGCATCCGGAAGTAAATGTTAAGGATTTATTTGTAAATGCATAACCTCTATTTGTACTGCTATGAAAAAAGTAATTAAATATAATAACTCTATGTTTAGAATTGAAGAAGATAAGCCTCGCTTAGTTGCTGGCTGCATATTAGAAAATTCCTAATACTACTAAAAATATCTTTGTCCAAAGACAAGGATACAATAAAAAGAAAATCATTCAATTAACTGTAGAAAAGATGAAAGCTATGAATACACAAAATCAATTCCCCACAACATATTATGAAGATCTTCATAAAGACTATCATGTTAATTTTCAGCTAAACCGCTTCCTTGCTTATGTCGGTGAAGATGAATTACCCAAATTCAGGGAAGTCGGGAAGAAGGTGTCTAATTTCGAAGAATGGAAACAATCTTTTATTAACCTGGCTGAAGAAAGCCTGGAGAAAGGTGACAAAATAAGGGCAGGATATTATTACCGGGCCGCAGAATTTTTCATGTGGCGCGATGATTCAAATAAAAAACCCACCAGGGATAAATTTCTCAAACTGGTGAGAGAAGGCTACAACATTAACAAAGAGTATCATCTTGTTCCTCATGAAGAGGATAGGATGAAGGGTTACCTGCCAGCGTATTACTTTGACCACCCTAACCCAAAGGATACAATTGTCATCATGGGTGGTGGTGACAGTTATGTAGAAGAGTGGCTACCCTTTTTCCTGAGCATAAAAAACCAGGGATACCGTATGGTCATATTTGAAGCTCCCGGACAGGGTGGTGCCCTGGAAGAATACAATCTTCCCATGACACACAACTATCATAAAGCAGCCAAAAGCATCCTGGATTATTTTAACCTGGATGAAGTTTGCTTCTGGGGGATTTCGGGAGGAGGTATGGCTGCACTCAGAGTAGCTGCTTTTGAAAAACGAGTGCAAAGAGTTGTTTGTCACGATGTTTTATATGGTGTTTTCGACCTTATGCTAAGAAAAATGAAACCCGGGAAACGATTCATGCTCCGGTTACTAATGAAACTAAATGGAGGCTGGATCATCAACAAAAAGGTGGAGGCCACCATGAAAAAAGATTTGTCAGTAAAAGGACTGATTGGCCAGGGTATGCTGATTCATGGTGTAGAAACACCTTTCGAATACCTGAAGAAAATCCGGAAAGAAAAGACAGGTGATATCTCGCATCTGGTGGACCAGGATGTACTGCTACTGGCCGGACAGGAAGATTTTGGAGTCCCTGTGGATCACTTTTACAAACAAATCGAAGCACTTCAAAATGTCCGTTCTCTTACAGCCCGTCTTTTCACCCGAAAAGAACAGGCCCAGGATCATTGTCAGGTAGGCAATATAGGACTGGCGCTGGATATTATTACAAACTGGATAGATATAACCAGAGAAACTCAAGAAAATAGAGATATCCGAAAAAACAAAAACGCCACCCCTTGGAAATCAGGGTGTGAAAACCTGGTAAATCCAATACATAAAAACTAGATTATTATGAAACCTCCATGATAAAAGCTTTAACACACACGCACATGATTATTCGCTGCAATTAAGCTAAATGTCAGATGTGTAGCTAAAGGAGGTTCCATCTGACCGATTTAAAAATAAAAAAATAAACAGATGAAACCTAAAACTATATTGAGTTTTATTCTGAAAACGCTTCTCCTCTCGGCTG
>CAYWSJ010000209.1:0-3125 GCA_964461045.1 uncultured Bacteroidales bacterium | reverse complement strand
AAAAAACATACGCAAATTATCACCGTTCCTTTTTACCATGCTTTCCAACTTATCCGGGTTTACACCCATATAATAATCGGAGGCATGAGCAGTAAATGAACTCAGGTTAAACATTAAAAACATGCTTAAAACCAGGGATAACTTTGACATCTTTAAAACGAATCTTTTCATAACAGTTTTTTTTAATATTATTTTGGTTTAATTGCTACTTATTGGTTGCAACAACATTAAAAAATTGAAAAATTTTATATGTTTTTTATTAGATAAAAAAGGGTGTTCCCAACACAGCCCCAACACAAGGACCCAGGCAAAATTCATCTCTGCTTTCCGGTTGTAAAGCAATTTAAAGGACAGGGGATTAGCTATCTATGCTGCCAGTTAACAAATTGCGCGCAAATTATTGACATTCATCTATACCCAAATAAATTTCCATTATATTTAACAGAGATAAAAACAATTATCTTTTAGATTCTTAGAACTGAGATAAAACACGATTAGTTTTGTGCAAATATTTGGGCCAATAGTCAGGGCGACATGACATACAATGAATGAACAACTGGTTCGAGTATATTTGATCCCTGAGAAGAGTTTGAATTATTCTTGCCTATCAACAGATGTTTTGCCTGGTATATTTACAATAAATAAAGCTCCCTTACCCTCTTCCGATATTAATTCTATTGTACCATTTAGCCTTTCAGTCAATGCTTTTACAATTGATAAACCTAAACCCGACGAATACTCTTTATTGGTTGGGCGTGCGCTTAGTTTCTGAAATTTCTTGAATACTTTTTCTTTGTCTTTCTCAGAAAAACCGGGGCCTTCATCTTTTACAGAGATTATTAAATTATCGGCAGTATCGGATAGTTCCACGTAAACATTTCTTTCGAATGGAGAAAATTTGATGGCATTGGACAGTAAATTCTCAATAATGCGACGAAGGAAATCTTGCTCAACGTTTCTCTTTGGGTAAAGCAATTTAGCGTTATAGTGTATCTTTATTTCCTTCACTTCAGCCTTTTCCCTTTGTAACTCGATGATTTCATATACAAATTCTTCAATTTCAGTTTTTTCAACCTTCATTTCTGATTGCAGCTCCTCAGCCTTATGTATATCTGTTAAATCTTTAATTAGATTGAGTCCACCTTCAATTTCTTTGTATATTATGGTATGATATTTATTTTCTTTATCGGATAATTCTTTCTTTCCTCTTTCCAGCATTTTTAAACTGTAATAAATATTGCTTAAGGGTGATTTAAGATCATGTGCTACAACCCGCATCATACCATTCTGTTCTTCGATTAATTCTTGTAATTGCTTGTTTTTTAAGTTCAACTCTTCATTGGTTTGGTTCAGTTTTTGGTTGGTTGCCTGAATTTCATCTTTCTGTTTAGATATTAGCCGCCTCGCTTTTTTTGTACGGATATAACCCAAAATCACAAGGCCTAAAATGAGCAGTGACCCCAGCAAGACACCTGCTAAAGCATATTGCTTAGTCTTTTGCTGTTGAATCTCAGTTTTCTTTTTTTCGAGCTCCGCTTGTTGGAGCTGAATTTTTGTTTCTTTACGTTCCAACTCAAAACTTGATTCTATGGCATTGATTTTCTTGCGGCTTTCTTTCGAGAAAATACTGTCATGCATTTGCTTGTGCAATACATGATATGAGTATGCTTTTTCATAAGCACCTTGCCTGGCATAACATTTGGCAAGCACACCAGATGCGGTTTCTATATCTTCTTTTTGGCCTGTTTCCTCTGCTATTTCTAGTGCTTTCTGGCTGTTTTCTATTGCCAAATTATAGTTACCCAACGCAAAATGCAGCTCTCCCATTTTTGCATAATCAGTGACCATTTTTCCTTTTTCATTGAGTACTTTATGCAAGCTCAAAGCTTTTTTTAATTTTTCCAATGCTTTTGCATGTTCATTTTGTGCGAAGTACAAGGTTCCCAAAAGGTAGTTCGACTGTGCAATTTCGCTTTTTACTTCATTTTCATGGCTTATGGTTAAAGCTTCTTCAAATTTCACCAATGCCTCAGCGTATCTTTCCTGTTCCAGCAAAGTTTCTCCTATATTATTCAAAGTATTTGCAACCCCGCTTTTGTCGCCCAGTTCTTTTCGTATTTCTAAGGATTGCTGGTAATAGTCAATAGCACGGTCGTAATTGCCCCAATTGGAATGTACATTCCCGATATTGCTCAAGTCAATTGCCATCCCGCGTTTATGGCCTAGTTCTTTAAATATTTCTAATGATTGCTGGTAATAGTCAATAGCCCGGGCGTAATTGCCCCAGTTATTGTGCACAACTCCGAGATTGAGCAAGGCGATTGCCACCCCACGTTTGTTGCCCAGTTCTTCTTTTATTTCTATGGATTGCTTATAATAGTCAATGGCACGGCCGTAATTGCCCCAATTAACATGCACAATTCCGATATTGTTAAAGGCGGTTGCCACCCCGCGTTTTTTGCCTAGTTCTTTAAATATTTCTATGGCTTGTTGATAATAATCAATAGCCTGGTCGTAATTACCCCAATAGTAATGCACAATTCCGATATTGTTAAAGGAGTTTGCAAGCCCGCTTTTATCGTTTATTTTTTCAGAGATGCTAATTGCTTTTTGTAAATAGTTCAACGCCTGTTGATAATTCCCAAGATTCCGGTTTACGCCTCCAAGAAGTATATAGGTGCGCCCCTCTTGCTTTTCATTCTTTGCTTTTTGGAAACTTTTCAGAGCTTCCTTATAAATAGAAACTGCTTTTCCATAGTCTCCTCTTTCTGCCCAATACCGCCCTAGCCCTTTTTTTGCCATGCCAATGCCGTTGAAATAATTTAGGTTTTCGGCTTCTAGTAGGGTTTGTTCACTTAGTAGCTTTAGGGAGTCTAAACTAATATTTCGTAAAGCATACGCCCATTCGCCTTTAGCGTAAATGCGGGTGGTATCGGAGAAACTTTGATTTTCTGCCACTGCCTTTAAGCTATCTATATCAGGTGTTTGAGCTTTTGAAATTGACAATGAGCAATTAAAAATAATAAATAGGGATAGCAGTGGGAGTTTTTTCATTATAGTAAAAATTATAGATTTAAAAATAAAGCAAATGGTATTAATATCAAAAATCAATTTGAAGTGTTTTT
>CAYWSJ010000208.1:0-3165 GCA_964461045.1 uncultured Bacteroidales bacterium | reverse complement strand
TTAACTACGCTGGAATCATCGTATTTTTATAATACATTAATATAATTTGTAAGTTGCTGATTAACAACGCATAAAACAACTTTAACCTGACGGCTATAAACCTCCAGGCTACACTTTCCTAAGGCTATCTAACTAATATCTACCATCTATTATCCCTTTTCAGCCTGGCGTTTTTACCGTCAAAGCCTTTCACTGATAATTAGTATCTTACAAATTGTTCGTTTACGAACAAATTTGTACCAATTTCGGACGGAAATCACTCCTTTCTGAGTACACAAAATCCGAATAACTGTCTTGTAATAAAAGTATTACAAAAAATGGCACAAGGGTTGTTTTTAATTTTCGAAAAAACAATGTTCATAAATTACTTAAAGACTTCTTTCCGCAACCTCATAAGAGATAAATCTTATTCTGCCATCAATATCTTAGGACTTGCCATTGGTGTTGCTGCTTGTTTGTTGATTTCTCTATACATAACAGATGAGCTTAGTTACGACAAATTCCATAAAGACTCTGAACGGATTTATCGTATGTATGTAGATGGCAGATTTGGCAACAACCGTTTTTACAGCCCTAATACATCCAATCCGCTAAAAGAAACACTTTTAAATGAATATTCACAAGTTGAAAATGCTACCCATTTTTTTAATCGGAACCAGGTTCAACTAAGACATAGCAATAATGTAGTTTTTGAAGATAAAATTTTTTATGTTGATTCAAGTTTTTTTGATGTATTCAGTTTTGAACTTCTCAAGGGTAATCCAGACAAGGTTTTAAAAAAACCTGGCCAGATAATTCTTACAGAACAAATGGCAAATAAATATTTTGGAAAAGATGATCCAATAGGAGAAATATTCAGGTTAAACGGTAAAAAACATGAAATTGTAGGGATATGTAAAAACACTCCGGATAATTCTCATTTCCACTTCAACATTCTAGCATCGTACGAAGGGAGTTACTGGAGTAAAGATAACAACTGGATCAATTCAGGAATTTACACATACATAAAACTGGAAGAGGGTACCCGTAAGACACAATTTGAAAGACAAATGAATGGAATCGTAACTGACCATATAGGTCCTGCCGTTTCTAAATGGATGGGTATAGATCTGGAGGAATTTCAGAACCAGGGAAATTCCTACGGCTTTTTCCTTCAACCTTTGGAAGACATTTACCTTCATTCCGATTTCAATGATGAGATAGAGCCGGTAAGCGATATCTCTCGTGTATGGTTCTTTTCTGTGATTGCTATTTTCATCCTCCTAATTGCCTGCATAAACTTTATGAACCTGGCTACAGCAAAATATGCAAGTCGTGCAAAAGAAGTTGGTATTCGTAAAGTTGTAGGATCCAGGAAAAAACAATTGATAAGCCAATTTCTTACGGAATCAATACTTGTTACCTTTATTTCTGTCATACTGGCTATTGTCATTGTAGAAATTTCACTTCCCTGGTTTAACCAGTTTGCACATAAAAGCTTGGCAATAAGCCACCTGGGGAGCTGGTATGTCATTCCTATACTATTAGGGCTTTCATTATTGATTGGTATAATAACCGGAACTTACCCGGCATTCTTCCTGTCTTCATTTAAGCCTGTAAAAATCTTAAAAGGAAAAATAAATCAGGGTGTAAAAGGAAATAAGATGAGAGGAATCCTTGTTACGGCGCAATTCGTTATAACTATCTTCTTGTTTATAAGTACATACATTATTTATCAACAGAATCATTACATGACCAATAAAAAACTTGGTTTCGACAAGGAAAAAGTAATTGTGCTTGATCATGCTTATTACCTGAACAATAACCTGGAAAGTTTCATTAATGAGATAAAGAAAAATCCTTCTATTCAGGAAGCTACTGTCGCCACATGTCTGCCCGGTAAAAACTATCATGCCTCAACTTTTCAGGTAGAAACCAAAAGCCCCGAAGAAATGGTGTTTTTTAATGTTAATTATGTAAAAGAAGGGTATTTTGATGTTATGGGAATAGAATTGCTTGAAGGAAGAGCTTTTTCTAAAGATTTTTCCACAAACAGCCAATCAGTATTAATTAATAAAAAAGCAGCTTCAGATTTGGGATTAAAAAGTCCAATCGGAAAATATATCCAACTGGGAAAAAACAAATTTACCATTACAGGAATTATTGATAACTATCATTTCCAATCTTTACACCGCGATATAGAACCTCTTGCTCTTCGATACATCCAGAATAATAATCGTAATTACCTTCCTGTCAGAATTCATACAAATGATATAAAAAATACAATTGAATATTTAAATAAACAATGGGATGAGTTTACAAATGGCATTCCTTTCAATTATTTTTTTATTGATAATCAGTTTAACCAGCTCTATAACTCCGAACAAAGAATTGCTAAAGTATTTACCATGTTCTCAATTTTGGCCATATTTATTGCATGTCTCGGATTGTTAGGGTTATCAGCTTTTATGGCTGAAAAAAGAACCAAAGAAATTGGCATCAGGAAAGTACATGGAGCAAAACCAATCAATATATTACAAATCTTATACAAAGAGGTATTTTTACTGTTAATCTTATCTACCTTGATTGCATGGCCTATGACTTACTTTGTTATGAATCAATGGCTTGAAAACTTTGCCTATAAAACTTCAATGGAAATAACTCCATTCTTTGTTTCCTCTCTGGTTGCACTTTTAATAGCAATATTTACAACAAGTTCACAGGCTGTAAAAGCAGCAGGAACAAATCCTGCACATATACTTAAGGATGAATAAATAACCATTAAAACTAGATATTATGCTTAAAGACATTTGCATACCCTTACCAGGATTCGGTGAAGAAGAAGTAGCCGAATTACACCTGAAAGTCGGCGACCAGAAAATAAGCTATGATTTCCGTGTGGAATCATTTCCCTGGGACGTTGAAGATGAACTAAACAATGGCGGAGAAGATGACGTTTCCAAATCTCTGGCCAGAATTGAAAGGCTCAGAAACGCCATAAACAAATACGACAAATCATGGGAATTGATCCAGATCTTTAACCCTCCTGAAAATGCACAGTACATTCAGGTATTGTTCAGGAAGAAAAAATAATGTATAAAATTTCAGAATCCGTTATTTTCGACGTGTTCTTAAAAAATGCAGCTATTAATATTCAGGCTCGTATTTTAAAATAAAATCCCCGGG
>CAYWSJ010000207.1:0-3189 GCA_964461045.1 uncultured Bacteroidales bacterium | reverse complement strand
CGTTGGTTCGAATCCTTCCCCCGCTACTAAGAGGAAGGGAAAGTTTTACAGAGCTTTCCCTTTTTTAATTTCATCTCATCATGGAAGCTTTTTACACTTACGTACTTTATTCCCCGGCTTTTGACAAAATATACATCGGGATGTCTCAAAATCCAGCAAACCGTTTCATTGCACACAACCACCCAAAAAGCAAAGGATACACCAAAAAGTTCAAACCATGGGTCTTGATTCTCCTGGAAAAATTCGACAACCAAAAAGAAGCTATGCAAAGAGAAAAGCAGCTCAAATCACACAGGGGAAGAGATTACATCCGCGAGCTTATCGACAAAATATTTAACTCCAACCAATAGCTCCTTGGGCTCATACCCGGCAGCTGCCGGGCGTTGGTTCGAATCCTTCCCCCGCTACTACAAAAGACGCCTCTCCATTTTTGGAGGGGCTTTCTTTTTTCAAAGACACACTTTTTTGGACGGGTATCTATATATACATATGAATCTATAATATTTAAGTTCCCCCTATCTTTAGGACAGGTTTTTACAAAATATAATTTATTTTTTTCTTCTAAGCCGCCCTCACTTTTTCATGGGGTGGTTTAGAAGAAAAAAATACGCTTTCAGGCGTTTCATAATTTAAAGACTGATGGCGTCTTTCTTCGTTATACTCATTGAACCAGCCATATAGACCTCTGTATAATTCAACGCCATCATTCGCTGGATTTAAATAAACATGTTGATATTTTAAGGTTCGCCACAGTCGTTCAATGAATATGTTATCTATTGCTCTGCCTTTACCATCCATTGAAAACTTTATGTCTTTACTTGTTACAGCTTCAATAAAGACATCACTGGTAAATTGGCTGCCTTGGTCTGTATTTATTATTTCGGGCTTACCGTATCTTTCTATTGCCTCCTCTAACACCTTACTGCACCATTGAGCATCCATCGTATTGCTTACAGACCATCCCACTATATAGCGGCTGTAAATATCAATAATGGCCATTACATACATATAGCCTTTTTGCATTGGAATGTAAGTTATATCAGCTGCCCAAACCTGGTTAGGACGTTCAATTTTAAGTCCTCTCAGTAGATATGGAAAGATTTTATGCTCTTTGGATGGTTTTGAAGTGTTGGGCTTGGGGCCTATGGCTTGTAACCCCATGAGTTTGTAAAGCCTCTCAATCCGCTTTTTATTGATCTTATAACCCAAGTCTTTTTGTAACCATATAGTCATATTGGGCACGCCCCAAAAGGGTTTATCCAGATATTTTTTATCAATTAGATCCATAAGTTCTAAATTTAACTGTGTTTCTTGTTTTGGTTGATAATAAAGTCCACTGCGATGTATTCCCAGTAACTGGCACTGCCTTGCCAGGCTTAGCCTGCTGTGATTATTGTCTGCCAGCTTCCGCCTTTCGGCTAAACTCTTTTTTAAGACAAGGCGTTCTTTAAAAAATCAACCTCAACCTGGAGTTGCCCAATCTTTTTGTAGAGTTTTTCTTCCTCTTTCATATCTCTTTTTTTAGATTGGCTTCCTTTGTCAAAGACAGTCTCTGCGTTGTTCAAAAACTCATTCTTCCACTTGTGGATTTGATTTGGATGAATTTGATACTTCTGAGCTATCTCTTGCAACGATAAACGCTCTTGAAGTGCTTCTAAGACTACTTTTGTCTTAAATTTTGGGGAAAATGTTCTTCTTTTACTAATAAACAGCAATTTTAATAATTTTTTTAATTTTAACTTAATTTGCTGTCCTAATTTTTGGGGGAATTATATATAGATTAGGTTTTAGTTGAAAATTTACTAAACAAAACTCTAATTCTAAATGCTAATAACAGAGAGAGGCTTTCAGCCTTCTGTGGGTTTTTACCAATTTGTGGCCTGATTTTTTATTAACAAATTTGGTTTTCCCTTAGAAGAATGTTACCGGTACGTGCATTATTTTTTCGAATACCAATCTAAGATTAACTCCCATGTAGCTCCTGGCGGAATTAGATATGTACTAACTAAACCATTTTCATGAATTCTATTCTCCAAATGTGAACTAGGTATCCCTTCAATTCCCAATGAGATAATAATTATCATTCCTCCAAATCCAAACAAAAATCCTTTCTCTTTTCCAACTTTCATTTGAATTGGATGAAATAAATAATCACTTGGTAATGATTTATCTAATCTGGAATTTATCAGAAAAATGGGATAATCTGTATCTTTCTTTGGATTATTGGTTAAAATCATTCGTCTAATATCTTCTTCAAAACTATTCTCTAAATTAATTTCAGAAAAAAGGGGTCGCTCTGAAACACTAGCGCGCCAAAGAATTGAAAGAAAGAATAATTTAAGTTTGGAGTAATTAGCATTTAGGCAATCCACAAAGCCTTTTCGCTCTCTAATTTCTAGTTTTTTATCCTCAGGCAATGAATCTGCGAAAAAGAACTTCGATGCATAAGACTCATAATTACCAATTATGTTGGTATCACAATCTTTGCAAATAATATATTTGTCATATTCGCCTGATTTTTGTTTATATGATAAAACTTTCGCTTCACCAGCTTCTAAAAATTTAGTTAAATCGAATTTTATCAAATTATTATGTTCATGAAATAAATCACTTTCACGGTATATAAAACTAGGTATTATATGGGAAATCTTTTGAAGGCTTTTATTTCTGAGACATAATTTACATTTTCCAACCATTGCTACTACTTTTTATTGCATTACCGCCAACGAAAATATAAAAGTTTTTTTATAGTTGGTTCTTGTCATACCCTCAAAGGTAATGAAAAAAACCTCCCCATATTATTGGCAAGGCTTGTATTTTTGTCGGGGTGGCAAGATTCGCAATATCTTTTTATATATATTGTTCGCATTACGTTTAGTATATGGCAAGTAGGCGATTTCGTGCTTTAAACTTATCAAACCGAGGTGAAGCTGGTGCGGGCTACAACCTTTGAATTTACTACTATCACGCCTATTTGCTATATACATTGTTAGGCTTTCGTGCATTATTGTTTCAGTATTTCAATCAGTGCTCTATTTATGTACAAAGTTTCTCTCCCAACTTTTTGAGATTCAACAATTCCAATATCTTCAAGCTCTTTTAGATACCGTGAAGCTGCTTTTCTTTCCACTCCCAATTTATTTACTACAAACTCAATTTTTGAATATGGTTGCTCAAAAAGTAATTCAA
>CAYWSJ010000206.1:0-3195 GCA_964461045.1 uncultured Bacteroidales bacterium | reverse complement strand
AACCTTTGGATTGATAATGCAATTCACACACTTACTTTTCTTGGTATTATGGTGAAAGAGAATGAATTAATCATTATTGGTGCGAAAAGTCAACAAGATACCGTAGCTTTCACCAATCAGCTACAGGAGATTAACAACGAGCAGGCCAACTTAATCCGAAAACTGATGAAGGAAAAAATTAATAGCCAGAACAATGAAATACAGAAGAAAGATCAGTCTTATGAGGATCTCTCTAGTTTAAACAATGAACTCATTAATCTTCAACGGGAACTATCCAAAAAGAATATAGAACTGGAAAGGTTGAATGAGACGAAAAACCGGTTTTTGGGTATGGCAGCCCATGATCTTCGAAGTCCGCTGGCAATTATACAGGGATACGCAGCTTTTTTGAAAGAAAATGCTTCCGAGGAGCTTTCTGAAAAAAATAAATTGTTTTTAAATACTATATATTCTACCACTGAATTCATGCTCAATTTAGTAGAAGACTTGCTTGATGTCTCACGAATCGAATCCGGTAAGCTGGAGCTGAATAAAGAATCTTTTAATCTTATCAGTTTTGCCGGAAATATTGTTGAAATTAATAAACCTATTGCACAAAATAAGGAGATTTATATAGAAATTAATTATAATAAGGAAGATATAACAATTTATGCGGATCGTCATAAAATTGAGCAAGTCTTTAATAACTTGCTTAACAATGCGATCAAATTTTCTTACCCGGGGAAAAACATTTATGTAGACATTACTGAAGAACAAAACAAAGCAAAAGTCTCTGTTAAAGACCAGGGAAAAGGAATTTCCAAAGAAGACCAGGGTAAGATATTTCAACCATTCGAGCAGGTTTCAAATACCGGCACCAAAGGAGAAAAAGGAACCGGACTTGGACTAATTATTGTCAAAAGAATTATTGAAGGGCATGGAGGAGAAATCTGGGTTGATTCTGAACCTGGCAAAGGAAGCACCTTTTCTTTTACTTTGCCTGTTGAGTAAAACAAGAACAATTAGAGGTGATTCATTTATAATAAATTATTTGATGAAAACCGGCATTCTATTTATAAACAAATTTTTAATTAGTTGAATTATATATACTTTTATTTCGTTTGACTAATGCTGAGTGTTAGATAATGAGAATGGGCAATTACCATTTAACGACCTCATAATTAACAACAAAATGCCTGGTAAAAAACCAACTTATAGCCAATTAGAAAAGAGAATCCTCGAACTTGAAAATAAACTTCAAAAAAAGGAAGAAAAATTTCGTTGGCTTTTTCAGCAATCTCCCGAGGCAATTACCATCCTTACTCTTGACGGAGTGATTCTTGACTTTAGCCATGAATACGCATTTACAGGCTATCACCGGGATGAGATGATTGGGAAGCATTTTACAGAACTGGCTTCTTTTAAGGAGGAAGAGGAGAGATTTAAATCCATTGTTAACGGAAATACTGAACCTTTCAATATTAAGGTGATAACCAAAAATGGAGATACCCTTTGGGGTGAAGTACATCCGGGTATTTTTGGTAATAAAGATGAAAAATTTATCAGGCTGTTGGTTAGAGATGTGACAGATGAACTGAAACAGGAGGAACGTTATGAAAATATTCTGAAAACAGCCATTGATGGTTATTGGTTAGTTAACCAGGATGGCAGTGTCTTGGATGCAAACCAGGCTGCTGCTGATATGTTGGGATATTCTTTAAAGGAATTGTCTGGTCTGAATGTTAGTGATATTGAGGCAAAAGAAACGGCTGAAGAGACGAAAATTCATATTGCGGAGATAAAAAAACAGGGATCTGGCTTTTTCGAAACAAAGCACCGCAAGAAAGATGGCAGTATCATTGATATAGAGGTGAGTGTAAGTTTTCTTTCCACTTTTGAAGGACATTTTGTAGCAGTTATCCGGGATATTACAGAGAAAAAACAGATGCAGAAACGATTGCTGAGGAAAAAAGAATTGCTTGATAAGTCACAGAGCATGGCAAAACTGGGTAGCTGGGAGCTGGAACTTAAGGAGAATACTTTATACTGGTCGGATGAAGTGTATCGAATTTTTGGCATTCAACCCCAGCAATTTAAAGCAACTTATGAAGCTTTTCTGGACAGAGTCCACCCAGACGACAGAAAAGCTGTTTCTAAAGCTTATGAAGAATCTCTTGAAAAGAACCAGGATCAATACGAGATTGAACACCGGATCATTAGAAAAGATAGCGGGGAGATTCGTTATGTTCACGAAAAATGCATTCATTATAAAGATGATTCGGGGAAAATATTCAAGTCGGTAGGAATGGTACAGGATATCACCGATAGAAAACGCAATGAATCCGAACGTGAGATTACTTTGCGGTTATTAAAACACATGAATACCAATGAAGGACTTCACGAACTGCTTTCGGGAGTGGTTCAGGCAATTAAAAACTGGTCAGGTTTTGAGGCGGTTGGAATCAGAATTAAAGAAGGAGAAGATTATCCCTATTTTGAATCCAGTGGATTTCCGGCTGATTTTGTAGAAAAAGAAAACACCCTCTGCGAGGTGGATCAGAATGGTAAATATGTCAGAGATACCCAGGGCAACCCGGTACTTGAATGTATGTGCGGAAATGTTCTAAGAGGACGATATGATAGCTCCCTCCCGTTTTTTACTGAAAATGGGAGTTTCTGGACCAACAGCACTACAGAATTGCTGGCCTCAACCAGTGACGAAGACCGTAAGACCAGAACAAGAAACCGCTGTAACGGAGAAGGATATGAGTCTGTATCTCTTATACCGCTTAAGCATGGGAATCAGACGGTGGGGTTGATCCAAATAAATGATTCCAGGAAGAATCTTTTGGATGAAGAAATGGTTTCTCTTTTTGAGCGCCTGGCATCCAAAATCGCTTTATCCCTGGTTCATCAATATACTGCAGACGAGCTGAATCAAAGCGAAAAAAAATACCGAACCATTGTTGATGAGTCCCCCATTGGTATCCTTTATTTTAATAAAAGAGGAGAAATTACCGATTGTAACAAAAAGTTTGTTGAGGTTATCGGGTCTTCAAAAGAAGCATTGATTAACCTTAATATGTTTACTCAACTGGAAAATGAAAAGATAATTGACGCTGTTAAAGATGCTTTAGAGACAGGTGAAGGATACTATGAAGACTGGTATTCTTCTGTTACTGCCAATAAGAAAACTTTTGTACGTATTCTTTTTGA
>CAYWSJ010000205.1:0-3216 GCA_964461045.1 uncultured Bacteroidales bacterium | reverse complement strand
TTACAGATAACATACAAACTCAAACTTTATATCTACCAGGTCTTCCAGGTGTTTGCCCGATTCAAAGGTGTCTTCGTCACCATCCTGGTAGTACCATTTGACGGAGACTTTTTTTTCTTTCATGTAAACTTTGGAAAGTGTTTCTATAATCTCCAGAAGCATTTTTGAAGAGGAAGAATTGAAATATTCCATATCGAAGATCACTTCCGTATTCTCAGGTGCATCTTCAATGTATTCTTTAATCCAGTCCCTTATGGGATAGTAAAAAGATTTACTGTCTTCAGGCAATGAGTATCCACTGAACTTTATCAGTCCGTTGGACTTATCAAGGATAATGTGAGGGGTTCTTTCACTGCCCTCAACTTCAATTTCATTTTTGCCCTGGATGCTTTCAATCTCTTTGGGTTTTATTTTTTCCATAAATTTATTTTTAGCTATTCAAATTTAATAAATATGAATAAGAAAAAGAAGGGGGTCATTCTCATGAATAATAATTTCAGAAAGCTTTTTTTTTATTCAAACCTAAACGTCAGCAATAAAAAAATAGCTGCCATGTAAATAATTTTTATGGTATACCATCTGGTTAAAGTATATGGAAATTATAACTGTTTTTGTCCTTTTAAGAAATGTGTTTATGCCCTGATTTTCTTAGAACTGATTTTTATTTATAATCATTTTAAAAAGAGCCTTGGTTTTGCAAACATCATTTATACGCAGGTTTCATAAAGTAAGAAATGTTTTTTTGTGTTCTATAACATTTTATTTAAGCTGTCAGCTCTTTTCTTTGAAAAATCTTTTTTTAATCAAAATACAAAATCAAATGAAGCGAAAACGACTATTACTTACGATTTTAGTGGGCTTTTTTTGTCTTGTTCAGACAATACAAGCCCAACAAGTTTTTAATTTTCATACAGGAGAAATTGATGAGCAAGGAACAAAAAATTTTCCCGCACGGAATTTAGAGGAAAAAGGAATTGAGACAGTTACTGTTTCTTATGATTTCAAATCTGCGGGTTTTTCTTCTATACAGGTAAAGGGAGAAGAATACCAGTTTCTTCATATTCCGGGATTCTCCAAAATGCATAAAGTAGGCAGTCCTGCGGTGCCTGCAAAAATTGATATTCTTGGAATTACCACAGAGAAGAAGCCTAAAGTTGAAATTATTGAGGCAAAGTATAAAGAGTATGATGATTTTATGATCCATCCGGCATTGCGTCCGGCACGTGATCAGGAAGGCGCTCCGCCACCGGAATTTGTGATCGATGAAAAGATTTATTCTACTAATGCTTTTTATCCTTCTAATATAGTAGAAATCACCAATGTGCAGGAATATCGCGACTTTCCTCTTGCATTTGCACAGATACGACCGGTTCAGTTTAATCCGGTAACAGGAAAAGTTAGGGTTTACACTTCAATTAAATATAAAATAAATACGGGTGCCCGTTCCAGGCGTGTGGAACAGTTTCAGCAAAAGAATACTGATCATGCTTTGCGGCTAATAAGAAATGCTGTGCTTAACAAACAGATCCTTCCTGAGGAGGCACAGAAAGAAACGGTTCGTTCTGAAAGTAAAGACTACATCATTGTGGCACCGGATGCTTATGCTGATGCTGCTGATACCCTGGCACAGTGGAAAAGACAATTGGGATATGGTGTAAAGGTAATTACAAAATCTGCCTGGACAGCCGCTGAGGTAAAAGATTCGATTCATAATTGCTATAACAACTGGACCGTTAAACCGGATTATTTCGTAATTATCGGGGATCATACAGGTACTGATCCTGTACCCGGAGAAATTCATACTGTACCTTATTATGGCGATGAGTTTGCCACAGATCTGTATTACGCCTGTATGGACGGTTCTGGTGACTATTACCCGGATATGGCGCACGGAAGAATTTCTGTTTCTTCAGCCAGCGAGGCAATGAGTGTGGTACAAAAAATTGTAAATTATGAAAAGTCCCCGGTAAATGATGCCGGTTTTTACAGCAACGGACTTAATTGTGCACAATTTCAGGATAAAGTCGATGATACCGATACACCTGACGGATATGCTGCAAGGCGTTTTTGCCATACCAGCGAGGATATACGCGACTATATGATTAATGAACAAAGTTACAGCGTGGAACGGGTTTATTATACCGACTCAGAAAATACACCAACGAATTACAATGATGGCAATTATTCAAACGGAGAACCCATCCCTGATGAATTGCTGAAATCTAATGGATTCCAGTGGGATGGCGGCTCAGCAGATATAAAAAACAGCATAGATGCCGGAAAATTTTATGTGTTTCATCGCGACCATGGATATTCCGGTGGTATTGGATGGGCGCATCCCCAGTTTTTATCAAACAATACCTATGGATATGAAAGCAATATTGCCCAGTTAAGCAATGGAAACAAACTCCCCGTGGTATTCAGTATCAACTGCCACACAGGCGAGTTTCAGCTTGATAATTGTTTTGCTGAAGAATTTTTGCGTAAATCGGACGGAGGAGCAGTTGGTGTGATTGCTGCTTCCTATTTCAGCTACAGTGGATATAACGATGGTTTTTCAGCAGGGATGGTAGATGCCATCTGGTCTGATCCCGGACTTATTCCAGCATTTGGTTCAGGCGCCACTCCGGGAACCGCTCCTGAAACGCCACAGGATGACATAAGCACAATGGGAGATGTAATGAACCAGGGACTGCTCAGAATGATCGAAACATGGGGAGACAACCAGTACACTCATGAACTGTTTCACTGGTTTGGCGATCCGGCCATGAAGATATGGACTGCTAATCCTTACGATTCTGTGATTACTGCAACACATACCAGTGGAATTGATTGTGCAGGATCTTCCTTTTCAATTACCGGATCCAAGCCTTATGCTACAGCGACATTAGTTGTAGACGGTGAGTTGCGAAGTGAAACTGTTCTTGATGGCAGCGGAAACGGCAGTTTGCCTTATTCTTTTACAGAGCCCGCTACTGATATAACACTAACCATATCTAAAGAGAATAACGTTCCTTACGTAGCGGAACTTACTCTTTCAGGTTCCTGCAATTATCCTCCGGAAATGACAACCGGCAATGCATCCAATGTACAGCAGACCACCGCCACATTGAATGGTGAAATTGTTAATGATTTCGGAGAAACAGTTACAGAAAGCGGTTTTGTTTACAGCACTTCGCCGGATCCTCAAATCGGAGGCACCGGTGTAACAAAGGT
>CAYWSJ010000204.1:0-3270 GCA_964461045.1 uncultured Bacteroidales bacterium | reverse complement strand
TATTTCCACGACATCTCGATGGAGTTTTCTGGGGGTGAACCAGAATATATTTGCGAGGGGTCTGCGGTTGAAATTGATTATAATATTGAAGGAGGTTGCGAGCCAACGTGTACATTAAAATTTGTTAATGATAATATTGACACCAGCTATGTTGTTGATGATGATTTTAAAAGCCAAAATAATTACAAGTTCTACCCGGAAATGAATGGTAAACTAATTGTTGAAGCTAATTATGGGGAGAACGAGAAAACATTAAGAGATACCCTGGAAATTAATCAGTTCCTTGGACGGGGTGGTACATATAATCTTAATATAGGGCCAGTTTCACGTAATCATCCTGAACTGAACTTGTTCGATTACCTGGTTCCCTCGTATGATTATGATGAAATTACAGATCTTAAAATAGATACGCTATATAATGAAAATGTGGGTTATTTTACCAATGGGTATGTGGATGATAATTCATCTTACACATTCGGGAGATTTTATGTTAACTATAAGGATTCAACTGAGAACGACAGTGTTTTCGACCCGGAACATCAGGGGGTAACTTATGGAATACAAAATCCTAACAAAGTTACATTTACTTATGGAAAATATCATCCCAAGTATGGAGGGGTTTATTGTTACGATGAACAGGAAACAAACATACATGTAAGTCAGGATAAAGTCTACATTGAAAAAAATGCCTTTTGCAGTTACGATGAAGATGAATATGTGGTGCAAATTAGTGATGATATTGATGCCCCTGAAGTAGACACAGGATATTTTGTTGTAACAAACTATCATGGGTATGAAGTTATGGTTAATGATCGCCCCGATTCTATAAATACGAATAGTGTAGATAGTTTTGCTTTTGTTCCAAGCAACTTATTCAGGCCCGATCAGAAAACAAAGGTAAAAATTAAGGCAATAGCAAATGTCGAAATTCATGCAAAACCAGATTCCTGTCCTCCAAACTGGCCCATAGATGAAAATCCGGTTGTTTATGAGGAAAATCAAAAGGTCCATTATGTTAATACAGAATATGAGGCCAAAAGAGATATATACATGGACGAAAACAACCCTCCCCCAGAGAATACGGATGGTTGGCAATCAATTGGATCCTGTACATGGATAAATATATCACCACGGACTGGGGCGGATAGAATGGAACCGAAAGATACTACTGAAGAAAGCAAAAAAGACACATCAAAATTTTCATCCAAAATAGTTAATCCCGGAGGTTATTGGAGCTGTAATTATATGCTATGGACAGAAACAGGTAACCCACAACCCGTTTACGATGTGAATGACAGAGTTACTTTCAATGGGGTGATCTATGAATGCAACTCTCCCGCATATCACTACGAGAAGCCTAATAAATCAGCAAAATGGGATTCAGTAAATGTATGTGGTAATACAGTGAGTGATCCTCCAAGCATACGTTACACCTATGCTTCCAATATTTTTTATATTTACCCCCCGGCAACTGATGGCGAATTTTTAAATCTTGACAATGAATATTGCATTACCAACGATTCCATTGAATTGTTGAGTAATTATACGATTGATACGGTCGAAAATCACCATAACAGCATTGTAAAATATGGAGAGGATTGGTATTTTACCCCCGAAAAATTGATAGAAGAAGGAGTATATGCAGATACTACCAAACTGCAATTAATATACAGGGATGATCATAATTGTATAGATACTACGGAACATGAGATACGAGTTAATGAGGCTTATGGTTACAACACAGATTTCGATATCAGTCAGCTAAATTCATCCTATTGTGCTGTGGATATGGATTATAATCTCACCAGCGCTCTTGATATCGAGAGAATGGAGGGGTATGGTGTTTGGAAGGAAGAAAATAGTTTTATCTTTAACCCTGACACTGCTGCTTCCAACAGCTCAGGCTATACTTATGAGAACGATACCATTACCCTCGAAATGCGCGTGAGGGATAACAACCAATGTCGTTATGATTCAACCCATACCATAGTCCTGCGTGCCACTCCAGGTATCAACAATATGGATATCGAGGGCTTGTGCGAAGGTGATACTACCCGCTTTACAAGCAGCATCCTTTATGGCGAGGATACTGATTCAATATGGAATTGGCAGTGGAACTTCGGAGATCAGCTTACTTTTAACCGCGAGGGCTGGAGCAACGATGAACTGGTAAATACGCACAATGGCAATACCTCAGGGACGTATGGTTCTCCCTCTCACAAATACAACAAAGCTGGTGTCTACCCTGTTATCTTTAATGTAACAGCAGATAATGGTTGTACAGGTACATTCAGCGATACCGTGGTTATCGGTGATCTTCCCGATGTAAATTTTACCGTGGATGGTTTCTACAAGGGGAATTCAACAGAATTTACCAACAATACCTCTTTTGCAGATTTTGACCCGGTTAATAAATATACATGGGATTTTGATAACAACAACGGGTTGTCTGTTACCAGCACGAATACCGATACCTCCATCATGTATGATACTGCCCGGATTCACCATGTACGCTTAAAAGCCACCACAGAAAATGGTTGCAGTGATTCGAGCTTAACCAGGGTGCCTATTTTCCCGGTGGTGGAAGTAGATGATAATAATCCTTATCACCAACATTTTGATCAAATACCCGAGGGATGGTTCGCCTCCCACGAATTTAATAAAGGGTACCATTCAGGCTGGACGCACAAGCCGGTTGAAGGCGCTCTAAATATTTTCCCCAACCAGTCAGGTATGATCTGGCAAACACCTAACCCGGACTCAACACTCCATAATGAGAACTCATGGGTAGAGTCGCCTTGCTTTGATATGGACAATTTAAATTTCCCCTTACTCTCGCTTGACATTTTCCAGGCCGTGGAGGAAGGCCGCGATGGCGCGGTGGTGCAATACAGCCTGGACGACGGAGATACATGGAAACTAGTAGGAACCGAAAGCCAGGGGTTTTATAAAGGACTTAACTGGTATAACAAGAGCAGCATCGTGAGTAACCCGGGCGAACAGACCGGCGGAGTGAATATGGGATGGTCTAAAAACACCGGGAAATGGGAAACAGCACGTTTCCCGATCGATGGTGTGAAAGCGGATGCAGATACAACAGATGATGTTCCCTGTGTCCGTTTCCGTGTGGCTTATTCAAGCGATGCAGGTAACGTGGAAGACAACATTCATGGGTTTGCCTTCGACAACTTTCTGTTGACAAGACGATCCCGCATAGTAATGCTGGAACAGTTTATTAACTATCCCTTCGACTCGATAGTGGCAGCACGG
>CAYWSJ010000203.1:0-3276 GCA_964461045.1 uncultured Bacteroidales bacterium | reverse complement strand
ATTCCATTATGAGTTACACCGGTTCAGAACGTGATGCAGTTCAAAATCCGCTCCTGGATTATGTGCAGGAGTCCGGGGCGGAATATACCACCAAAGAAGGCAACCGCTTACTGTTTCAGTTGGGCTGGGAGTATGTCACTCCGGACGAAACCATGCGCCTGAAAGGAGGAAAAGAAGGGCTGGTATTCCGGGAAGTTTTCATCAACCAGATGCAAAAACTGAACCCGGAGTTTATGGATAACCTCCAGGCTGAGGAATTGGTTAAAAAGCTGGAACGGATACCGCCAACCAAAGAAGGAAACCTGTCTGCCTGGGAATATCTGAAAGGGCTGAAAACCGTTTTTGTCCCCTATGAAAAGCGGGAACGGAATGTTACGTTCATGGATACTGAGAACACAGACCGAAACATATTCCAGGTCACCGATGAGTTTATGTTTTCAAACGGCAGGCACACGAACCGTTTTGATGTTGTTTTTCTGATAAACGGCGTGCCGGTATTCCTGGTAGAGACCAAAGCGGCCAATAAGCTGGAAGGCATTGCAGAGGCGCTGGACCAGGTGAGAAGGTACCATCAGCAAAGTCCTGAGATGCTGGTAATGTTGCAGATTTATGCCCTTACCCATGTGGTGAAATTCTATTACAGCGCTACCTGGAACCATACCCAAAAATTACTTTATAACTGGAAAGATGAATCTGCGGGTGATTCGTTTGAAGCCCTGGTGAAAACATTTTTTGATAAGAAAAGGGTGGTAAAACTACTCTCGGACTTTATTTTGTTTACCAGGGAAGATGATGAACTGAAGAAAATCATTTTACGTCCCCATCAAATGCGGGCGGTGAATAAACTTGTAGAAAGGGCAGGGGATACCACCAAACAAAGAGGCTTAATCTGGCATACACAGGGTTCGGGTAAGACCTACACCATGATAACAACCGCAGAGCTTCTCATGAAAGACTCCCGGTTTACGAATCCTACCGTTATTTTGCTGGTAGACAGAAATGAACTGGAAACTCAGTTGTTCGCCAACCTTGACTCCCTGGGAATAGAAAATTTTGAAATGGCCGATAGCAAGAAGGAACTAAGGGATTTGCTGAAAAATGACAGGCGGGGGATCATTATCAGTACCATTCATAAGTTTGACGGGATTAAGCAAAATATAAACACCCGTGAAAATATTTTCATACTGGTAGATGAAGCCCATCGTACCACTGGCGGAAAGCTGGGAAATTACCTGATGGGAGCATTGCCTAATGCTACCTATATGGGTTTTACGGGAACACCCATTGATAAAACTTCTTACGGAAAGGGCACATTCCTTACATTTGGCAAGGATGATCCGCCCAAAGGATATTTGGATAAATACAGCATTGCCGAATCCATTGAAGATAAGACCACCGTCAAACTGCATTATACCCTTGCTCCAAATGAATTGCAGGTTGAGAAAGAAGTGCTGGAAAAGGAGTTTCTGAACATGGCAGAAACAGAGGGCGTAAGTGATGTGGATCAGTTGAATAAAGTGCTGGAAAAGGCAGTCAATCTTAGAAATATGCTCAAAAACAGTGAGCGTATTGCCAAAATTACAGAATACATTGCAAATCATTACCAAGATACCGTTGAACCATTAGGGTATAAAGCTTTTATCGTGGCAGTCGACCGGGAAGCCTGTACTTTATACAAAGAAGAACTGGACAAACATCTTCCGCCGGAATATTCAGAAGTTGTCTTTAGTCCCGGCTTTAATGATACGGAAAATTTAAGAAAATACCATCTTTCAGAAGACGAGGAAAAGCGGATACGGAAGAAGTTTCGTAATCCTGAAGAACAACCGAAAATCTTAATCGTCACTGAAAAACTCTTAACCGGTTTTGATGCACCGGTGCTTTATTGCATGTACCTGGATAAGCCGATGCGGGACCATGTTTTGCTGCAGGCAATTGCCCGTGTAAACAGGCCGTATGAGGATAAAGAAGGAAGACGAAAACCCAGCGGCTTTGTCCTGGATTTTGTTGGAATATTCGGCAACCTGAAGAAAGCGCTGGCATTTGATTCGCAGGATATAGAAGGAATTGTGGATGATGTTGAATTGTTGAAGGAGCGTTTCAAAGAGTTAATCGAAAATGCCCGGGAAAGTTACTTGAAAATTTCAAAGGGAAAACAAAAAGATAAAGCCATCGAGGCCATTCTGGAATATTTTCATGATTCAACAAGGAGAGAAGCGTTCTACGAGTTTTATAAAGAACTGTCCGATATTTTTGACATTGTTTCGCCTGATAAATTCTTACGGCCTTATTTGGCAGATTATGAATTTCTGACCAGGATATATAAAATCATTAAGGATGCTTATGAACCAAGTATCTCAATAGACAGGGAATTTTCAAGAAAAACAGCTCAGTTGGTGCAACAGCACACGCACGGGGGAAAGCTCAAAAACACTTTAGACGTCTATGAAATCAATGAAAACACCCTTCAAAAACTGGAGGAATCCAATGCTTCGGACACGGAGAAAATTTTCAACCTGGTAAAAAGCATGCATAAAGAAATCAAAGAAAAAGGCAATGAACAGCCTTACCTGATTTCAATAGGAGAAAAAGCAAACAATATTGTTGAATCTTATAAGGAAAAGCAAAAAAGCACACAAGAGACTTTAAGCGAATTGAAGGACGTCATAGAGGAAATGAACCAGGCCAGAAAAGAACAGGCAGAGAAAAATATGCCTGAGGATATCTTTACCATTTACTGGGAGTTAAAAACAAGGAAGATAAAAAAATCAGAGCACAAGGCCAATCAAATGCAGGAAGTAATCGTGCAATATCCCCACTGGCACAGCAGTAAAACCCACGGGCGGGAAGTAAAAAAGAAACTTTACAAGCTAATGCTCACAGACAAGGATAAGAAAGTCTCTGAAGTCAGCAAGATAGTCAATGAGATATTTGATAATCTGAAATTGGGAAAACAGCAATGACACCTGAAAATTTCAAACATAATGTATGGAAGTGGGCAGACAAGATAAAAGTAAGTCCCAAAGAGATACACATCAGAAAAATGAAAAACAAATGGGCCAGTTGCTCCAGCCGGGGACGTCTGACCTTTGATGTTGAAGTATTAAATTTAGCACCCCAAAAACGAAATAAAATTATCGTCCACGAACTACTTCACCTACGTTACCCCACACATAATAAAATGTTCCACAGGATGATGGAAAGGTATTTGAAAGGGTAGGGCAATTATACCAATCTTCTATTCTGAAAAGCCATGCCCGATCCGGATTTTAAATA
>CAYWSJ010000202.1:0-3364 GCA_964461045.1 uncultured Bacteroidales bacterium | reverse complement strand
ACGTTACTTTATCCCACTCCCTGTTGAAAGAAAACAGAGGATGAACACCAATCTATCTCAAAATAAAATTGTACCCGTTTTTTGCCCTCCTTCCAAAAAAGTCATCATGGGATTGGTATCGCTTATCCATTTAACTATCAAAAAAATATTATAAAAAAATTGATTGCGAATAGTGTATTTTATCAAGATTTTTCATATATTCGCACTTTATCAACATCTTATTAACAATTCAGCCATGCCGTACAGAAGACTTCCAAACACAGACAAATCAAGAATAAGAGCCATGAGAACCGCTCATGAAAAAGGCAGGGAACTTCCTCCTTTTGACCTTGCCTATTCTCAGGAAACATTGCAAAGACTCAGTTCTTTCATGCCCAAATACGAAAAGGCAATTACGGAATATCACAATACCTATAAACTTCAGACGAAGAACCATAAGGACTATGCAAAAAAGATACGCAAAGCAAAAACATATATTTCACACTTTATCCAGGTAGTCAACATGGCTATTATTCGGGGTGAAATGCCCGAGAACACCAGAGGTTATTATGGACTGGAAGAATATGGAAAAAAACTACCTTCTCTGAATACTGAGGAAGAAATAATCAAATGGGGCAAAAACCTGATGGAAGGGGAGTCCAAAAGAAAAATAAAAGGGCTTCCACCCGTCACAAACCCAACCATTGCAGTGGTGAAAGTAAATTTTGATAATTTCCACGAAGCTTACCAATTTCAAAAGAAACTGAAAGAAAATCATCAAAGGGCGGCTGAAAATATCCAGAAATTAAGAAAAGAAGCCAACGACATTATTGTTTCCATCTGGAATGAAGTGGAAAAAAATTATGAGAACGAACCGGAAGATATCAAGCGAAAATATGCAGCCGAGTATGGAGTCAATTACGTGTTTCGCAAAAATGAACTGGGAAGATTTAACCTGTTTAATTTTGATGAGAAATCATTATTCCCCGGGAAATAATAGCTGTCTTTAATAACTGACTGCAATAACAGGTTACAGAGTAATGCATTTCCTGGTCCTTAAATTTTCTCAGGATCTTTTTTATCTCTGTATAGATAATAAATAAACCAACAAACGGTTCCTACCAGAATAAGACTCAGAACAATCCAGCCCAATGAATAATCGTAAGCCTGTGGTTTATTTACAAAACTCTCATCCCGGGTAACATAAAAAGCAATCACAGCAGTTGCATTATTAATAAAGTGTGCTATTATAGGTAACCAGAGATTCCCTGACCATAAAAATAAATAACCAAATAAAATACCTAAAGCCAGCCTGGGCAGAAATCCGTAAAACTGTAAATGCATTGCACTGAATAAAACAGCAGCAAGAAAAATTCCAACATGCTTATTCTTCAGCCAGTTTCCAATCAGTCTTTGCAAAACACCCCTGAATAATAGTTCCTCGCCAACAGCAGGAAGCACAGCGATCATGAATAGATTCAACAAAAGTGCACTAATGTTTTCCGCCTTTAAAAACTCTACCATGATCTGGTTTGCATTCTCTTCTTTTTGACTCATCCATTGTTCAACAGACTTTAGAGACTCCGGGAAACTTAAATTCTGATTAATCTCTACCAGGTGATTAATTAAAGGAATACTGAAAAACATTAGCAGAAAAATCAAAAAATAGATTGGTAAAAGTGGTGGAATATTAAGCCTGAGAAAAGAAAAAGAATTTCTGGAATAAAGCCATGCAACAATAAAAGGAGGAACAACAAATACACTAAATGATTGCAGAATCTGAAAATATTTAAAAAATGCTATGTGATTTATGATGTCACCCTGTTCAAATATCTCAAACATTTCCGAAAAAGAAACCTGGAAAACCGGAATGGCTACCAGTGCTCCAAGCAAATTAATAACAAAAAAACTTACCAAAACGGAAAACAAAAGAAACAAAAACTGTGTAAGAGGATTATAAGGTAATGGATGTTTCATGAATATGCTTTAATTCGTTTACAATAAAATTTGTTTTTCCACGCAATCTGGGATAAAGACTAAAAACATCCCAAACTTATATTTTTTTAAACTTAAATTAAAAAAGTTACTAATTTCGCGGATAAAATTAAATAAATAATTCAGAGAGTGAAAATAGGAAGCACCATATTACCAAATCGTCCGGTTTTTCTGGCGCCCATGGAAGACATTACCGACCGTTCTTTCAGGTTCATTTGCAAAGAACATGGAGTAGATGCCATGATTTCGGAATTCGTGGCTTCAGAAGGCCTGATCAGGGATTGTGAGAAAAGCCAGAAGAAAATGGACGTGGATGATTTTGAGCGACCCTTCGGAATCCAGATATACGGACATGTAATAGAAAACATGGTTGAAGCAGCGAAACTGGCTGAAAGGAATAACCCGGAATTTATTGATCTGAATTTCGGATGTCCTGCCAAAAAGGTTGCCGGAAGAGGCGCCGGAGCCGGACTGCTAAAAGATATTCCTTTGATGGTAGATATGACGAAAGCCGTGGTAGATGCAACCAATCTTCCCGTTACTGTAAAAACCCGCCTGGGATGGGATGAGCAACATATTCAAATTTTGGATATCACCAGGCGATTACAGGATGTTGGAATTGCAGCAATAACCATACACGGAAGAACAAAAGCCCAGATGTACCGGGGTAAAGCAAACTGGGAAAAAATTGCCGAGGTAAAAAACGATCCGGATGTAACCATCCCGGTTATTGGCAATGGTGATATTGACTCTCCCCTGGCAGCTAAAAATGCCTTTGAGCAGTTTGGTGTAGATGGAATTATGATCGGCAGAGCAGCTGTTGGAAGACCCTGGCTTTTCAGCATGGTGAAAGAATACCTTGACACCGGAAAAATGCCCGGGGAACCTTCTGTAAAAGAGAAGGCAGACACTGCACGTCGCCACTTCCTTCATTCTGTCGAATGGAAAGGCGAACCCAGGGGAATTTTTGAAATGAGAAAACACCTTTCAAATTATTTTAAAGGCCTGCCAAATTTCAAACCTTACAAAATAAAACTGGTACAATCACTCGATAAAAAGGAGATCCTGGATACTCTCGAAGAAGTAGCGGAGAAATATTCAGATTTTGACAGTGCTGAATTGAAGCATGATTCATATTTTCATTATTAAGCCTGCAATCGAAATTGAATGTAAGCTAATCAATATCTTCTCTTATTATAATTTTAGATAAAATTATTGAATAAACGGGGGAAAACACAATTTTCACCGGCAGGGATGCCGGTGGTCCTTTCCGGGTTATTTTTACAGAGATTTAAATACTTTTTACAGACAACACTCTTTCCTCCAATAAAATGGATACCCAGACTGTAAAACGAACTACCAAATAAAAAAAGCCGGATAAACACCGGCT
>CAYWSJ010000201.1:0-3385 GCA_964461045.1 uncultured Bacteroidales bacterium | reverse complement strand
GTGTTTTTATTATAGTTTTTTGGCTGTTTCTACGGATTAACTTTAAACCTCAAACGTTGAACTTTAAACTATCAAAACTCCCCCTAACTTTTGCTTTCTGCCTACTGCCTTCTGCCTACTGTTCATTTCTCATTGCTCAGCGCTCCTCTTCTCAGTTCTCAACACTTCTTTCTTCCGACTTTTCTTATCCTCCGTAGCTTCAGCGAAGGAGGACTGCTTTCTGCATTCTGCTTTCTGACCTCTGCTGCCTCTTTTCTCTCCAGCAAATGATAAAACGTCATCCCTTCAGGACCAGGGTTGTACTAACTAATTATCATCTGCGTACCATTCTGCAAAGGAAGAGGCTGTTTCATGAAGCTTGAGACTAAATAATTTGAGACGTTCAGGCAGGCGGGCTTTTATTTTTTTTGCAAAATCCACCACCAGGTTTTCACAAGTTGGCTGAAAATTTACAACATACCTTTTTTCAAACATCTGGCTTGCATTTAAAAAGCGCTCATCTACGGCTTTTTTATTAAGAATAAGGGAATGATCCAGAGGTTCTACTACCTCCTGCTTTACAATTTTTTTCAAATCTCCGAAATCTATAACCATCCCATTTTTCGGATCTTCTTCATACTGGACAGGTTCACCAATAACCGTTACAAAGAGCCGGTAGGAATGGCCATGAATATTTTTACAATGACCATCATAATTCCACAATGCATGTGCAATTTCAAAATTAAATTCTTTGGTAACCCTAATGTTTGTCATGAATTACAATAATTTACATTAAAAGAAATTTTGCAACTACTGGCTTGAAGTACATTTGCTTACACAATTCACAATGTTGCTCAAACTTTTATCCTTTAAAAAGTAAAAAGTATTCTTCCCTTCTCTTTTGGAACATAAAACACCCTTATCTTTTAAAATGCCCAAATGGTGAGAGGTTGTTGACTGTTCTATTTCCAACAATTCATGAATCTGTGTTACAGTCAATTTTTTTCCTCCTTCAAGATACTGAAGTATGGAAATACGAAGAGGATGAGCTATTGCTTTCAAAATATTTGCAGCTTCTTCGAGCTGTTCTGGTGTCAAATCCTTTATCTGCATGTTTTTGATATTAAGTTCATTTTAACGAATACAAATATATAAATATCTATTTAATCCAGAATGATATAAGTCATAATTCTTTCATTTTTAAGTCAACCTCTTATAAAAAAATCCGTTTTGATATTTATTTTATCTCTTTTAATAAGTTTTTAAAACAAGAGAAGCTTTTTTATGTTATTCAATTCATAATGAGAATTTATATCTTTGGAGGATAAAACCTGTTTAATAAAATGACAAGTCTCAAAGACATAAAAGCCCCTATTCAGGAAGAGATGGAAACGTTTGAGTCGCATTTTCGTAAATCGATGAAAACAAAGGTTCCACTCTTAAACATTGTTCTCAATTACCTTTTAAGAAGAAAAGGCAAGCAAATGCGCCCGATGTTTGTATTCCTCACATCCAAAATGTTTGGAGAAGTAAACAATTCAACTTATACAGCAGCTTCATTAATTGAATTACTACATACAGCCACACTAATACACGATGATGTAGTAGACGAATCTTATAAACGAAGGGGGCATTTCTCAATTAATGCGCTCTGGAAATCTAAAGTAAGCGTTTTAGTCGGTGATTACCTTTTATCCAAAGGACTGCTTTTATCGGTTGAAAACAAAGAATTCGAGATGCTTGAAATTGTTAGTGAAGCGGTAAAGCAAATGAGTGAAGGAGAACTTCTCCAGATAAAAAAATCAAGAAAAATTTTTATTAATGAAGAAGACTATTTTGAAATAATTTCGAAGAAAACTGCCTCACTGATAGCCTCCTGCACTGCCTGTGGAACAAGATCTGTTTCCACAGATCCGGAATTAATACATAAAATGAAACAATTTGGAGAAAAAGTCGGCCTGGCTTTTCAGATAAAAGATGATCTGCTGGATTATCAGCGCACAAATAAAATTGGAAAACCTACAGGAAACGATATTAAAGAAAAGAAAGTCACTCTACCTTTAATTTATGCCTTTAAAAACGCCGGGAAAGATGAAGGTAAAAAGCTTAAAAAAATCTTCGGCAAATCAAAGAAAAAACATGCCGAAGTTCAAAAGGTAATTAAGTTTGTGGAAGAAAATAATGGAATTACCGATGCCCAAAAAAAGATGAATGAAATTAAAGAAGAGGCTATCGCACTGCTAAATAGTTTTCCTCAAAATGAAGCTGCCAAATCATTAATAAGGCTGGTGAATTTTACCACAGAACGGAACAAATAAATCCTCCTGGTTTATAATAAATTATATTTAAAACCTCTGCGTCACCTCTCCCAGGTTAAAAGTTAAAAATAAGCAATCTCTTCATTTTCATATAGTTTTCTGAGAATATCGTTTGCCAGCCGACTTGCACCAATCCTAAAAAGTGATGAGTTCAGCCATTGATCTCCCAGCACTTCTCTAACAATTGAATAAAAACCAAACGCATCCTCAACAGTGCTTATGCCTCCTGCCGGTTTTATTCCAACAGGTTTTCCGGTTTGCTCATAAAAACTTCTGATGGTCTTACACATCACATAAACTGCATCATATGTAGCTGCCGGTTTCATTTTGCCTGTAGAGGTTTTAATGAAATCCGCTCCGGCCTCCATTGCAATAAGACTTGCTAACTGAATGTTTTTGTAGCTATTAATAAGGCCTGTTTCAAGTATTACTTTAAGCTTGTTGTTTTCTATGGTCTCCTTTATCTCTTTAATTTCGCGGTAAACCTCATCATAGTTCCCGGACATAAATTCACCCACAGGAATAACAATGTCCACTTCGTTGGCACCATGATTGATAATTTCCTTACACTCTGCCTTTTTTATATTAAGATAAGTTTGTGAACTGGGGAAATTTCCTCCCACGGCTGCAACCTGTATCCGCGTATCTTCAAAATATTTCCCGGCCAGACTTACAAAGGGGGGATAAACACATACTGCTGCCACCTCTGGAGCATTGGTATAATGATCCTTCAAATCCTGTACTTTTTTAAAAAGCTTCTCAATAAACTTAACATTATCATCTGTATTTAAGCTTGTAAGGTCCATTATACTAAACAAAAAGTTTAAATTCTCATTGCTGTAAAAACGATGGGAATCGTTTGCAATTCTCTTAACAATTTGTTCAATATTATCTACTAAATCAATTGAATATTTATCAATTAAGTTTTCCATAATTTATTATAATTTGTTATTTGAGTGATGTCTTGTTTGATCTCTGTTTGTTTTTTTCTTAAGGTTATTCAGAAAAGCTTCGTTCAGATCCACTCCAGTTTGATTGGCGATGCAAATTAAAACAAAAAGAATATCTGACAATTCATCTTCCAGGTT
>CAYWSJ010000200.1:0-3388 GCA_964461045.1 uncultured Bacteroidales bacterium | reverse complement strand
AAAATATGTAGTTCAGAGCCCTTAGTCTGACGGCTATGAGCCTGGAGGTTACGCTTAACGGGGGTTACCCGGGAAATTCAGTAATCCATTGTAATTCAATCAAACTCCACGGGGTTGAATGATAGCAGAGCTATTCATCCCGCAGAGTTTCTGCCGGATTGGTATTTGCTGCCTTTAAAGTGAGTGTTCCCGTGGTTATAAGCGCAATAACGATTGCAATAAGTGCTGAGACTAATAACATCCAGATCTGTATGTTTATTTTGTATGCAAATTCCTGCAACCATTGGTTCATGACATAGTAAATCAGGGGAAATGCGATTAGCGAAGCAATCAGAATCCATCTGATTATATTTCCCGAAAGTAATTTTACAATTTTTCCTGGTGAGGCACCCATCACTTTTCTGATTCCTATTTCTTTGGTACGTTTAATAATTGTAAAGGAGGTCAGGCCGAACAAACCCAGGAAAGCAAGTACCAGGGCCAGAATCGTAGCAAAGGTAATTAAAACAGTACTTCTCTCTTCTTCTCTGTATAATCTGTCAAACTGATCATCAAGAAAATAATAATCCATGGTATAATTAGGGTCTATCTCTTCCATTGTGGTTTTCACATAATCAACAACTTCTGAAAAATTCCCGGAAGCAATTTTTATAGAATAAAAGTTCTTATTGAATTTATCGTGATAAATAGTCATAAGGAGTGGTGTTATTTCATGTTGTAAAGAAGCATAATTGAAATCTTCCATAACTCCTATAATTTTGCCATCCAGGTGTCCCATGCTCACTTTTTTCCCTATGGGATTTTCAAGTCCCATCTCTTTTTGTGCCGTTTCATTTATTATGAAATGATTGGTTTCGCTGCTATAATCTTTTGAGAAAGAGCGACCTTCTTTAATCTTGATGCCGAATGTTTCAAAATAATCGTAATTGATCCTGTTTTCTTTTATAGCAATGCCTGAAGATTGTGACTTTCCATACTCGTATAATGTTTGACCGCTTCTGCTGATAATTCCCGGAACAGCCTGAGAAGAAGTGACATGCTGGATTTTCGGATTTCTTAACAGCTTTTCCTTCACTACTTCGTAACTTTCTTTAAGTTTACCGGTCATACCTTTTACTACAAGTACCTGATCCTTGTTGAACCCCATATCGCGGTTTTTCATGAAGCTAACCTGCTTATTGAAGATAATAACAGAGGAAATCAGGAAGATAGCAATAATAAACTGGGTAACCACTAAAAACACAGATAGTCTGTTTTTATGGCTTTGTTTTTTCTGTCCTCCCCTGAATATCCGTACCACATTAAACTTTGAAAGATAGAATGCAGGGTAATAACCCGCCAGAATACCCACAATAAATACAATACCCAAAATATATAGCAATTGTACAGGATTATTCAAATAACCTGTTGAAAGATCCCGTCCTAATAACTCTCCAAAACGGTCAATTGATAGCTCAAGCAGGCCCAAAGCTATAACAAATGAAAAAAGAGTAATCAGAAAAGATTCACTGAGAAATTGTTTCATCAGGTCGGACCGAAAAGCACCTACAACTTTCCGCAAACCTACTTCTTTGGTCCTCGATTCAGCTTTTGCTGTAAACAAATTGAGGTAATTTATGACAGCCACAATAAGTATGAGCAGTGCCAAAAAAGCATATATATAAACCTGCTGAATAGTACCGTTGGTTTTAAAGTCATATTGAATACCAGAAGATTTCAAATGTATGTCAAGCAATGGCTGCAACCTGTTTTTTCCCTTATACCCAGATCCTTCGAAGCGCTCTTTGAAAATATCATCCGCAAGAGCACATATTTGTCCATGAATTTCCGGATTGTCACTTTTTTCATCAATTTTTATATAAGTGACAAACTCCATTGCTCCCAACGCATCAAAGTAAGGATGAGATTTCAGAGGAAGTAGTATGTCATACTGCAAGTGTGACTGGGCGGGAAAATCTTTCATTACTCCTGCTACTCTGAATTCTTCCTGCGAAATTTCGACCATCTTACCAACAGGATCCTCTTTATTAAAAATTTGTGAAGCCATTGTTTCATTTATGACTACACCCCTGGGGTCTGCGAGAACATGTTTGGGATTTCCTCTCAACAATTCATAACCGAACATGTTAAAAAAAGTGGAATCTGCATAAAGAGCAGAATAACCGGAAAAATTTTCCTCATTATATTTAATATTCATGCTCCCACCTCTTTTAATCCTCAACATCTCTTCAACCTGTGGAAACTGATCTTTAACTTCCGGTCCGACCTTATTGATGTTTAATACCAGTTCAGAGCCCTGTCCATTGGGCCGTGTAAGTTTTGATACGAAACGGTAGGTGTGCTCAGCATCTTTATTGAACTTATCGTAACTCAGTTCGTGATGCACAAACGTAAATATCAGAAACGTAGCGGTTAATCCAACTGCAAGCCCAAAAATATTGATAAAGGAATGCAGTTTCTGCTTTCTTATGTTTCTCAGGGCTATTTTTAAGTAATTTATTATCATGGCTGTATCTGAGTTTTATTCGTCTCTTAAAGTATGAGCCGGGTTCTCTGTTGCAGCATTATATGCCTGCGAAACAACCACAATCAGTGAAAAAACAATTGAAATCAACGTACCGGCCACAAAATACCATACAGAAATGTCTATTTTGAAAGCAAAATTTGCCAGCCATTGCTTCATAAAGTAAAATGCAAGAGGCCAAGCTATAACATTGGCCAAAAGAACCCACTTATTGATGTCTTTAATTAAACGGAAAACAATTCCACCAACTGTTGCGCCCATGGCTTTACGTATACCAATTTCCTGGCGACGTTTAAGCACGACAAATGAAGTAAGGGCATACAAACCTAACAGGGCAATAAAAATTGCAATGATAGCGCTATAAATACTGGTTTTATTCAATTTTTCTTCCTGTTTGTACATGGCATCAAAATAATCATCCAGGAACTGGTATTTAAAAACATACTCGTTATCAATATTAGTCAGTCGCTGTTCAATAGAGTTAAGGGTTTCACCCAGGTTTTCCCTGTTTAGTTTTACAAGAACATAGCCAAAACCTTCAAAGCGTTTGGAGTGCATTGCAGGCATAATCTCCTCACGAATGCTCTCTAAATGGTAATCCTCCATTACTCCAATTATTCTGGCCTTTTGCTGATTATGGTATATGGTTTTACCAACAGGATTTTCAAGTCCCAGCATTTCCACAGCCGTTTCATTAATCACATAAGCATTTGAATCGCTTTTAAACTCCTCGGAAAAATATCGTCCTTCTTTGATCTTCAATCCCAAAGCTTTGTCGTAGCCATTCTTCACAACATTATCCTTAGCCAGAACTCCTTTCTCGTCTTTGCTTTTCCGAAGGAAATTATGCATTGAAGCGTTGCC
>CAYWSJ010000199.1:0-3411 GCA_964461045.1 uncultured Bacteroidales bacterium | reverse complement strand
TTCATTTGGGTGTTTCCCTTTGTAAATAACTTCAAAAGAGCAAAAATTGGAACGAATTGAAACAAACATAGACAAAACAAATGAAAGATTTGACCTGCAGAAGCAATCTTTCCTAAAGTTGTTGAAGGATTTCAGGGAAAAGTATGAAAAAATTTTACAGGGGGGCGGTACAAAAGCTGTAAAAAAACACCGCGATCGAGGAAAACTGCTTGCCCGTGAAAGAATTGAGAAACTTACAGATCCGCAGACCCCTTTTGTTGAACTTTCGGCTCTTGCAGCCATCAATCAGTTCAACAATGCATTTCCTTCGGCTGGTATTGTTACCGGAATAGGTATCATACAGGGCAGAGAAACTGTAATCGTTGCCAATGATGCGACAGTAAAAGGTGGCACTTACATACGGGAAACCATCAGAAAACATGTTCGGGCGCAGGAAGTTGCCATGGAGAACAACCTGCCCATTGTTTATATGGTAGACAGTGGCGGTGTATTTCTTCCTGAACAATCAAGGGTTTTTCCTGACAAAGAAGACTTCGGAAGATTATTCTACAACCAGGCACGAATGTCGGCACAAGGGATTCCCCAGATATCAATTGTAATGGGTTCATGTACAGCCGGCGGTGCTTATGTCCCGGCCATGAGTGACGAAAGCATTATCGTCCGAAACCAGGGAACGATTTTCATTGGTGGTCCGCCACTTGTCAAAGCTGCTACAGGTGAGGAAGTCACCGATGAGGAACTGGGCGGTGCAGAAGTACACACTCAAATTTCTGGTGTGGCAGATCATATTGCAGAAGATGACCTGCACGCGCTGGAGATCTGCCGTGATATCTTCAGTACACTCAAAAAGCCTGAGAAACAAGAGCTGGACATACAACCTTCTGAAGAACCGGCTTATGAACCACAGGATTTGTACGGTCTGGCCCCGGTAGACCTGAAAAAGGCTGTAGATGTTCATGAAATAATCGCCCGGATAACCGACGGCAGCAAATTTCATGAATTCAAAAAGGATTATGGAAAGACCCTGGTAACGGGATTTGCCAGAATTATGGGTTATCCTGTTGGGATATTAGCCAATAATGGTGTGATTCACGCTGAAACAGCCCGAAAAGGGGCACATTTTATTGAACTAGCGCAGTACCGAAAAATACCGATCCTCTTTCTTCAGAATATTTCAGGTTTTATTGTAGGCAAAAAATATGAACATGGTGGCATAGCCAGGGACGGAGCCAAACTTATTCATGCTGTGGCTAATGCACAGGTTCCCAAATTTACTGTAATCATTGGGGGTTCATTTGGCGCCGGCAATTATGCCATGGCAGGAAGAGCCTACGACCCAAGACTGTTATTTATGTGGCCCAATGCGAAAATTTCTGTGATGGGAGGCGAACAGGCTGCAAATGTACTGACATCCATAAAAGCGGCTCAGCTTAAGAAACAAGACAATAAAGATCATACCAAAGAAATTGAAGATTTTAAACAACAAATGCTTGAAAAATATGAAAAGGAGGGTTCTGCTTACTACAGTACCTCAAGGGTATGGGACGATGGTATCATCGACCCGGCAGATACCAGGAAAATTATTGCCATGGGGATTGAGATGTCAAGAAACAAACCTTATGGAGAACCGAATAATGGAATTTTCAGAATGTAAACAAACCGATCATGAAAGAATATAAAACCATAGAATACAAGGAAACAAATGATGTTGTCACCATAAGTCTGAATAAACCCGGCAAAAGAAATGCCTTTAATGATGAGATGATACATGAATTAAAGGATGTTTTCAGAAAAATATCAGACAATCCAAGTATCCGCGCTATGATTCTTCAGGGCAAGGGAGAAGTTTTTAGTGCAGGCGCCGATTTAAACTGGATGAAAAAGATGAAAGAATTCAGTTATGAAGAAAACCTGAAGGATAGTGAGAACCTTCAGGAGCTTTTCGAAACCTTATACAGTCTGCCTGTAACGACAATTTCAAAAATACATGGCGCTTGTATTGGCGGAGCTATCGGACTGGCTGCTGCCTCTGATATTGTATTGGCTAAGGAAGATACATTGTTTCGTTTTGGGGAGGTGAAGCTGGGTCTGATTCCAGCCACCATTGCACCGTATGTATTGCAAAGAACGGGCTTGCATCCGGTTAAAAGCTACATGCTAACAGGGATGAATTTCTACACAGATGATGCCCTTCGTATGCGGTTAATTGATTATAGCGGTTCAAAAGAATCGATTGATACCAAACTGGATATTATTTTGAAAGAACTGAGTAAAAACTCCCCGGAAGCTGTAAGAAGTACAAAGGATATGCTTAAAAAAATTACACAAACCGATGATGAGAAGCAAACAAAAGACTTAACCATCGAGCTGATTGCAAAAGCCAGGATAAGTAAGGATGGACAGGAAAGAATGGCGACATTTCTGGAAAAAAGCAAAGCTCGTCGCCGACAAAATTAAAAGCAACGAATATGAAAAATATTAATACCCTATTGATAGCAAACCGCGGCGAGATAGCTGTACGAATAATCAAAACAGCCCAAAAAATGGGAATTAAGACCCTTGCTGTACATGATGAATCGGAACGAAAAGCCCTGCATGTGCAAAAAGCTGATTTTGCCATTTCTCTTGGAAAAGGCTCCATCGGTGAGACCTATCTGAATATTGACAAAATTATTCAGATTGCCAGAGAAAACCAGGTGGACGCTGTTCACCCGGGCTATGGCTTTCTTTCTGAAAATTCACAGTTTGCAAAAGCCTGTGAAGAGAACGGTCTCATATTTATTGGCCCTGGACCAGAAGCCATACGACTTATGGGAGACAAACTGGCAGCTGCTAACACCGCAAAAAAAATTAATATCCCCTTGCTTAAATTCCCAAACAACCAAAACAATGGAGAAATTCCGCATCCTGCAAAAGAAGATTTCCCGGTTATGGTCAAAGCTTCTGCTGGTGGCGGAGGCAAAGGAATGCGGATTGTTGACCTTCCCGAGAAATATAAAGACGCCCTGGAAAGCACATCGCGAGAGGCCAAAAAATATTTTGGGGATGGAACGGTGTACGTTGAAAAATACCTGGCCAATCCGAAACATATAGAAATACAGGTGCTTGCCGACAAGCATGGTAATGCCGTTCATCTTTTCGAACGTGAATGTTCCATACAGCGACGGCACCAGAAGATTATCGAAGAGGCCCCCGCTCCTGCCCTGTCAGCAAAAACAAGAAAAGAGATGACCGAAGCTGCTCTTAAGATTGTCAGGGAACTGCAATATACCAGTGCAGGTACTGTCGAATTTCTTGTAGATGAAAACGAGAATTTCTACTTTATGGAAATGAATACCCGCATACAGGTTGAACACCCTGTAACAGAAATGATTACCGGCATTGATATTGTTCGTGAGCAAATAAGAATTG
>CAYWSJ010000198.1:0-3447 GCA_964461045.1 uncultured Bacteroidales bacterium | reverse complement strand
CCCAGGTTGTTCGGGAGTTTGGGACCGTAAAGCAATTTATTCACAATAACCTTATCACCCGGCAATAGTGTTTGTTTCATCGAACCTGACGGGATATTGTAAATTTCGAAGACAAATACCCTCAATGCAATAGCCAACAGGAATACGCCAATAAAATATAATGGCCATTTGATTAGTTTGAGGAATTTGTTTGTCGTACTCATAGTTATTCAATTGTCATTCTATAGTCACTCTATTGTCATTCAGTTGTTTTTTTGTTTCTCATTAGTAAGTAATAGAACAATGGGATAAAGTAAAGACTAACAAATGTTCCGATTGCCATTCCTCCAATCACAGAAACAGCAAGAGGTTTTTGTAAATCTGAACCCAGTCCTGAAATGAACAGGAACGGCACCATTGCCATAATGGTTGTCAGGCTGGTCATTAGAATGGGTTTAAGTCTTCTTTGCCCGCCAATAATCAGAGCTTTAATTAATGGTGCCCCGTCTTTTCTCAGCCGGTTAATGGTGTCAATTTTTAAGATGGAATCGTTGATGATAATTCCAGCCATTACAATAATACCGATTAGCGACATGATATTAACGGAGATGCCAAAAATACTAAGAAACAGGAATGCTCCTGCAATATCAATAGGAACTTCGAGCAATACAATGAAAGGAAGGGATAGTGATTCGAACTGAGAAGCCAGGATAAAATATAGTAGCAGCAATGATATGGCAAGTATAATAAGAATTTCCTTTATCATTTGTTGGTTTGAAAAGATGCTGCCACTCCACTTAACATCCATCTGCCTGTTTTCATTGATTGTCTTTTCCACTTCTTGTTGAATGGACCCTGTGTGATCTTTATCTGTGTTAAAAGAGACCGGAAAATACTCTCCCATTTTACCGGCTGTAATGGTTTTGAAATCTTTTGCATTATGTATGGTGAGCAATTCTTTTAACGGGATTTGCCGGCCATTTTTGTTTTTAACTTTGGCGCTGCGGATAAGGGATAAAAATGTGCCTTTGTGATGACCCAGGATGATCGGCATAAAGTTCTGACTGCTTTTAATCTCCGTTACCTGGTATTCGCTGAACAGGCTTTTCAGGGTTTTGATAATTTCCTGGCGACTTACGTTATAAGTCAGCAAACGTTCATTGCTCAAAGATATTTCAATGTGGTCTTCTGCCGGTACTTTTGAGTTTCTGAGGAACCCCGTTTTATTCTTTATTTTTTTCAACAACTGGTTTACTTGTTCATAGTTTAACCCTTCCTGTTTTTCAAATGGCAGAATATGAGCTACCAGTGGTTCCTGATTATCAGAAAACATCATTTCAAAAACGTTTTCGGGCGGAAGAAACTGGTATTTGGCTTCGGGGTAATTGGCAGCCATAATTTTTTTGATAAGGAGCTGTGCCTGTTTTAAATTTTTTACTGAATTCAGTTTCAGGTATATTTTTGATTCTCTTGGTGAAGCCGGGTTGTTCAGGTTCATCAGATATTGTTGTGAACCTGCGTAAACAGAGGATTGCTGAACCAGGCTGTCAATATTATTGATAAGGGCAATCGATCGTTTTTTGTTTTCATTGATGTGAATTTTTTTGTTCCAGTCGACCGAAACAAACATTTCATTCTGCTTTATGGGAGGAAGCTTTTCTTTAACCATGGATTGATAAAGAATTCCGCCTGCTGCTATCAGAAGAAGGAAGATAATGAGCATAACCATTTGATTGCGAAGCACAAATTTCAATCCTCTTTCGTAGGATGCATAGTAATCCCAGAATTTTAATTTTCTCAGAATCGTTGATTTTTTCTGTGTCTTTTTTTTGTAAACCAGCTTATAATAAACAGGGATTAATGTAATGGAAACGAAAAACGATGAAAACAAACCGATTGCAACAGCCATGGCCTGATCATAAAACAGAGCCCCGGCCAGGCCACTAATGAAAATGAGCGGTATAAAAACAGCACAGGTTGTCAGTACGGAGCTTAACAAAGGTCTTATTACTTCGTTGGTTCCTTTTATGCAAGCCTGCTGCAGGCGGTCTCCCCGGTCGAGGTACTGTGTGATGTTGTCGATAACAATAATGGAGTTGTCAATCATCATCCCTATTCCTAAGACAAGGCCTGACAAGGATATAATGTTAATCGAGATATCGAAAATAAAAAAGAAAAGAATGCTGATTATTAATGAAGTGGGAATGCTGATGCCAATTAAAAAGGGTGAACGGATATCCCGAAGGAAAAGGAACATAATGATAAAAGCCAGCATGGCGCCAAGCAGCAAGGTGTTTCCCAGGTTATGAATGGAATAATCAAGCAGCTTGGTCTGATCACGCATAACCTCAAATCTGATGTCTTCGTAATCGGTTCGGAATTGCTCTACCAGTTCATCCAGGGAAGTTTTCATGTCCTGCATCCGGGCGCCGGATTTTTTAATAACAGCAAGTGAAAGCGCATTATTTTTTTGTGAGGTGACAAGTCCTGCTCGTTTCCGGGGAGTTACTTTAATCTTTGCTATTTTTTTAAGCCTGATGTTTTTTTTGCTGTTATTCAGCAGTATGTTTTCAATGTTGTGTTTGTTGTTCAGATAATTTTCAAATCGCAGGTTGTATTGATAAATTCCGTCTTTTACTACAATATTTCCCAGTTTAAGGTTGTTTGACTGTATCGCTTGCTCGATATCGGAAATATCCAGGTTGAGCGAATTCAGTTTTTGTTTGTCGGGAATGATGGTTATCTGCGACTGAACCAGCCCGCTAATGTCTGCCATAGCCACTTCAGATAATTGTTCCAGTCGTTTTTTAATTACCTGGTTCGTAAAGCGGCTCAGTTCCATGAACCGGTCTGAAATACTCCCGGTGTTTTCAGCTCGACCTGGCAGATATGATTCCCTGGCGGTTATATTCAGGTAAAAGACCGGAATATCGGAAGCGCTTGCTTTGATCACTCTTGGCCTTGGGAGCTCTTTAGGCAGGTAGTTCATTGAGCGGTCAATCTTCTCGTTGACATCAATAAAGGCGAGGTCAACATTGGTGCCGTATTCGAATTTCAGACGAATCAGGGCGCTTTCATCCCGGGTTTCACTTTGAATATCCGACAGGTGTGGTACCTGGAGCAGTTGTCTTCTTATGGGCCTGACGACCCCATTCTCGAGCTGGCGGACAGGCATGTTTTTTCCTTCAATACGGACGGTTATTTCGGGAATATCGATATCGGGCATCAGTGATACGGGCAGGCGTGTCATGGAAACCAAACCCAATATGACCAATGCAATGAAAGTCATTGTTACGGCGATGGGGCGGTTTGTCAGGAAGTTTACCATACTGTGTTTTGTTTGAACGTTTGAGTGTTTGAATGTTTGATGGTTTGAGGGTTTTATATCATATGGAAGATTATGACTCAGGATTTATATTTCATCAAATTCGGAAGTAATAATGTATTTTCTGTCTAATGCACGATATA
>CAYWSJ010000197.1:0-3456 GCA_964461045.1 uncultured Bacteroidales bacterium | reverse complement strand
TGTACGGATAATACGAATTCTCACTAATTTTAATCCTTCCAATCTGCGTTAATCTACTTAATCAGTGTTATTCGTGTTCTATTATTCTTGTAAAACCCCTTCCTTCAACTGCTTATCGCTTCTGACAAATCCATCTTCTAACCGGATAATCCTTTGTCCGTACATTGCTTGTTTCTCAGAATGGGTTACCTGTATGATTGTCATGCCGTTTTTGTTTAGTTTTGAAAGCAACTCCATGATTTCTTCGCCCTGCTCAGAGTGCAGGTTTCCTGTTGGTTCATCTGCCAGCAGAAGTTTGGGTTCTGCAACGATAGCCCTGGCAATACCGACCAGCTGCTGTTGTCCGCCGGAAAGTTGGTTGGGGAACAGGTCTTTCTTGGCAACAATATTGAAGCGATCAAGAATATCTGCCACCATGCTTTTTCGTTTTTTTCCTTTTACCCCTTTGTAAAGCAGCGGTGTTTCAATGTTTTCATAAACCGTCATCTCATCAATCAGATGATAAGCCTGGAAAATGAAACCTATATAATTACGGTGGTACTGAGTTCTTTGTTTTTCTTTAAGTCCGTGTACAGGATTCTCCAAAAAGTGATATTCTCCGCTGTTCGGCTGATCAAGCATGCCAATAATATTTAACAATGTTGATTTACCAGCTCCGCTGGGGCCCATAATGGTTAAGAATTCACCTTCGTTCACATCAAAACTAACGTCTCGTAGAACGTAACTCTTTTGAAAGTTGGTTTTAAAATACCGTTCGATTGATTTTAGCTGTATCATAATAACTGTTTTTAGTTCTAACCTTTTTACCTAATTATTTGTATCTTTTTATAACAAACCTTGTTCCGAAAGATATATATTACTGAAAATTAGATTGTTATGTTTTGAATAGTGCTTTGTAAATGTCCGTTTTTGAAACAACTGATGTTCGGATCCGGGACACTCATAATGGAACACAGATTAAACTAATGAAACATAGAATCACAGATGAATTAATTCATCAATTTATCTGTGATACTTTGTCTTATCTGTGTAATTAGTGTTCTATTATCCTATTCATAACGCAAACTATCAACCGGATTCTGCCTTGCTGCTTTCCAGCTTTGCCAGCTTACCGTGAGGGTTGCAACGATTATTGTCAGGGTTCCTGCCAGGGCAAAAATCCACCAGCTAATAGCGGTTTTGTATGCATAATTTTTTAGCCACTGCTGCATTAAGTAGTAGGCTATCGGACTTGCTATTGCAAAGGAGATGGCAATCCATTTTATAAAGTCTTTGTTGAGCAACTTCAGAATACTAGCTACAGTGGCGCCATTTACCTTTCTAACACCAATTTCTTTTGTTCGTCTTTTGATAGCAAAACCTGCAAACCCAAAAATTCCCAGGCAGGACAGAATCACCGAAAGCAGTGTAAAAATCTTTATTAAGGCAATTGTTTTGAGTTCTGTTTTGTACACATTGTCTATCTTTTCATCTAAAAATTCATATCTAAAAGGCCATTGCGGAGACACCTTTTTCCATGAATCTTTTAAGTAAGCAAGGGTTTCTTTGGTACGTCCTTTCTGCATCTTTACCAACACATTTGTTTTTCGTCCGGGATTCAGAACGTAGACTACGGGTGTATTTTCTTCATGCAGTGAGGCATATTGAATATTCTGGATAACTCCTATAACCCTGGCAGGCTTTTTACCAAAGTAATTAAAATACACCTCTTTTCCTACAGGATTTTGGAGTCCTGTCACATCAGCAGCTTTCTGGTTTAAAATAACTGCAGCGCTGTCTGTTCTTAATTCCTTTTTGAAATTTCTGCCTGCCTCGAATTTGCTGTTCAACACATTAAAAAACTCCGGTGAAACAACGTTGTAAGCAGCTTTGTGTTTGTTGTCTTCAGTTGAGTACAAAGAAGCATAGTTGTTGAGATTCTCACCCGGGATGTTGAAACTTCCCGCTGCAGCCAAAATATCCGGGTTGTTTTGAATTTTCTGCAGATATCGGTTATACCTCCTGGTCATGTCCTGGTCCCAAGGATTCTTAACTGCAATCACCTGTTCTTTGTCAAACCCCGTTTTTTCCTGAGTTATCAGTTTAATTTGTCTGTAAATGATAAAGGTAGATATCATTAATACGATTGTGATCATGTATTGCGCAATAACAAACGATTTTCTCCAGAAGCTGTGACCCGAACTTTTATTTCCCGAAAGGATGTTGCTGTTTTTTTTAATTCTGAGTGGTTTGAAGCTCGAGAGGAAAAAGGCAGGATAACTTCCACCCAGTAGAACAGTGAAAATAAAAACAAGCACAAGCGAAAGGCTCAAAGCGTGATTCTGCAGCAGATTTATAGTAAGCGATTTTCCTGTGAAGTTGTTGAAGGCAGGAATAAATATTTCCGAAAGGATGATGGCCAGCCAGATGGCAATGAAGGTAATCATGATCGTCTCTGTGAAATATTTGCTGATAAGATGCCTTCTGTTTGCGCCCAATGTTTTGGAAATGCTTATGTGACTTGCCTCCTTAGAGTAGTTGGCGGTAGTCAGGTTCATGTAGTTGAAACAGGCAATTAGCAAAATGAGAATCGCAACGATGGAGAGCCCTGAAATAACCTGGAAATTACCTTTCTCTATTTTATCCCATGTGATTTCAGAAGAATGCAAATAAACCTCTTCCATGGGTTGCAGATCAAAATTTTGTTCGGCGAAATAATCCGGTTTTACATCCATGTACACATCCTTAATTTTCGTTTTTAGCTGATCAGGATTTGTATTGGGCTGTGCCATCAGGTAGATGTGTGGCGAACGCATCTTCCATGAATAAGCATACGGGTTTATTTCTTGCATGCTTTTGTAAGAAATCACCATATCTGCCTGTAGATGTGATTGCCCTGGAAAATTCTCCATAATACCAGTAATAGTGAGGTTGTACTTGTTATCCAGCGTAATGATCTTTCCCATGGGATCCGAATTTCCAAAATATTTTCTGGCGGTGCTTTCTGTTAGCACGGCAGACATTGGTTTGTCCAGTATGTCAGCAGGATTTCCTTTGACTAATTCGAAGCTAAACATGTTATAAAATCCCGGATCTGAATAGATTAAATCCGAGAGATATTGGTTTTCCCCATAACTCACCAATTTATCGTCGTAATACAATATCATTCTTGCCGCCTCTTCAATTTCCGGGATATTCTCTTTAATGGCAGGCAGGATAGGAGCGTGGTGTGTTGCTGTTTTGGTATTTCCCTTATGCACATTAAGTAACCTGTAAATTCTGGGAGCGTTTTCCTGGAACTTGTCGTATTTGATTTCATCCTGAACGAAAAGAAAAATTAAAATGCAGCAGGCAAGCCCGATTGAAAGTCCGGTGATGTTGATCAAACTATGAAGTTTTTCCCTTCTTAGTTTACGAAAGGCTATTTTGATATGATTTAAAAACATGATTATTAGTTTTATATTTAAATATACGAGT
>CAYWSJ010000196.1:1374-3479 GCA_964461045.1 uncultured Bacteroidales bacterium | reverse complement strand
AACTATCCTTATTATAAAAAAGAAGCCGCAAAATTTGCGGCTTTTTTTTATATCTCGGTAACCATGAGTTCGATATAAGTATAACAATTTAAGCGCCCTTATTCAGATAGCCCTAGCCTTTAGTCGGGAGTTTGTCAGGTACGAGTTATGTTGATTTTTAAAAACCTTCTTCCCAATAGACCTGTAACCCCAACTTAAAAGTTGGTATTATTTGAATATAAGTAAAATAAAAAGGTGTTTTGCTACATCAAATTCACATCTCGTTAAAAATTTTATCCATACGTATGAACGCTATTTTGAGCTGTAGGTAAAGCATTTATTCCAAACCAACAAAGCAGTAAAATAACAAATGCAAGGCCCAACATCCATAAAGCGGCATTTTTCCGGTCTGGATAAAAATATCGATAATGAATATAAAGCAAATAAACAAGCCAGGTTAAAAAAGCCCAGGTTTCTTTGGGATCCCAGGTCCAATAGTGTCCCCATGCTTCTTTAGCCCAAAGAGCACCGAATAACAATCCAAATGTTAAGAAAGCAAAACCGATATATACGAGATTATCTCCAATCCAAATAATTTTATCATCCGGTTTATTTTTATAATTAAGGTATAAACCCCTTATGGCTGTTAATGTAGCTGCAGCCAACAATGCATAAGCAAGCATATAAACAATTACGTGGGGTACAAACCAGGGACTCTGTAATGCAGGCATTAAAACTTTGGAATGCGTTTCAGGATTCATATAATTAATAAAAACAAAAACTATTGCCATGAGAAGTCCATAGCTTATAAACCATCTGTATTTCCACCTAAGATAAGTGATTAATCCAATCAAAGAAAGGAAAAAAGAATACCAAAGACGAGTTTCTCCAAGAGTTTTCATTGGGGGCCTTTCAAGTTTAATCCAGAGCTGAACAATAAAAATCCCAAAGAATATTAGTCCGGCAATAACAAGAAGGGTACTAATTTTATGAAATATAGATTTCGAAGGGGTATAGAAAGCAATTGCTAAAACCCACAGGGAACCAGTTATCAGTGCAAAAAATTCAAAATTTGACCAAACCATAACAATACCTTTTTTATTTTCTTTTTTTTGTTTGTTTTCGGCGTCCACTCCAGAAAAGCATTAAAGCCCCTCCCAGCAGCATAAATATTCCTGAATAAACAACAGGTAACCATGGATCCCTAACAATTTCAAGTTTCGTGGTTTCTGACCAACGACCTTTTCTTTGATTATATCCTGCCTGATAAATTTTCCATCCGCTTACTTTTAGGGGTTTATTTACCTCTAAAGAAACTTCTTTTTTGATACCTTCTTTAACATAAAGCATCATATCAGAAGAATACTTTTTTGGTTCTGGTGCGGCCATTGTAATCATAAACTTTTTATTTAACCGCAAGGCCTTCGGCCTCATTGAGTAACTACCACAGGATATCCATCCTTTTTCAACTTTGTTTTTATTCATATTTTTTACTGTCACAAACGCAGAGTAGGTCGCTCCTTCTTTCCTGTTTCTGTAATACCGGTTATCATCTTTGACAGAAAACCTGTAAAAAGTATCGATCATTATTTTCCAGTTCCCAATTTGCGCCTCAACATCCCTCCCCGATCTGAACATTTGATCTTTATATTTTTCAGGTATATGATAGCCATCTGCTGATATAACTCCAATTTTTGGTTGATACTGCTCCATGCGAAAATCTTTGAGTTTAAAAGCAAAATTCAATTCATGTCTTTTATTTTTACTATCAAATGCATACCATACAGTCTCTCCTTCCCTTATGGACATGTTCCAACGCTTAAGGTCTCCACTCCCAAAGCCAATAGAAAAGATGATCAACCAAAGACCCATATGGTTTAGAACAAAACTGGTATCAGATAATGAGAATTTCTGTATTCTTCTAACTATAGTTAAACCAAGGATAAATTCCAGGTACACTACAATAAAAAGAAACTCCCAGCTTTGGGTCATATGGGTCAGGCCCAGCTTAGTAAAAATACTGTCATGTAGATCACTCTGGGGTATGAATCCCATTATTAGAGTTAAGAAAGCAAACAAAGTAATCGCACTTATGGCAGCAGGAACGCTGGAAAGCCATTTTATAA
>CAYWSJ010000196.1:0-1274 GCA_964461045.1 uncultured Bacteroidales bacterium | reverse complement strand
TGCATATCAAGGCCAACAAGTTTTTGAGCTTTCGCTTTAGTTGAAATATCAGGATATGGAACGGTTTTATCATACCCATATTTTGATAATACACGTGATAATTTTAACCTGGCTTCCTGAGCAATTGAAATACCTGAATTATAAATTCTCAGACATTCAATTGGTGAATGAAAAGGTGCTCCGTGGCTATTAGCAACATAACCCCAACGCCATTGAGCATGCCTGATATCCGTAAGGGCTTTCTTCATCTCCTCCTCTTTTGCCCCCAAATCCCAGGCCTTTTTTGCTTCAAAATGAGCTCTTACAATAAGTTTCTCTAATTTATATTGACTTTCTTTTACTTTGTCAAATCGTTCATAAACATTATTGATCAATTCCTGCTCAGATTCCTTATGACAAACCAGGCAAGTCTTTTCAATATAATTAAGGGGAGAAACAATTTTATGGTCGGTAAATTTTTGCCCTCCCTCACTGGTATATGGCATATGACAATCAGCACATGCCAACCCCCTTTTCGCATGTATTCCGGTCATGAAAAGCTCATAATCAGGATGCTGGGCCTTGATCATCGGAGCTTTACTAATGCCATGAGTCCAGTCTTTAAAGTCTCTTTTATCATAATACTGCTCAACCTCTTCAACCTTTCTGCCATTTTTCCAGGGGAAGACAAGATAATTTCCTGGTCCTTTAAAATAATATTCGGAATGGCATTGCGCGCATACCAGTCTGCGCATATCCTGATGTGAAAAAGCTTCCATACTTTTACCATTTCTTTGAAAAGCTTCCACTAAAGCAGGCCTTGAAACATGCAGATTCATATTTTCGGCTTCATGACAATCTGCACAGCCTATTGGATTCACAATCTGATGTCCGCGCTCTTCCCACGAACCTTTATAAAATTCTTCCGGTCCTATCTCACTCATAACCCTCGGTACATCAGGGCTTTTGCATGTCCAGCAGGTATTTGGCATTGGACTTGATTTACCATCTGCCGGGGCACCGGTTCTCAGAATATCACGTATATCATGAATAGCATAATAATGCCCACGGGACTGGTTATATTCCTTTGAAAATCCATAATCTGCCCAAAGTATTACTAACCTGGGATTTCTCTCAAGCATATCAATAAATGCATTTCCGTTATACTTGGTTCTGAATGATGTGTCACTGGTAGCTTCCCAGCGATCATACTGACGCGGAAAATTACGTCCCCATACTTCATTTCTGGGCTCCCATTTACCGTGCTCAACTTCAGGCTGATATGCAAAAATAGC
>CAYWSJ010000195.1:0-3515 GCA_964461045.1 uncultured Bacteroidales bacterium | reverse complement strand
CAACCACCACCAGGACTGGGGAAGTCAAAGTCATACCTTCTGGCCATTTCTATTTGCTTTTTGCGCCCTCTTCCCTGTATGCCAATATCAGAAAGAGGTCGAATGAGTGGAAAATCAAAACTTCTTTTTATGATCTTCATCTTATCTGAAGTTTGTGACATGGGTCTTTGTCCTGGAACTTCACCCGTAGCTATAGCATCAAAGGCATGTTTTTCTGCAAATTTTGAAGCTTTCTGGAACATAAATATTTTACAATCGGTGCATGGATTGTATCCGGCGCCTCTTCCGTATTTTGCGTTTTTAATGGACTCCAGGTACTCATGCAATAATTCACCTTTTGTACAGTCAAAAATTTTCATCGGGATGTTTCTTTCTTCCAGAAAGTCATCTTTCACATGTTTTTCACCACTAAAAGGAAGTCTGAAGAAAGCAGCGGTAATTTTGGCTCTTTCTTCAAGTAACACTTCAGTTGCAAGCCTGGAGTCTAACCCACCTGAATAAAGGAGAAGAATTTTATTATGCTCAACCATTCTTTTTTCTGCAAATATATTATTTCAAGGTATTTTAATCTTAAAATCTTTCTAAAAAATATTTTTTAAATACCTTTCTTATTTAAATCTTTTTTAGTTGGTTTTTGATTTTGTAATTTTAGCATAATATTTGTTAATAAATGATGTAATCAGAAAAGCAGGCAAAATGAAAATAAAACATAGCATCCTAATTATTTTGTTTTTGGGATCACTATTCTTTATAAACTCTTGTGCAACCATATTCTCCGGTACACAGGAAAGAGTTAGAGTAAAGTCAGAACCGCCGGGGGCAAAGGTTTATTTAAATGGCCAGTACACTGCCCGCAAAACGCCCTGTTATATAAGAGTTCCACGTCGTATAAAAGGAGATAAAAACATACAGAAATATGTCCTTAAAAAAGAAGGTTACAAAGAGGTTAGAATTAATGATGCAGCTTCAATGAACGGAACCACTTTATTAAATCTTTTGATTGCACCACCCGGAATAATTGTTGACTGGGCAACAGGTTCAATTTTTAAATATAATAAAAGAGTCTATGCAGTATTGGAAGAAGACGAAACATACTTAACGAAAAGCAGATCAGATGGCCACAGCAAGGAAACAGTCAGGGCTTCACAGACAAGCGACGTAGATCATAATATTCCTGAAATAAAAATGAAATATAAAAACAGGTTTGCCCTGATAATTGGTAATGAGGATTATAGTTCTTACCAGGAAGATCTGAGAGAAGAAATTAATGTTAAATTTGCACGAAATGATGCAATTGCATTTAAAAGGTATGCAGAGAAAGTCATGGGTATTCCTGAAAAAAATATTATTTTCCTCACAGATGCCACTCTGGGGCAGATGAGTCAGGCCCTTTCTAAGATTAGTCTTATTTCAAAAAACATGAATGGCAGGGCTGAATTGTTTTTTTATTATGCAGGTCATGGATTGCCGCATGAAGAAACAAAAGAACCCTATTTGATTCCGGTTGATGTAAGTGGCAAAAACCTTGAAGCTGCGGTTAAGCTTGAGACTGTATATAGTAAACTAACTCAGTATCCTTCGAAACGTGTTTCTGTTTTCCTTGATGCCTGCTTTTCAGGAGGAGCAAGAGAACAGGGTCTTGTTGCTGCCAGGGGAGTTAAAATAAAACCAAGATCAGCAGGAGTTAAAGGAAATATGATAGTATTCTCAGCAACAAGCGAAAAACAGACTGCTTTGCCCTATCGTGAAAAGAATCATGGATTCTTTACTTATTTTCTTTTAAAGAAGCTGCAAACCTGCAAAGGCGATATTACCTACAAGGAGCTTGCTGATTATATGAAGAAAAAAGTTAGCATTGAGTCAGTTTTACTAAATGATAAAGAACAAATTCCTCATGTAAATGTGAGTCCAACTGTATATCATAGCTGGGAAAGCTGGAAGTTAAACTATTAATACTACATTTTAATACAAACAAGATTTATGAAAAAATTTATTAAGTACTTTCTGCTGATAATATTAATTATAGCAATAGGTATTATAGCTTATATTAAATTAAAACCTACACCCGATAAAGAATTATTTAGTTATGTGCCTGAAGATGCTGCCTTAATGGTTTATACCACCAATGGAAATAAAAACTGGCAAAAAATAAGGGCATCAGAAGCCTGGAAAATTCTGGAGAACCATGAAATTTTTGCTCAGGTAAAAAAGTCTATGTATAAGGCAGATACATTGATGAATAAAAATAAAATGGCAGGGAAATTGTTAAAAGACAGGGCAGTTTTGGTATCTCTGCATCCCGATAAAAAGAATGAGCTTCAACCTTTAGTCTTTATTGACCTTAAAGATTTTTCGAACCTTTCTTTCTCAATGGATCTTTTGCAAAGTAAATTGCTAAAGAGAATTGATTATAAAGGAAAGAGAATAGATTATCAGGATAAAAAAATTTTTCGTATTCGTGATTTGAAGAAAGATAAAAAGTTTTATTTAACACTAATGGGAAATGCTCTGGTAATTTCTCCTGACTTGCCAATGGTTAAATATTGTATTGATAAACCTAATAATTTCTGGATGAACCAAACAAACTTTAAAAAGCTGATTGCCGAATTTAAAAATGAAGGATATTTGCAATTGTATCTGAATTTTAAGCAATTAACACCATATGTGGAAGAATATACCAAAGAGAATAAAGAACTTGATAACTGGATTAGTTCGTTAAAGTATGCTGGCTTTGAAATGGAAATTGATGAGAACAATTTGGTGTTTAATGGTTCTGTTTCAAACGCTGATTCTGTTGCCGGGTATATTAATGCTTTTAAGGATATATCTCCAGGGAGGTCAGTTGTTCATAAGTGGCTGACAAGAAACACAGCTTCTTATGTTTCAATGCGGTTTGGTCAGTTTAATGAGCTGAACCAGAATTTCCTGGAACAACTTGCTGCCCTCGATAGCAAAGGTTACAAGCAATATATTAATCAGACCCAAATGATTGAAAATAAGTTTGATATTGATATCCGTAATCATATTTTTAACTGGATTAATAATGAGATAGTTGTTGGGAAAATTCGTCCTGAAATAGGCGTTGGAAGAGCGGAAGATGTTTTTATTGCTTTTCGTTCCAGTAATGTACAAACAGCCAAAGAGATGCTGGGGGAGATCACGAAAAATATTTCTCATAAAACGCCATTGAAATTCAGAACAAAAAATTACGAGGAACATGAAATACAATACCTTGATCTGAATGGTTTCTTTAAAATTTTTGCAGGGAATATATTTCAAAAAATTGAACGACCTTATTTTACATTTATCGATGATTTTGTGGTTTTTAGTAATTCGGCTTCAAACCTGAAGACACTTATAGAAGATTTTTATGAAGAGAGGGTATTAGAGGAGGTTAATTCTTTTCAGTATATCAGAAAGAATTTAAATTCAAGATCAAATCTAGATATTTACCTGCAAACAAGCCAGATGTATTCTACCCTATATTATCTTTCAAACTTTTCAGCTCAGCAAAA
>CAYWSJ010000194.1:0-3515 GCA_964461045.1 uncultured Bacteroidales bacterium | reverse complement strand
ATTTTTCAATCCGTGTATCTGCATTCCCTCCCGGGCTTTACTTTTACAGGCTTACAAGCTCTTTTGGTAGGGTAGATACCGGAAAAATTTTCGTAAAATAAATAATATTAATGAATTACTATTGTATATGAAAAAACAATTATTATTGCAGTTACTACTTATAACGGCCATAACTTCACATTTACAGGCCCAGTTGAAATATGAGTACACTCCTTTTCCGGATTCCAATGCAATCTGGAGTGAAGTTTGCAGAGCACCTGTTAGTGAAAACTATGAATTGGATTACCATATTATTGCTCTTTTCAATGAAGATACGGTTATTAATTCCATTGAATACCACAAATTATTCCGAATTTATGATACAGTACTTAATCGTGAAAAAGCAGAATATATTGGTGGTATCCGCGAAGATAGTCTAAAACGGATTTATTGCAGGATGAAGAGCGGGGAAACTTCTTACTGGTGGTATCCTTCATATATAATTGTTAATGAGAATGAAGAAATATTGCTTTATGACTTTTCGCTTGAAAAAGGAGATACTCTTCGCGGAGGAAACTTTATGCTATCTGATGATTATTTGGTAGTAGAGGATGTAGATACCCTTAAAATTAATGGAGAATTTAGGAGGAAATTACATTTTCAGTATTCATGGCAAAAATGGATAGAAGGGATTGGGAATATCAATGGACTGCTGTTTGTTTCAGGAACCATTCCAACCAATGGAGTAAAAAACACCCTAATCTGTTTCAGAAAGCAGGGAATTCTCGAATATTCAAGTCCTGAGTACGAATCATGTTATCCTGGTCCTTTGGTGGGTATCAACGAGCCTTCTTCAAAAAGTGGGGTTGAAATTTATCCCAATCCGGCCGGAGAGCTCCTTCACTTTAATACCCGTGAGACTTTTAACAGGCTTTGTATTTATGACCTGCAAGGGAAAAAGCAGAAAGCAATTAACATACCAAAGGAGAAGAATTTTTCAATCCGTGTATCTGCATTCCCTCCCGGGCTTTACTTTTACAGGCTTACCGGTGCTTCAGGTTATACAGATACCGGGAAGTTTATCATAAAATAATTGTTTAACAGAAAATTAAAAATGTTACGATGAAATTTTTAAAGATAATATTATTAGCGATCATTATTTGTTTTGCTGGTTACTCAGCTAAATCACAAGTCAAATATAAATTAACTGTCCCTTCTGATCAACAGATAGAAAAGAGGGAAATGGAAAACAGAGAAATTTACAATCACATAAAATCGCCGGATCTTCAGCGTATCACTAAACCAGGGGCGCCCAACCTGCCGGTTAAATATATCAACCTTTTGGTTCCCCCGGGAACTGAAAATTATAAAATTACAGTTGAAACAGGGAAAGAGAAAACCATCCAGCTACAAAAACACATTGCCCCTGTACAACCTCCTATTCCTACAGCGATCAATTACGAGCAACCTGAATTCGTCCGGCCCGACTCTGCAATCTATTCTTCGAACCAACCTTATCCGGAAAAAAGAGTAGAGGTAGTGGAAGTAAACCACATGCGGGGAAACAAAATACTTACTCTTGCAGTGCATCCTTACATATATTATCCTAAGGACAAACAACTCAAGATGTATGGCATACAAGATGTTCTGGTAAAATATGAAAACAGACCGGTAAAAATAATATCAAATTACAGGAGAGGTAACCCTGCAAAAAAGGACTTGATTCTGCTTAAAAGCATGATAGACAACAAAAAAGATGTAGCCAGGTTTAATGTCTGGAAAACAATTGATGAACAAAAAATAGCTCCTGATAACACAGAACAGAATAGCAAAAGCGTTGACATGGGATATGAATATGTAATTATTACCAGCCAAAATCTCTCATCTGCTTTTGATGAATTTATTGAATGGAAAAAAAGAAAAGGAATTGATATAGGATTGGTAACTGTAGAGGATATTCTCGACCATTACACCGGGGATATGATTTCAGGTATTTATGACAATGCCGGAAAAGTTAGGCAATATCTAAAAGATGCGTATGGTTACGGACTGGAATATGCCCTGCTGGGAGGAGATCATACAGTTGTTCCTATTAGATATGGAACGGGGAAGAATAATTTTTGGACAAAATATGTAGATAATGACTATAAAATACCAGCTGATTTATACTTTTCTGATTTTGACGGAGACTGGAATGTGGATGGTGATAAGTATTATGGGGAAAAAGAAGATAATGTCGATGTTGGGCCGGAAATATTTGTCGGAAGACTTCTTTGTTCTGGAGCGACACAGGTTGAAAGATGGACCGAAAAGATTCTGAATTATGAACAGAACCCGGGCAATGGAGATCATTCTTATCTGGGAAGAGCTTTTTATACACAAGCTGATCAGATGCAAGATTACGACCAGGCCACACGTATCGCCAATGAGTGGAATTCTGTTTTTCCAACAGATGAGTCTGAGATATTTGAAGAAGAATATAATGACACTGCGGATTTTGAAAGTGCAGGAACACCGGAGTTCCCAAAAGCAAAAGATGTTATAGATGAAATGAACAAACATTACGGTTTGGTAAGCTGGTTTGGTCATGGAAGTCCGGATCTGGTGAATGTAGCCACACCCTTAATAAATAAATGTACTGATGAGGGTAAGCATCAGCTTGTTTACAAAGACAGTCATGTGGGTGGTTGTGAAGCAGAAACCGTACGCAACGGATTGGATAAACTGACCAATATTGGTTATCCATCTGTGGTATATACTGTTTCCTGCACCAATACTCCTTTTGATGATTTTCGCCATCCGGTCGGAGAAAAGAATTTGGGGGAGGGTTTTACAGTATTGACCCGTGCAGGAGGCCCTATTTATTTGGGAAATACCAGATACGGTTTTACAATTACTTCTTTTAGATTATATAAAAGCTATGTAAATGCTGTTACAAATTCAGGACTTACTCAATTTGGTAAGGCTGAATCAATTTCAAAGGTGAATTATTTCAATCCTTATTTAAGATTGTCCCATAACCTGATAGGTTGTCCCGAAGCAAATTTATGGACAGACCTGCCTGCTGAGTTCACGGATGTGACAATTACTGAAAACGAGGGAGATGTTACAGTTAATACAGGAAATATTGAGGGTTGTAAAATTTGCGTAATGACTTCGGATGATGGTGGAGTAGCTTACTGGGATACAATATCAAATGTCACAAGCCATACATTTTTAAATGTACCTAAACCATATTATGTGACTATAACAAAAAAGAATTATTTGCCCTATATGGCTGAAGTTGCCTGCCCTGAGGTTATAGCAGGTTCTGGCCCCATTTGTAGCAACAGCACTAAAACATTTTCTTTTGATGTTGATATCCCGGATGGTGCTGCATATTGGGCACATAGCGATAATCTAACAATTGTTTCAGGTGAAGGAACAGGTTCCTGTTCCTTTCAGGCAACCGACAATAGCGGTGAAGAAGGATGGATTAAAGCAGGTGTCTACGGAGGATGTGGAACATTCTCCCGTAGTAATATCTGGGTGGGGAA
>CAYWSJ010000193.1:0-3520 GCA_964461045.1 uncultured Bacteroidales bacterium | reverse complement strand
AAAAAAGAAAGAGAAGAAAAAAGGGAAAGAGCAGAAAGGAGAGAAATTTGTGTGAAATTGTCGGCGGCATGCAGAAGGCACTTGCAGTCGGCAGAAGGCAGAGCCAAGCTGTGTTTTTGTTTCCTGATATTCGATGGGCACTCAATTGTAATCAAAATTTAAGGTCTTATAATTTATCGTTTAAAGTGAAAAAAGCTATTTAGAGGTATAGGAATAAGCAAAATTTACAAATTTAAATTTTGTAAATTGCAATACGAATTAAATAAATAGTTAGTATGATAGAAGGTGAATCTTTATATTGGTTATACAGTACAATTCCTCAAGTTCTTGCTGCTTTGGTAGGTATCTTAGCAGCATTTACTCATTTTCGTATTATTAGATTACATGAGCTATTATTACAGGAAGCATATATTCCTAATGTAAGTTGGGGAAAATATAGGTTAAGTTCTTTGGCTAAAGATTTCAATGAAGCTTTAAAGGATGATAAAAAAGAATTCAGTGAAAAATCATTAGATAATGCTATAGAATTTAAAAACTTTTCTCGAATTGAAGAAATTTTTAATGCACTGAAAGAAAAGTATGAAGAAAAGAAAAATAATTTTAAAAAGCGAAAAGAAAAATCAAATTCAAAAAACGATAAAAGATATTTAGAAGAGGAAAAAAACAAATTAGATAAACAGAAAGAGATATTAAATCATCATAAAAGATACTTCAAAACAAAAAACAAACTTATCAATATACGCTGGATAACATTCATTACAACGTTTTTAGCTATAATTACAATAGCAATATCCTTATTTGGATTAGCTTCAATTGTTAAAACTGAATGCTATCATTTTTTAAACTCAAAATTTATAGGAATTATTGGCCTCACGATTCTTACTTTGATTGGTTCGATTTTAATAGTCTATAAAGGTATAATGGCAAAAGCTGTTCAAGAAGAATAATATATAGAACTTTCTATAATATTATATATAATGTTATAAATAGTTTAATCAATTATTTATTAAACTATTATGAATATCTACAACAAATAGATATGCCCTGACAATCTTGTAGTGTTTGTCATATATATTTTTATTTATTGAGTCTTTAGGCGCAATCCAATCATTCTTTATATAGTCTACATAAAATCCAGAATTTTTTCTCTTATTTGCTTTATCCCAAAGTATATCAAATTTTTCTTTATTTAATTTTTCTATAAAATTTGCAATTTCTGTGATCTCTTTAAAAAGTATATGATCTTGATTATTAGAACTTAAAATTTGATCTTTGTTTTTTTCAATATACTCATAATAAAATCTTATAAACAAATTCTTTGCGTTTGGAAAGATCTTTTTTACTTGCTCATGTTTTGGCAAATGTTTAGAAAAGATTTTATTAATATTTATTTTATCAATACTTCTACCTTTAATTTTTTCAACAATAATAAGGGCTTTTGTAGCCTCCTCTACAGATAGGACTAAATGTGATGTCGCAATACTGTAAAGTTTCTTTTCTCTTACAATTACTTCAGCAGTATCACAATGATTATGTGCACTCTCCCCGCATAAATAAAAACCTTTTTTAAGTTCATCTTCTGATAATTGGTTAAATCTCTGATTATCTATTGCCATAACTAAAAATATTGATTCTATACAAAGATAAAGAATCCTGAATTAGCAATTTTAGCATTAAATTTTCTTCTTTTTCATAAGAAATAATTTTTTAAGACTCCTCTGCTGGCGCAAGCGTCCCCGTTTGTGCCTTCCTTCGTTCACGCAAAGGACACTAAGAAGACGCAAAACGCAAAGGTCGTCCCTTCGGGACTCCAGCTGTCGCAGGAAACTGTGTTTTTATCTGAATTCTGTGAATATTTCTACGGATCAACTTAAAATCTGAAACATCAAGCGATTAAATTTCCCACTAACTCTTGATCTATTCCTTCTGCTACTGCTACTCCAAAAGCCAACTAATTTCAAAAAGCTATTAAATAGCCGAATTATTCCCTGCAATTATTATCTTTGAGCTCAAAAAAATAGTTTCATGAATTTCGTAGAAGAATTAAAATGGCGGGGCATGCTCCATGATATCATGCCTGGGACCGAAGAACAACTTTCAAAAGAGATGACAACCGCTTACGTGGGTATTGACCCAACAGCGAACTCACTTCATATCGGGCATTTAACTTCCGTTATGCTCCTCAAACATTTTCAAAGAGCCGGACACAAACCCATCGTTCTGCTCGGAGGTGCTACCGGAATGATTGGTGACCCCTCGGGAAAGTCAAAAGAAAGAAACCTGCTGGATGAAGAGACGTTGCGTTCTAACCAGGCTGCTTTAGAAAAACAGTTGAACAATTTTCTTGATTTTTCTGCGGAAGAAAAAAACAATGCCGAGCTGGTAAATAACTACGACTGGATGAGTAAATACAGCTTTCTTGAATTCATCCGTGACATTGGAAAACACCTGACCGTTAATTATATGATGGCCAAAGACTCGGTAAAAAAACGCCTGGGAGCCGATGCAGAGTCCGGGCTGTCATTCACAGAGTTTTCTTACCAGTTGGTTCAGGCAACAGATTTTTATTACCTCTACCAGGAAAAAAATTGTAAACTCCAGATGGGCGGTTCCGACCAGTGGGGAAATATTACCTCCGGTACCGAGCTGATTCGGAGAAAACTCAGCGGTGAAGCTTATGCCCTTACCTGTCCGCTCATTACTAAATCCGATGGCGGAAAGTTTGGAAAAACTGAAGAAGGGAACGTATGGCTCGACCCTGAACTAACTTCACCTTATAAATTCTACCAGTTCTGGCTGAACGTAAGCGATGAGGATGCAGAGAAATACATCAAGATATTTACCATTCTTGATAAAGAGGAAATTGATGAGTTGATCGCTCAGCACCGCGAAGAGCCTCACAGAAGGTCTCTACAGAAAAGACTGGCAGAGGAAGTGACTGTAATGGTTCATTCTCGTGAGGAGTACGAAAATGCAGTTGCAGCCAGTAAAATTTTGTTTGGTAAGTCTACTACAGATGAATTAAAAGCATTGGATGAGAAAACCTTTTTGTCTGTTTTTGAAGGAGTACCAATTTTTACTGTTTCTATGGATAAATTAAAAGAAGGTGTTCCTGCCCTGGATTTGCTCACCGACGAGGCTGCTGTATTTCCTTCGAAAGGCGAGCTTAAAAGGTTGATAAAAGGAGGAGGACTGAGCCTGAATAAGCAAAAAGTTACTTCTATGGATGCTGTTATCAATGATGAGTATCTGCTGAATGAAAAATACATCCTGGTACAAAAGGGGAAAAAGAATTATTTTGTGCTGAAAGTGGAATAGTATCAGAAAATATTTTCAATAAAAAACGCTCCATTTGGTGATGGAGCGTTTTGTTTTATTTGATTAAGGGGAATTTATTCAAAAAGAAAATCAAAATCATCATCCACGCTCAGTTCTTCAGGTTCTTCGTCTCCTTTAAAAATCCTGGCTTGTTTGTGTTTGTTTCCGATAAGCTTAATTTCTGCATTTTCTATTAAAAACA
>CAYWSJ010000192.1:0-3523 GCA_964461045.1 uncultured Bacteroidales bacterium | reverse complement strand
AATGAGTGTCAAGAATCAGATAACAATAGCAGAAATTGCCCGTCAGCTTGAAGTCTCAAAGACCCTTGTTTCTCTCGTTGTTAATGGTAAAGGAGATAAGCATAATATCAGTGAATCAACCCAGAAAAAAGTTTGGAATAAGGTAAAAGAGTTGAATTATAAACCGAATTCTGTTGCCAGAAGTTTGCGTACGGGAAAAACTCAGAGTATAGGATTAATCGTTGCCGATATAGCAAATCCTTTCTATGCCCGTTTGGCAAGAATTATAGAGGATTATCTGAGACCTTTTGGTTATCATCTTGTGATTTCCAGTTCAGACGAAACTGCTGAAAATGAAGTTAACCTGATAGATACCATGATTGAACACCAGGTGGATGGATTGATAATAGCCTCTACACAAAAGGATTCCGAAAAATTTCAGGAACTTCAATCTAAGAACTATCCGTTTGTTTTGATTGACAGATATATTAATGATATCCAAACGAACTACGTAGGCGTTGATAACTATTCAGGTGCTTATTCAATGACCAAAGAACTGCTAAAAAGTGGATATGACAAGGTTTATTATCTTTCGGTTACTCCTGATTACCTTAGCACCATTAAAGAAAGAGAGCGCGGGTATCTTGATGCACTTTCAGAAATTCAACCTTTGATAAGAAAAGTTGATTTTAATGCACCGCACAAGGACCTGGAGAATATCATCAAAGAGATAATGAATGCGGATATTCATAAGCCTGTTCTTTTTTCGTCCAACAATCATGTTGCGAAAGCCTGTTTAAGAATAATCAGAGCTTATGGAATCAAGATTCCGGAAGATATTGCCCTGGTAAGTTTTGACGACATTGAACTTTTTGAATTTTCAGATCCTCCCATAGCTGCTATTTCACAGCCAATTGACAGAATGGGAAGGTTTGCGGCAGATGTTTTACTAAAGCAACTTTCGGGAAAAACACAATATCCCGTTAAGCATATTTTGAAAACCACGCTGGTAAACAGAAAATCCTTTTAAATGATGAAAAAGATATTAAATCGAACTATTGTGCTGATTGTCCTGGTTTTTTGCTGTTATAAAACTGATATGAAAGCCCAGGAACCGGCTGATTATGTCAATCCGTTCGTAGGTACAGCCGGACATGGACATACCTACCCCGGAGCAGCTTATCCTTTTGGAATGGTACAGTTAAGTCCTGATACACGTCTTACAGGATGGGATGGTTGTTCAGCCTATCACTATTCGGATAGTGTAACTTATGGTTTTTCCCATACTCACCTGAGTGGTACTGGTGTTTCTGACTACGGGGATGTTTTGCTGATGCCTTATAATGAAAGCATAGACTTTTCAAGAATTCCGCAAAATGGCAAATGGGTCTCATCTCCTTTTTCACATGATAAAGAACAGGCATCTCCCGGATATTACGAAGTTTTTCTTGAAAAGAATGCTATTAATGTTCAGTTGACAGTGTCGCCACGCTGTGGTTTTCACAAATACAGCTATTCAGAAACAAATGCTCCCAAAATTTTTCTTGATCTGAAACACCGCGATCAGGTAATTGATTCAAAGATTCATATAATCGATGAAACTAAGATAGAGGGGTACCGAATATCAAGTCAGTGGGCCAAAGAACAGCATGTCTATTTTGCAGTTGAATTTTCAGAACCAATTATAAATCACTTTATTCTTGTAGATGATTCATTGAAAAATACAGGAAATCCAGCGAAGGGCAAAAATCTGAAAGCATCTTTTCTTTTCCCGGAGGGAACTGAGGAAATAACGGTTAAAACAGGGATTTCTGCGGTAAGCATGAAAAATGCACGACTGAATCTGGAACAGGAAATTTCTGACCGGAGCTTTAAAGCTGTCCGTAATGCCGCCAATACAGCCTGGAAAAAGGAATTGTCTAAAGTAAGTTTAGAAGGAGGATCCAAAACCCAAAAACGTACTTTTTATACAGCGCTTTATCACAGTTTTTTAAATCCAAACTTATATATGGATGTAAATGGTGAGTATCGGGGCAGAGATTTGGCTGTTCATCAGGCTGATAATTTCACCAATTATACGGTTTTTTCACTTTGGGATACCTACCGCGCTACGCATCCGCTCTTTACCATTTTACAGCAGAAGCGAACCAATGATTTTATTAAAACATTTATCAGACAATTTAAACAGGGTGGAGAACTTCCTGTATGGGAGCTTGCAGCTAATGAAACCGATTGTATGATTGGTTATCACTCTGTTCCGGTAATTGCTGATGCCTGGCTGAAAGGAATTAAGGGATTTGATGCTAAAAAAGCTTACGAGGCAATGAAAAACAGTGCCGAACAAGATGACTGGGGTTTGAAATACTATAAAAAATATGGATATATCCCGGCTGATAAAGAATCGGAATCGGTTTCAAAAACGCTGGAATATGCTTATGATGACTGGTGTATAGCTCAAATTGCCCGTAAGATGGGCTATGAAGAGGATTTTAAAAGATATATCCAGCGTGCTCAGTATTATAAAAATATTTTTAATCATGAAACCGGTTTCATGCGTGCAAAAATGAATAACCAATGGCAAAAACCATTCGATCCGAAAGAGGTCAATTTTCATTTTACCGAGGCCAACTCCTGGCAGTATAGTTTTTATGTGCCCCAGGATATTCAAGGTTTAGTGTATTTGCATGGAGGTAAAGCACCATTTGAGGAAAAACTGGACCGGCTTTTCAGAGAAAGCACTCAAACAACCGGAAGAAACCAGGCAGATATTACAGGTCTGATTGGTCAGTACGCTCATGGAAATGAACCCAGTCATCACATGGCTTACCTGTATAATTTTATTGGAAAACCCTGGAAAACCCAAAAACTTGTCCGGAAGATTATGAATGATTTATACAGCGACCAACCGGATGGTCTTTGCGGTAATGAAGACTGCGGACAAATGTCCTCCTGGTATGTTTTCAGTGCATTGGGTTTTTACCCGGTAACGCCCGGAAGCAATGAATATATTATTGGTACGCCTATTTTTGAAGAAGCTCAGATTCACCTGGAGAACGGAAAGCATTTTACTGTAAGGGCAAAAAATGTTACTGATGAGAATATTTACATTCAGAGAGCTGAACTAAACGGAAGTCCTTTCAAACAATCATTCATAAAACATGAAACCATTATGCAGGGCGGCGAACTGGTTTTTATAATGGGACCAGAACCCAATAAAAACCGGGGGGCGGGCAATATAAAAGCCCCGCAATCATCCATAGAGAAATATTCAATAGTCACTGTACCTTATATTGAAGAAGCAGATCGTACTTTTAAGAATGAAATGGAGCTCAGGTTAGCCCATGGGGATAAAAAGATGAATGTTTTTTATCGGTTTGACAACCAGGAAAATTTTAAAAAATATATCAAACCTCTTATATTGGATTCTACCCGGAAAATACATTTTTATGCAGTGAATGATAAAGGAGAGAAAAGCCCGGTACTTCAATCCAAATTTTTCAGGGTTCCGGATGATAAAAAAATTGAAATTAAACCGGACCCGAAT
>CAYWSJ010000191.1:0-3555 GCA_964461045.1 uncultured Bacteroidales bacterium | reverse complement strand
CTGGGATGCATTGGTGCAGTTTTATTTTTACTGGCTATTTTACCATTAGGGGTCGCACTAACTTTTCCATTAATCATTTTTATGGCTTTATCCATAATTTTCCTTATGCGCAAGAGAAGAAATAAAAGTATTTTTGGAACTTAACCTGAAAAATGTTTTTTTAAATTATATTTTCCACTCTCCTTTAAAAACAAAAACAGCAGGTCCTGTAAGCCATATATTTGAAAACGAACGATCCGGGTTTTTATCAAAACTGACTTTTAAATTTCCCCCTTTTGCCTTAAGTTCATATTCATTAAACAATCCTTCTTCTTTTTCCGTAGCGCTTAAAGCTGCAGCCACAGAACCCGTACCACAGGCATAGGTTTCATTTTCAACGCCCCGTTCATAGGTCCTTATATGCAATTTACCTTTGTCAACTAAACTGACAAAATTTACATTAAGACCATTCTGAGACAGTTTTTTATCATATCTTAATTGTTTACCCTCCTTATACACGTCTGTCTTATCCAGGTCTGTTACAAACCTGACAAGATGCGGAGAACCCGTATCCACAAAATAACCCTCGGGCATTTTATTCACCCTGCTCACATCAGACATTTTTAATGCTACTTTGTCAGGTTCTGAAAAAGTGGCTTTATGCAATCCATCTGAGGCTGAGAAAATAGTTTGGGTACCAATTAAACCCAGTTTATAAGCAAAAGCCACTATGCATCTTCCTCCATTTCCGCACATGGTACTTTCTTTGCCATCTGCATTAAAATACCTCATAGAAAAATCAGCATCAGCTGTATCTTCTAGCAGTATCAGCCCGTCTGCACCAACGCCAAAGCGCCTGTTGCAGATTTTTTCAATCGTATCAATTTTAACCGGAAAACTCTTTTCCCGGTTGTCTGTCAGGACAAAATCATTTCCTGCTCCCTGGTATTTATAAAAGTTAATAACCATAAATGGCTGTTAAATAATGTTAAAAGTACTATTATGATTGCCCCGGGGCATATAATTTGCTATCTTAACCATTGAAATCTTAAACCATAAAAATACAATAATTATGAAAAATAAAAATTTAATTGGAAACATAATTATCGCAGTATTAGCTTCAGTTTTAACAGTTTTAATATATACTGGGATTGAAGGGAATCAGGCAAAAAAAGCCAATACTCAGGAGGTATACTATGATAAAGACACAAATTCAAGCGGAATTCATTTCACGAATTTACCCGCTGATTTTGAAACAGAGAAATTTAATTTCACCCTGGCAGCAGAAAATTCTGTGCCGGCAGCAGTTCACGTAAAAACTAAAGTTGTGCGCGAAGGAAGTCAGTTCAGCAATCCGCTGTTTGAATATTTTTTCGGTGATGAATACTCCAGCCCCAGGAAACGAGAAGCTGTGGGTTTCGGTTCGGGTGTTATCATTTCACCAAATGGTTACATAGTTACAAACCACCACGTTATCCAGCAATCCGATGAAGTTAGTGTAACTTTACATGACAAAAGAAATCTGAAAGCAGAAGTTGTGGGTTCTGATCCTGCCACTGACATTGCTTTACTTAAAGTGGATGCTAAAGATCTTCCTTATCTTACTTTTGGTGATTCTGAAGAACTTAAATTAGGTGAATGGGTATTGGCTGTAGGAAACCCATTTAATATTGGTACAACAGTAACCGCAGGTATTGTAAGTGCAAAAGGAAGAAGCATAGGAATTATGAACCGTCAGGAAGACCGGCTGGCTATTGAGTCTTTTATACAGACAGATGCAGCAGTAAACAAAGGTAACAGTGGTGGTGCCCTGGTAAATATGGAAGGCGAACTGATTGGTATTAACTCGGCCATTGCTTCGCCAACAGGAACTTACTCAGGATATGCATTTGCTGTTCCTTCTACAATTGCGCAAAAAGTAGTAAAAGACATAAAAAAATATGGAGAAGTGCAACGCGCTGTTCTGGGTGTTCAAATTCAAAATGTTACCCAGGAACTGGTTGAAGAATACGACCTGGAAATGGATAATTATAATGGTGCATATATTCATGGAGTAAAAAGAGACGGAGCAGCAGACAAATCGGGTATTAAACCAGGTGATGTAATTATCAAAGTAGATGGAGAGAAAATCAAGGATGTCTCTGAATTACAGAGAATAATAAACAGTTACCGTCCCGGTGACGAAACAACTGTAACTGTAAAAAGAGACGGCAAAGAGAAACAATTTGAGGTTACTTTACGTAATATCCAGGGAAGCACAGAAATAATTACCGGAGGAAAAGTGCTTAAAGAGCTGGGAGCCAAGTTTGAAGAGCTGGATAATAGTGAAAGAAGAAAACTTGGAATCGACCATGGAGTAAGAGTAGTTCAGTTAAATGATGGCCTCCTAAAAAATTCCGGTATAAAAGAAGGATACATTATCCTTTCTGTGGAAGGAAGAGAAGTAAAAAGTGTTGAAGATATAAAACAAATATTTAGCCGTTATAAGGATAAAGAGGAACAAAAAGTTGAAGTACAGGGAATTTATCCGGGCGGAAATTATGTGTATGTCTATCACGTTAAAATCTGATAATTATGAATAAAACTTAAAAAATACGAAATCCGGGCATTGAAAAAACATCAATCCCGGATTTTTTTATCTATTTAATCCAATATTCTTGTTTGGTAAATATTTGAAGTGTATATTCGCAAAAATTTTTTCAGCAGCCCATGAGACAACTAAAGATCACCAAATCAATTACTAACAGAGAAAGCGCTTCTGTTGATAAGTATCTTCAGGAAATCGGAAAAGAAGACTTATTAAGTGTAGATGAAGAAGTAGAGTTAGCGCAAAGAATTAAAAAAGGAGACCGTATTGCCCTGGAAAAGCTCACCAGAGCGAATTTACGATTCGTGGTCTCTGTGGCAAAACAGTATCAGAATCAAGGCCTTAGCCTTCCTGATTTAATTAATGAAGGAAATCTCGGTTTAATTAAAGCTGCAAAAAAGTTTGATGAAACCAAGGGTTTTAAATTCATTTCTTATGCTGTTTGGTGGATCCGGCAGTCTATTCTACAGGCACTGGCCGAGCAAAGCAGAATTGTTCGTTTGCCTCTGAACCAGGTTGGATCATTAAACAGAATCCACAAGGCAAAAACCAAGTTCGAACAGGAAAACGAACGGGTTCCTTCAACCGAGGAACTGGCAGAATCTTTGGACGTTCCAAAAGACAAACTCGATGATGCCTTAAAAATCAGCAATAAGCAGCTCTCTGTAGAAGCGCCTTTTGCTGAAGGAGAAGAAAATTGTCTCCTGGATGTAATGCCCAATGAAAATTCTCCGGATGCAGACAAGACTTTGCTAAATGAGTCGCTTACCCATGAAGTGGAAAGGGCGCTTGCTACATTAACAGAAAGGGAGAGAGAAATTGTAAAACATTTCTTTGGAATCAATGTTCCGGATATGACCCTAGAAGAAATCGGGAATAAATTCGGGCTTACACGTGAAAGAGTAAGGCAAATAAAAGAAAAAGCCATCAGAAGGTTAAGACACAGAGCCAGGAGCAAACTCTTAAAAGCATATTTAGGTTAATAAATT
>CAYWSJ010000190.1:0-3654 GCA_964461045.1 uncultured Bacteroidales bacterium | reverse complement strand
ACAGATATGGAAGGGAACTATAAGATTAGCGTACCTGAAGACGCAGTTTTAAAGTTTTCGATGGTGGGTTACCAGACACAGGAAATACCTGTCTCGGGAAGAAGTACTCTTAATGTTCAGCTTGAGCAAAAGATTGAGCAAATGGAGGAAGTTGTTGTAGTAGGGTATGGTACACAAACCAAAAGCAATGTAACCGGAGCCATTTCAAAGGTGAGTTCAGAAGAGATAACAGAGATGGCAAATCCTCAGTCTATTGAGGCTACTTTACAAGGAAAAGCTTCTGGTGTTCAGATTATACAGGGTTCGGGACTTGCAGGTTCCAGTTCAGTTGTTAGGATTCGGGGAACCGGATCTGTGAGTGCTTCCGGAAATCCACTTTATGTGATTGATGGTGTTCCTGTTACACAAGATCATTTTCTCCTGGGGAACAGCGGAGGGATGAACAACAATCCACTGGCTTCGTTAAATCCTGAGGACATTGCTTCTATAGAAATACTGAAAGATGCAGGGTCATCAGGTATTTACGGATCAAGAGGTGCGAATGGAGTTGTACTTATTACTACCAAAAGAGGAAAAGGAGGGGAAACGACCTTTAACTTTTCATCAAACATTGGTATAGCCGGACCAACAGTTACGCCTGAAATGCTCTCTTCCAGGGAATGGTTGCAGCTCAGGCAGGAGGCCTGGCAAAATGATGGCGGAACAGGATACGTGTGGCTTCCAAATTATACATCAGCAACTTCATCGGAACAGGCAAGAAAAGAAGCCTATATGGAGGCCATGCAGAGAAATACAGATTGGTGGGATAAAGTTACCCAAACCGGACTGAAACAAGAGTATAACTTTTCTGTTTCTTATGGAAAAGAAAAACTGAATACCTATTTTAATTTAAATTATGACAAAAATGAGTCTTACCTGAAAGGAAACTTATACAACAGAATATCAGGCAGATTTAATATTGATTATAATATACTTGATAATTTGAAGGTAAAGCTTTCCACTTCCTATTATAATGGAATTAATGACAGGGTAAACTCAGGCTGGGCCGGAGGACAGGGAGCTGCCAGATCTACAGCTCTTCCTATTTATCCTGTAAGAAATGAAGATGGTTCATATACTTCCTTTACAAATCCAGTAAGAGAATTGGATCCTGAAGTATTTCAATGGAGAACCAGCGAAAACAGGACAATTGATAATATTACAATTAATTATAGTCCAATAGAAAACTTAACCATTCATGCAATGGGTGGTTTGGATTATATGGATCTGAGAAATGATACTTATCAGGGTCCTCTTTCTGCTGGTGTTACCAACCTGGGAAATGCTAACAGGGGTTTTAATTTTATTACTAACTGGACCAGTAATCTGAGGGCCAATTATAATTTTAACATTAATGAGAAGCATAACTTTAAAGTTTTGTTGGGTGGAGAGGCAGAAAAATCTATAACAAGATATAAAAACATATACAGAGAAGATATTGATGGACCTATATGGAAGGATCCTGCAAGAGGAGATGGATTCCAGGAAACTACTACCTCAGGGTTACAGGAAGCCTGGTCTTTCCTGAGTTATTTTACCAGAATTAATTATGTGTACGATGACAAATATATTTTTCAATTAGTAGGAAGGGTAGATGGTTCTTCAAAATTTGGACCTAATAAAAGATATGGTTTCTTTCCTGCGGCATCAGCAGCCTGGAAAATTACCGAAGAGGATTTCATGACCGGGATCTCTTTCCTGAGTATGCTTAAACTAAGGACTAGTTACGGAGTGACTGGAAATGCCAGCTTCCCTGCATATCAGTGGGTGGGTACTTATTCTCCTGCTGAAAACAACAGGCCGGGTTATAACGGCAATGATATTATTTACCCAACCAACCTGGAAAATCCTAATCTTCAATGGGAGGAACTTCATAACTTCGACATAGCCATTGAATTTGGCTTTCTTAAAGACAGGATAACAGGAGAAATTGCTTATTATAATAAACTTACTAAGGACGTAATTGTAAATCGATCGAATGCGCCCTCTATAGGTTTTGGTAATTACTGGGAAAATGTGCTGGAGATTCTTAACAGAGGTTTTGAATTTCAGATTGAAACCAACAATCTTATTGGTGAATTCCAATGGACAACCAATTTTAATATTTCTCACAACCACAATGAAGTGCTTGATCTTGGAAACCTGACTCCTGATGCAATTGGTGGTGGAACAAATGATACACGTATTGTGGAAGGAGAATCAGTGGGAGCTAATTACCTGGTTCGATTTTCACATGTGGATCCTGAAGATGGATTGCCTGTATGGCTTGACAGCGAAGGAAATGAAACTAAAGAATTCTCCTTGAATAACCGTGTGGTTGTTGGAGATGTGCATCCGGATGCTGTCGGAGGGATCAAAAATACATTCAAATATAAAAATATGAGTTTAAGTGCTCATGTAACCTTTACCATAGGTGGAAATATTTACGATGGCGCTGCCAAAAGACAAATGGGTATTGTAACTGACTGGAACATGAAGCCGGGTATTAAAGAAAGATGGACGCATAAAGGAGATAATGCTAAATATCCAAGGCTGACACTTGATCCGTCAACCTATCCGGGTCTGCCTGGGCCCTGGCAGTATAATTCCGATATGTTTCTGTTTGACGCTACTTACGTTAGATTAAGAAATGTGAGATTTACTTATAATTTGCCTGATAAGTATTTGTCTTTGACCAATAACTATATTAAAAATTTTCAGATCTATATTAGTGGCAGTAACTTGTTAACATGGTCTAAAGATTACTGGGGGGATCCTGAAATTGCAAGGGATTTTGAAAATCCGCAGGACCGGAACATGAGTCCTAACGTGACTTATCTTACACCCCCACAACAAAGAACTTTGAATTTAGGTGTTAATATAAAATTTTAGGAATATAATAAAACCAATCAATATGAGACTTAAAATAAATAGAATTTTCGTAATCACAGCGGTCCTTATCGGGATATTAACTGCTTGTGAGGAATTTCTGGATTTAAAACCTGAGGACGTTGTTCTGGAGGATGAAGCCCTTGAAACTGAGGAAGATGTTGGGAATCTTCTGAATTCAACTTATACTGTATTGGGTAGCGGCGCCTTTCTTGGTGGACGTTCACAGAATGTAAGTGAAATTTTATCGGAAAATGCAGACCTGAGCGGAATGGGAGATGAACACTGGATAGCAGTATATAATCGAACAACCAGTATTTTTAATGGTGTTGCAGGTGCGCTTTATTCAGAACCTTATATTGCGGTTTATCGGTCAAACAATGTTTTGGAAAACCTGGACCTGGTAGAAAATACACAACGCAAAAATAATTATGAAGGGCAGGCAAGGTTTGTAAGAGCCATATCACATTTTGAAACAGTTCGGCTTTTTGCCCAGCCTTATGGATATACAACCAACAACTCACACCTGGGAATACCTGTTCAGAAAGAATCTGAACCTGTACCAAAAAACAGGGCTACGGTTAAAGAGGTATATCAATTTGTTATTTCCGAACTGAAAAAAGCGGAAAATTTATTGCCAGCCCAAAACAATGGTTATCCAACCAAATGGTCGGCAAAAGCTGCTTTGGCAAGGGTTTATTTCCAAATGAATGATTTTGAAAATGCCTATGATTATGCCAATGATGT
>CAYWSJ010000189.1:0-3662 GCA_964461045.1 uncultured Bacteroidales bacterium | reverse complement strand
CGCATATTTCTGTATCAAGGGCAACAATAGAGCTTGGAGGATCAGGTAAAGGATTTACAGTTATAGTTACACTTACACATGAAGTCACTCCACAAGCATTTTCCCACCGGCCATAATAGGTTGTATCCGATGTTGGAGCGACAGTCAGGTTGTTCCCCGTACCTACCTGTGTTCCCCCACAACTTTCAGTGTACCAGACAAAAGTTGCTCCCGAACCTCCGGAATAAGTAAGTTCGGTGGATTCACCTTCACAGATAGTAGTAGCTGTAGCTCCCGCAGAAGATGCAGCTACCGGGGTGGTAGCATTGGTTAATGTTACGGAACCCGAAAGCTCAGATAAATGTCCGTCTTTTTCTACTTTCCCGGTGTAGGTACCGTCGGATTGTCCGGTAAACTCATGCGACTCTGCATCTCCGGTCCATGAATCAAGTGTGTTTCCGGTGCCATCGCACAGGTAATATGTTTGTGTTCCTGACATATCTGAATAAACGGTAACAGAACCTGACCCTGAGCCACAGCCTGGGGTGGCGGTTACACTTGCTGTGGGGATTGCTTCTGTGCCGGTTATTTCTACATCATCAACAGCCCAGTACCAGCCCCAGCTTCCGGTATAATTCCATTTAAATTTTACTAAAGATTCTAAACCAACTTCTTCAGATAAATCCTGCTCATAAATAGCCGGATTGTCTGTGGAGGCAGACCAGCTTTGCAGAATGTTCCATGTTGTTCCCCCATCAAGAGAGTATGAAAGTGTAGCAGTTTCATCTGAATAAACTTTAAAATAATGTTCAAATCTAAGCTGAACCGAATCATAATGACTGAAATCAAATGTCGGAGTTATTAAATCGGCGTCCTGGCTGGAATTTTGCCCATAATAATCACTGTCCAGGATGGCAAAACCATTTCCAGAGGTTGTCGAATTAAAACTTATTCCACTTGGATTATCGAAAAGCCAGTCATCTCCTGTTCCTGCATTATCTATATTTTCCCAGCAATTGGGAAGAATAATTGATGAAAAGTCTTGTTGATAGGGCAAATCAGAAATAATTCCGCAAGAAGTAGTAAAAAAACGTTCCTCACTATATTTCGTTCCCTGTGAATTAGTAGCATAAGCCCTGACAAAATATTTTGTTCCTGGTAACAATGAAGGTAAAGTTCCACTGAAAACACCCGTTCCTGAACCCACAGATAAAGACTGGTCTGACAGGGTTGGCTCTGAGGATGTGCTGTAAACAAAACCCCTGTCAGTTACCGGGTATCCGCCGTTATCAGTAACTTCAGATTCTGCATTTGCAGAATTTTCAGTAATATTTGTTATAGAAGGATATTGAACTTCCGGTAAATAATCTTCTGTTCTAAATTCAAGTATTTCTCCGTATTTGGTGCCTTCAGAATTTGTGGCAAAAGCCCTCACATAATAAGTTGTTGCAGGAGTTAGGCCTGTAAGAGAAGACGTATAGACTCCAGTGCCTGAACCGCTATTCACAATATTATCACCCATTGAAGGGTTCGGAGAGGTGCTGTAAACGACTCCCCTGTCTGTAACGCTTGCACTGCCACCATCAGTAACTTCTGCATCTACTTCTGCCGTTGTTTTTGTAATGTTATAAACCGTATCTGTATTTACACTTGGGTATCCTGTTTCAATACCTGATATGATAAGAGAAAAATGCTGCTTCCCTCCACTCAGTGTTCCCTCATGACCAATAAAAACTCCAAAAGTTTCTGCCGATGGGTTTTCTACAACGATCTTCTCCACATTGTCCACATCATTATCTCCTGTGGTTGCTGCTAAGGAAGGATTCTGAGGATCCAGTTTATATGGATAATAAATCGTGTAACTATCGATAATCTCAAGATCAAGGTCGTTTACAAGCATGGGGGTTGTAGGATCCAGAGACGGTTCTTCAGGAGTTCCTGCCGGGTCTGTCCAACAAATTGTAACTATCAGAGGTTCTGTTCCTGTAGCTTCAACATTCAGACTATAAGTATAACCATCTTCCACACTATCTTCTATGATCATTGTTGTATTATTTCGATTAGAAATAGTTTCGGCGGCTTTTTGGGTATTCATAAGTCCCCAGCCATACTTATAATCCGGACCATCATTTGCACCGGCTTCATCTGCTGTATGAATTACCAGTCCTTTTAAGGTAGAAGATTTCATGTACATCCCTTGTGTTTCATTCCAGTGTTCCTGTAACAAAAGCAAAGAACCTGATACATTAGGTGCAGACATGGAAGTACCGCTTATAGAATTGTAAGCAGTATTATTGTTGTCATAGGTAGAATACAAATAATCCCCGTTTCCGCAGATATCTGGCTTTATTCGGCCGTCATCTGCAGGGCCCCATGAACTGAAAGAGGTCATACCCACATCAGAAGGATTCCCGGTATACCCTGAAGTTAAATCTTCCACGGCTCCTACAGTAAGGATATTTTTGGCATTCCCTCTGTAACCGATGCAGTCATAACCATCAGCTCCTCCATCAGGCGGATGTTCGGTTTCTGAAGCTCCATCGCCTCTGTCGTTTCCTGCTGATTTAACAATCAAATAATAAGGCAACTCATAAGAAATAGAATCCCAGCGAGCTGAATATTCTCCATAAAAACCAAAACGATAATCCTCCTCAGAACTAATGCTTTCATCTCCATACCAGGTTCCCTGGCTCCATCCTGCTATAAATCCATAAGAATGATTTGAAACTAAAAGACCATTAAGACCAGCATCAATCATTTCACTTTCATCGGAGTTCCAGTCGTAGGCATCCAGTTTCCCTTCATAAGCCATTCCTTTAGCTTCTGCCACCACTCCACCTGCAATCATGGTTCCTGCAACATGTGTTGCATGATAATGCGTCTCTGATGGATTATCTTTCTGTGTAACTCTGCTTGAATCCTGATCTGTGAATTCCTGATGAGTTGTTAAAACTCCTCCGCCATCCCATTCACCTACAGTCATCCCATTCCCTCTGAGATCCAACCCGGCAGCTCCACCCGACCAAACTTCACTGGTTGAAATCGTAGCCGCAGCATCTGCATTATTGGTAATATAATATAAAGGTTTGCCGTTGCTTGTCAAGCCCTGAATCTCAACCAACTGTCCGTTTTCTAATTCTTTGCGAATCATCCATCCTTCTTCCCTGGCTTTTTGGATGGCTTTTTCCTTTTTTTTCAGATACTGTTTTGATAGATCACTTGCTTTCCTCCTCATCTCTTTAAGGTCATAGTGATCTTTTATATTTTGTTTCTCCTGTGCTTTTTGAGAATACAGAACATTAGATACCAAGAAAAAAAACAAGAAAAAAACTGCTTCTTTACGGATATACAATGAAATCTTTAACATAAAGTAATAGGTTTAAATTAAAAAATGTAGTGGAGCAAAATACTAATAATCTCAATAAACGCAAAAATTTTTAATTATCCGATAAGTAATTAAATACTAAAATTTGGGCCATGGCTGTTTCCATTTCATCTGTTTTTTTTTCTGTTACTTAAATGACTGATCTCTCCATTTGAATATAAAACTGCTGATAAGATAATATAACAAAGGTCAATGATAAAACCCGTTATAAAATCAATTAATCAGCATCATCAGCGTTTTAGTTAAAAAAACAGCCCCAGCTCTGAAGCCGGGGCTGTTTTTATTTTAAATAGTTCAG
>CAYWSJ010000188.1:0-3696 GCA_964461045.1 uncultured Bacteroidales bacterium | reverse complement strand
GCCGAGGCTTTTACCTGGAGGTCTTCCACATCATCCTCACGGTACATATTATAGATTATGACCGGAATATTAATATTTTCTTCCATCAGTTCACAGATAAAACGTCGCTGCTCAGCAGATTCGTTAAGCGAGAGAGATTGCAGCAACAATACTGATGGCTTCTTATTTTTAAGTTTAGGAAGGTCATCTATTTCATCCAGGGTAGTAAAAATAAAATTGAGTTTATCGGATTTTTTGCGACTTAAAGCAAAATGCCCTATGGAATTAAAAAATGGAAATACCTTTTTCTTATTTCCTTTTAACCAATCCTCATGGCTAACAATTAATGGAGTCTTTTTAAAATACCCGGTATCAATCCGCATATTGGTTTTAAGAATAAAATCCGGTTTATAATTTTTTAGCTTTTTCCTCTTTAAATCAGCAGCATTTTCAGCAGAAATAACTACTACCGGATCATTCGTCCCTCCAATTTTATTCACAGATAGGGTATCTCTCTTGTGATATTTGAAAGGAGAGAAAGGGATCCCATCCATTTCTGGAGTCTCTTCTTCTTCCTCCTTCTTCTGAATATTCTGAATCAACTTTTCTGCTACAGGAATTTCATTTTTTGGTGCCTCGGTTAAAGAGACACGAATTGTATCCCCGATCCCATCAGACAATAGAGTCCCAATTCCAACAGCAGACTTAATCCTGCCGTCTTCACCCGCACCGGCTTCTGTTACACCCAGATGCAAAGGATAAACCATTTGCTCCTTTATCATTCTGTTTACCATCATACGGTTGGCTTGTACCATAACCCTTGTATTACTTGACTTTAATGAAACAACTAGGTTATGAAAATTTTCTTTGCGGCAGATGTGTAAAAACTCCATAGCCGATTCTACCATTCCTTCGGGTGTATTCCCATACTTTTTCATAATTCTTTCTGAAAGGGATCCATGATTTACTCCAATTCGCAGGGCCGTTTCATTTTCCTTACAAATATCGAGCAACCGGACAAACTGTTTCTGAATTTCCTTAAAACTTCCTTTGTTTTGTTTACCAATTGCATAATTTCCCGGATTGATCCTTACTTTCTCAACAATTTTTGCAGCTGTTTCTGCTATTGATGGATTAAAATGGACATCAGCAGCCAAAGGTATTTCCCAGCCTTTTTCAGCCAGCGCATTTTTTATGTTTTTTAAATTCCTTGCCTCTTTTTGCGTACGAGTGGTCATACGAACCAAATCAGCCCCGGCTTTTGCAATCTTTACAATCTGTTTAACAGTAGCCTGGGTATCATTGGTATCCGTATTGGTCATTGATTGAATTCTTATTGGGTGCTTACCTCCCATCAACAATCTGCCAACCTTCACCTCACGGGTATTTAATCTCTGGTATCGTACAAGGCTTTCGCAATATATTTCATCACCTTTTTTCATGAGTCTAATAATTAAGTTGCTTAAAGAACATCTGGATTTACAATATTTGGAGGGATTTCACCCTTATAAAACTCCATAATATTTAAAGAAACTTCCCTGGCCATTTCTATCCTTGTTTCAAGACTGGCAGTTCCTATGTGAGGAGTAAGTACTACTTTTTCCATTTCAAGAAGTTCTTTGCTTATCTTTGGCTCAAATTCGTAAACATCTAGTCCGGCTCCTCCTAATTTCCCGTTCTTTATATATTCAATAAGAGCCTTTTCATTTATCACAGGACCTCGCGAACTGTTAATAATGTAAACTCCCTCTTTCATCTTACTGAACTCTTCACTATCAAGTATATGATGTGTTTCTTCTGTTAAGGGAACATGCAGAGAAATCACATCCGATTCTTTAATCAGATATTCAAAAGACACTGGAGCAACCTGGTAAAGATGCTCATCAGAAAGGCTGATTCTTTCTTTTGAATAATAGCATACATTCATTCCAAAAGCCCTGGCTTTTTGGGCAAAAGATTTTCCAATATTACCCATACCGATAATCCCCAGGGTTTTATTTTCAAGAGTATGACCCAGGTTTGCCATCACTTCCCACTTAATTTCTTCCCTGTTTTTCAGTTTATGATCCAGTTCAGTTATTCTTCTTGTTAAAGACAACAAAAGACCAAAAGCCAGTTCTGCTGTAGGCTCTATAACAGTTTTAGGTGTATTTGTGACCACAATTTTATTCCTGGTAGCTGCACCTACATCAATGTTGTTGAACCCCACTCCGAAATTAGCAATAATTTTAAGTTTTTTTCCCTTCTTTATCAATTGCTCGTTAATCTCAAAGCCAAAAACCGGAATAAGCACCTCCACATCCTGTATCTTTTCTTCCAGGTCCTGGTATGAAAAATGTTTCCCTTCCGGGATAAGAAGATCAAACGACTCTCTGAGTTTCCGGAGTCCTTCCTCTGGTAATTTATGTGTAGACAAGACCTTTGTTGACATAGTAAAATATATGTTTTTTTTAATTAGTTTTACCTTGAAAATAAAGATAATTTCAAGGGAATTTACCTATTTTTTTCCCTTCTAATTTAATAAATTTGAATCGTAAAAGAAATAATATGTCGATAGAGGTTCATAAGGTTTCAAAATATTATGGCAAACAAAAAGCTTTAAATGAGATAAGCTTTAAATTAAAACCGGGAGAAATAGTGGGCTTTGTAGGACCCAACGGAGCGGGAAAAACCACTGCCATGAAAATCCTTACAGGTTATATGTTGCCATCTTCAGGGAAAGCAGAGATCAATGGAAAAGATGTAACAGAACAATCAATGGAAGTAAGAAAGACCATCGGTTATTTACCCGAACACAATCCTCTATATGAAGAAATGTACATTGTTGAATACCTTGAATATGTAGCCGGACTTTACGGGTTAAAAAATGTTAAAGAAAGAATTGAAGAATTAATCAGGCTAACCGGACTTGAAAAAGAAAGAAACAAACGCATTACCGCCTTATCAAAAGGTTACAGACAAAGAGTTGGTCTTGCACAAGCTATTTTGCATGATCCGGAAGTATTAATTCTGGATGAGCCCACCTCGGGACTTGATCCTAACCAAATTATTGAAATACGAAACCTTATTTCTTCCCTGGGAAAAGAAAAAACAGTGTTGCTTTCCACACACCTGATGCAGGAAGTAGAGGCCATCTGTGACCGTATTATTATCCTGAACAGGGGAAATATTGTGGCAGACGATAAGGTTGCAAATATATCCAGGCAATTAAAAGACAACCGGCAAACGGTACTGGTAGAATTTAATAAAGAATTACAGGAAAAGGAACTCAGAGATATTCCTATGTTGTCGGACCTAAAAAAAGTAGATGATAAAACCTGGATTCTGGAGGGTTCCGGTGAGGAGGATATTCGCCAGAATGTTTTTGATTTTGCAGTTAAAATGGGAGCATCTGTATTATCAATGCAAAAGAAAGAAAAAAGTCTTGAAGAAGTATTCCATGAGATGACAAAATAAAAAAAAACGGCTTTATTAAAACAAAAAACGCTGGTTGCAACCAGCGTTTTTTGTTTTATTTAAAGATTGTATCAGTTTAATTGAATAAGCCTACAGTAACTGTTAGGCCTGCCATTACTACTGATACCATCATCATAAGCTTAATAAGAATGTTGAGTGAGGGTCCTGAAGTGTCCTTGAAAGGATCGCCAACAGTATCACCAACTACTCCTGCATTGTGTGTTTCACTTCCTTTTCCGCCATAATTGCCTTTTTCGATAT
>CAYWSJ010000187.1:0-3709 GCA_964461045.1 uncultured Bacteroidales bacterium | reverse complement strand
GATTCCTTCATTCTATATTAATTCTTCTATTTCATTTCAAAAAGGAATTAATTATCTTTACAGAAACAAAAAGAAAAAACTATGAGAAAGTCAATTATAATAGGTTTGGTAGCAGCGCTTCTGCTTACAATCTTTGTGTTAAAAAATGACACAGAAGTACCGGTTTTTCTGTTTTTCGGAAAAGTAGACGGTTCTCTTTCACTTATTTTATTAATTTGCATCATCATTGGAGTCGTACTTGGCATTATTTTCTCTGTTCCTTCAATCAGCAAACAAAGCAGGATGATCCAGCAAAAAAACCGCGAAATAGACAGGCTGAAAAAAATTCTGGACGACAACGATATATCCTATAAACCCGAAAAGGGAAAGAAAGAAAAAAAGAAGGAAGAAGAAAGTAAGAACCAGCAGGAATAAACATACCGAATTTTATAAAGGTATAACATTCAACATAACTCGTACCTGACAAACCCCAGCCTAAAGGCCAGGGCTATCTGAATGCCTGTGATTTAGTTGTTATACTTATATCGAGTTTTTTATGAATGGCAATCTTTTTACTGAACCCCTGTCGTACGGATAATTATTCCCTTTCCTGGCGTGTGTGTATGACAGCCTTATGCGAAGTTGTGACAAAGGTTATTAATAGCTTTATTAAAAAACATCTGCGAATTCTGGCCTGCGTTTTCTCAGGGTTTTTCTGTGGCATTTAATGTGTGATCAACCGATTTATAAAAGAAAACAGGTAGCAGGTATTCAGGGTGGATTTCATTTTACTTTTTTCTGTATTCTATTTATAAACTAGCTGCTTCTTTTGCGCCTGATTATAATATTCTTCATGGCCACCCAGAAATATCGCCAGTCAGTAAGAAAAGGGTGTTTCTGATAGGATTTCAGGTATTTACGTTCGGAATCCTGTATCTCTTCCAGTGTTTCCGGCAGGTCGTAATAAAATGGAGGGATCAGACCAGGCTTAAATTTGGTGCGCAATTCCTGCAGGTCTTCATCATAGAGATTGAAATAATGGCTGCTGAGAGGCCGAACCCCTACCAGCTTCATTTCCCCCTTCACAAAGTTTATGAGCATGGGCAGTTCATCAATCCAGAATTTGCGGAAAATCCTGCCCAGGGTAGTAATACGAAAATCGTTTTTAAACTTGCCTCCTTCCTTGAGCTGGTTTTTTTCATACACAAAGTCCTGGATGTATTCTGCAAAAGGATGCATTGTCCGTAATTTGTACACATAGATGATCTTTCCGTTTTTTCCCACACGCCTTAGTTTTACAAATGGCCCATAGGTCGGGTTTTCATCAAATACAGGTTTTTTTATTTTCCGTGCAGCAACATACATCATACCTTCAATTTTTTCCGCTTCTATCAATTCAAATCCGCAGGAATACAAACGACCAATAATCTCAGCTTTGGAAATTACACGGTTATTACCCCGGGTGAGGAAGAAGTAAATCTTTTTGGTAAGGAAAAATTTTGGAAAAACCCTTTTGATGATGAAATCAAATGTATAGAAAATAATGTTGAGCACCGGCGGATATTTCTTCAGCACTCTTCTCTTTCGCTGGTTCTTCGTTTCAAGGCATCCAATGAAAGTTCCTTCCCGCGGCAGTTTTGCATTTACTGATTCCAGAAACTTGTTCACAAAGCGAATGTCGTTCATCCGCTTAATGTTGATGAGGTGTTTATAGTATTTCGCTGGTAAGCGGTCAATATTGAACCGGGTAGTGGTAGAGAAAATAATGAAATCTTTTTTGTCGACAGAAATATGCCTGCAGACAAAGGCAAAAGCTTTGTTTCCTATTTCTTCCCTGAGGATTTTGTGTATGTGTACACCGGTTCGAATCGATTTTTCATCAAGGGTAACTGTATCTTTTGATGTTTCTTCGTAGTAATCATATCCATTGGTAACGGGGAATCTGCTGACACCGTTTGGGCCTGATTTTGCATACTTCAGGGAATAAAAAAGATAAAAGAGGAAGAATTCGAGTATTGTGGCGATACCTGTGGTTCCGAATACAATAAAACGGGAGTACTCCATGTTACGGAGACCATACATGATAAGTGCAGTTAAAGCCACAATGACCAGGTTTGTTTTGATGATGGACCAGTAAACCTGCGACGAACTGTTGTAATTTTCGATCTGGTATTTTTTATTGATAAAGGAGACGATGATCCAAAGGGCAATGAAACCAACAAAAGAAAGGGAGTATTTTACAAAATAGGCAGTTGAGGCATTCGGCTTGATCAATACTGTAATTGCATAGGAAACAGCCACCAGCAGGATGTCCACAGCAACAACCGATATTTTTGCCCTTTTCTTCATTTTTAAGTTTAATTAGTGAATTCGAAAGTACTAAATTTTAACTGTGAAATGGTAGCGGAAAGTTTATTTTTTAATAAAAATATAAAGTATTGTGACAGGCCGGGTAAAAGGGAGATGAGTTGAAGAGAGGAGCCGCAGGAAGAGGGTATCTTTTTCACCGAAGGAAAAAAATGAAGGTTTACACCTGTTATCAGAATCCTAAATTAAAACCAACCCTTACCGTCGATGTTTCCCCGTGGAACATTTCGGGTGTAAACTTTGACAGATAGTAACTTGCAGTTTGTCCGTCTGTGTTATAGCCCTGGATGTTGCGGTAAGTGAAATCTGCAAATAGATATGCATTGGAAGAGAATTCATAACTGGCTTCCAGGGTAATGGTTTCATTGTCCCAGGTTTTATCTTCCATGAATGGATGCTCATCAATAGGTGTTTCTCCTTTTGCATATTCGTATTCATTTCCATGAACGGCATAGAGATAACTGGCTTTTAACCGTAAGCGGCTGAAGGGTTTAACCGACAGACCGATGTAATAATCCCGGCTGTTATCTCTCAGGTAATGGCCCAGGTTATAACGGTTGGTAGCGTAAGTTAGTAGCGGTATTCTGTGTTTGAAAGTCAGCGGCATTGTTTTGGTTGTTTCGAAAGTAACCGACACATTCTGCACAGGCCAGTTTGAGAGTCTTCCGCCTGCCTTCCAGCTATAAAAATTGTGACGTTTGGGATCCCCGAAACGAGCCACTGAAAGTTCATCAATAAATAGTGAACCATAGAGGTGCAGATGCCTGATCATGCGTATGCTTATGTTTCCGAACATCTGGGAGTTTTGGTTTTCAATGTTCGCGTTGATGGTATGGTCGATGGATTTGAAAAACATGAAGGGAACCAGGTAGGCTGGCTGCACATCAATGTCTCCGTATACAATGGAATTACCGAAGGAGATGTTCAGTCCTTTGGTGGGAATCACGGTAAATAGGTTGGCAGCCATGTATTTGGGCTTGTAGGTTTCTCTTTTAAATCCTGATGCCGGGGTGTAGGTTCTCAGGCTGTCGATCACTTCGGATACAAGCCAGCCGTGAAAGTAATCGAACTGAAACCAGTCGGCAGGGTTGAGGTGCAGTTTTATCATTCCAAACGAGGGATAACTGCCGTTGTTGATGATGCTTCCGTTATAGTTATCGCCCCACATAAGGTGGTCCTTCACCAATGACACTGTTCCCCATTTCCAGCCGAAGGTTATTCCCCCGCGCATTTCGCTGTAATCACCGCCGCCGATGTCGTTGCCTTTGTAAACTCCGCCTTCGCGTTGCGAGAAATATTCGGGTCTGGAGAGAATATCGTTCATGTGGTTGTCGCGCAGACTGGCATAAAAGCCAAGATGGTC
>CAYWSJ010000186.1:0-3764 GCA_964461045.1 uncultured Bacteroidales bacterium | reverse complement strand
CACTTGTTTTTCAGCAGAAGCAGTATAAATAGTGAAATCCTCTTCCGTTTGATCCAGAATATTTTGGGGTTTTAGAATACTGTAATCAAATTCGATGTTTTCTCTTCTGAAAGTTGGGTTTTGCTGTCCCCCGGTCAATTTGCTCACATTATCGGAAACATATCCTGATAATTCGGATACAGAAATATCCCCATCTCTGTTTAGATCAGATTTTCCGGTTTTCAAGCCTTTCAGCACAGAGTATGTAAAGACGCCATTATCCCAGTCTTCTCCTTCATAGGCAAATTCGCCTCCCCCGGCTGAAGATATGATCATTGCCCCGGACCCTCTTCTTAAATCATTGAATGTTTCTTTCATCAGTTCAAAACTATTTTTTAAACCCAGGTCTGAAGTTTCTGCACCGGATATATTTTTGAAGCCTCTGAATGAAACAGGTAGTTCCTCATCCTCAATATTGCTTTTAATGGTAAATTTTTCCTCTTTATCGATTTCTCCTGAATGGCAGGCATCAATAAAAATAGTTTTTTTACGGGCAGGAATTCCATCAACCAAATTTTCAAAATCCTCAATAGAAAGACTGTTTATTTGTGGTTTTTTAAAATCGGTATTGTGCATGGCAAGGAAATAATCCAGTTCATCATTTAACAACCCATGTCCTGCATAATACATAATCACCTGGTCATCAACATCACTATTGGAAAGTTTGTCTTTCACACCCAAAATATCATTTACCTTTGCCTCTTCGTTCGTATACTTGTAGGTGTAAATATTTGAGTAATTTTCATCCTGGTCTGATATATAATCGGTTATATCATTGATGTCTTTGGCTGCATAACTCAAATTATAAGAGGTGTCCTGGTATTCAGAAACGCCAATAGCAGTCAGGTATAAATCCGGCTTTTCAATACTACCGGTATATTCAATGTATTGAGTTGCTTTTATCGATTCAATACCATCTTTATTCAATGCTGAAAACTGGACTTTATTTCTGCCTCCCGACAATTCAACTTCAAACACTTTTTCAAACACCTTCTTATTTGAAGATTCTACATCGAATCCAGCAGATCCATATATGGGAACGTTGTTAACCCAAACATTTATTTTATGTAATTTGCTCCCATCACTGGTTGTTTTTATTTTAAATTTTACTTTTTTATCGTTTGTTGCAATGGGTAATTGATCTTTATTTAAAATTTTTATTTCAGGAGCATTAAAGTCTTCTTTTAACATGCTTTCTGTAATTCCCATCTTTGACAGGCGTTTTTTATAAGCTTTGTAATAGGTTTTCACTATTTTTTTATTGGAGAAAGGCATACATTCTGCTATTTTATCAGGTCGGTTGTATATCAAATCGAACTGTTCAAAAGGATAGACTTTCCCGGACTTTAGAAAGCTGACGGCATCCCGTGCATTTTTGGTCATTTTGTAATAATAACCTGGTGTGTACCATATATAACCATTCTTATTTTTAGTTTTAGAATATGTTGCTTTCAGTTCATAATCTTTCGTATCTATTAATCTTATTCGTTTTTTTGACATGCTGTTGTACGAAATCATTGATTCACCATCGTTAAAATACATGATTGGCAATCCAATGTTATCCAGGCTGTCTTTTAATTCACCGCTGGTTCTGTTAAAAAACAAGGCTTTACTCTTTTCATTTAGTTTCTTTTTTCCAATAGCAATCTCGTTTTTACTCGGATTTTCGGCAATCGACCAGACTTCTCCGCTTTCTGTTCTGTATATTATTCGGTTAATGCTGCCATCAAGATTCCATTCAGCTGCAGCCCCTGTGTTTTTTAGATTTCTGGAAAGAGCAGCTAGGATTTTTGTTTTGTCATCATTGAATTTAATGTCTCTTATTTGGGGAAGGAATCTAAAACCTTTTATTTTATCTCCTTTGGCTTCTTTTTTAAAATCTGATGTATTGCGGAATTTAAAATTTGCTCCGTTGTATGTGAGAATTTGTTTATCGTCTTTTGTGAATGCCACCGGTTTAAATGTACCAAACATTTTATCCTCTTTGATGATGCTTCCGTCGTGGATATTAACCAGCCTCATTGTAGAACGAAGTCCCGATTGCATCATAAATACTTTTTTACTGTCGTTGCTGATGATGGCAAAATTGTTATCGGGGAAGGTATTTATTATTTCGTACGTTAGGGCATCCCAGATTTTTACTACGGAGGGATATCTAAAACCACCACCAATAATAATTTTGGATTTGTCTACAGCAGCAGTAACAATATATTTCCCGTCATTAGACATGGATACCTCTACCTCTCCTGCTCCTGCTTGCAGGGTTCTTATCATTTCTCCATTCGAAAGATCCATAATCTGTGCCTGACCATCTTTTGTTCCGACAACTAAGCTGTTTGTTTTTTGATTGATAGTAGCAGAGAAGAATGAAGCAATTTTAGGCTCAAATTTTTCAAGAGGCTTATCTGTTTTATGATCCCATATTTGAATATTACTTGTTTTATTTAATATATTGCCTCCTCCATAAATAAGGAATCTTCCATTGGGACTAAAGTCCATAGTGTATACAGGATCATTCGTTTCATATTCATTGACTACCTCAAAGGTTTCTGAATCAAATTTTAAGAACTTTTTTGTAGTACTTGCATAAATATATTTCCCATCTGCACTATGATCTGTGGCTATAAAGTTGTACCCGGGTTTGTTCTTTATTCGCTTAAACTTGTCCTTCGCTCTATTGTATACAGCAAAATTTCCTTTTTTGAAGTTTCCGACAAATATGATTTTGTTGTCATTCGGAAATATGGCATCGAGAAAAAATATTTGGTTTTCACGGTCACCAGCATGTAATTCTTTCAGGTTTTTCCCGGTCTCAAAATCCCTTAACTGAATAAATCCCTCTTTTGCATCTTTACCGGTAATGCCTGCTACTAATGAATTTCCTATATGTTTTCCTATTTTCGCGGCTGTGCCCTCATTGCCAAATATTATATATTTTAAATCCGGTGAGATGACAAAATCATTCCCTGCAAACAGCCCAACTCCAATTCTCTTTAACACTTCGCCATTTCTTATATCACGGACCTGAACCCCCAGTTTCGTCCCTACCGTATAAAGGTGTTTCTTATCAGGACTTACATGCATGTTGATAATCGGGTATTTAAGTTCTTTTCTGTATACAACCTTTCCCGTTTTGAAATCCCAGTAAAACAAAAATGTTTTTTTAACTTTTTTAAACATCCTGGGTTGGCCTGAGCCGACCAGGTACTTTCCGTCTGGTGTAAACAATATGGTCGAAATCTGGTCTTTTTTTCCATTTATTGTCATTATCTGACTCCTGGAATTGATGTCCCAGATTACAATTTCCCCGGATCGGTCCAGAGAAGCCAAATATTTACAATCAGGTGAAATTTTAACCTTAATAACGGGCGAAGTATTTCCCTCTTTAAAGAATAGTTTGATGTCATCAAATTCCTCTTCAGTGTAATCTTTTTGAGGAAAGTTGTAATCGATTTCAGGAAGTTCGGTTTGCGCATTTGCATTAAGACAAATAATAATAACAAACAGGAGGAGTGTGTTAAATTTTTTCATATTGCAGTTGTTTTTGGGTTATTCATGATAAATGCTTATACAATCTCCCTTCAATTTATAGCCGGATATAACGTGGGCTGTATGATTTTTTTAGTTTTTCGGGATGAATGTTTTTGTCACAAAAATTTTATAAATGCTTATATAAAGGTACACTTAGGGTTTATAAAGATCAATACCAGAAAATGGGTATTTTT
>CAYWSJ010000185.1:0-3791 GCA_964461045.1 uncultured Bacteroidales bacterium | reverse complement strand
ACTGGTATTCTTCTGTTACTGCCAATAAGAAAACTTTTGTACGTATTCTTTTTGAGGGAATACGAAATGAGAAAGATGAGATTGTTGCAGGCCTGGGAATGGTTGAAGATATCACTGAGAGAAAGCAGGCAGAGAAAAAACTGGTCGACAGTGAGGCAAGATACAGGTTGTTGTTTGATCATTCACCAATGTTGATTTCAGTGGTTGACAAAGAAGGTGTCTGTCAGTTTGCCAATAAAAAAACAGCTGCCATGTTTGGAGTAAAACCCGAAGAAATGGTTGGCAAAAAATTCGATGATTTTCATCCTGATCAGGCAACTGATTATCGAAGCCGGGTCAGAGAAACTATTAATTCCGGTGAAACAAGGGATTATGAAGATATAGTAAAGTTTCCAACAGGTACACATTGGATTTATTCTCGTGTACAGCCTATTCCAGACCTAAAAGGTAATTATAAAACGGCACAGGTAATTTCTTATGATATTACCGAGAGAAAACGTGCACAGGAGAAGTTAATCAGCAGTGAGAAAAAGTATCGGAATTTGTTCGAAAATGCACCGGTAGGAATTTTTCAAACCAATGCCAAAGGCAAACCTCTCCTTGTCAATAGTACAATGGCAAAGATTCTTGATTTTGAAAAACCAGAGGAGGCCATAACTTCTTATGATAACCTGGGTGAGCAGCTTTATGCAAATCCGGACAGAAGAAAGGAGTTCCTCGAACAAATTAAAAAAAATGGCTATGTTGAAGATTTTGAATATGAAGCCAGAACAGTGAAGGGAAGGAAGATCTGGTTAAGCATGAATGCCAGAATTGTTAAAAAAAGCGGTGGAAATAATTTTGTAATGGAAGGGTTTGCATCTGATATAACTGCCAGAAAACGGGCGGAGACGGAGTTGCAAAAACAGGAAGCCAAACAACGGGCAATGATTGCGAACATTTCAGACGTGCTGGCCATTATGGATGAACAAGGAATTATCAGGTACAAGAGCCCGAATATTGAAAAATTATTTGGCTGGAAACCTGAAGAGTTAATTGGAAAACTTGGCTGGGAAACTGTTCATCCTGAGGATCAGAAATGGTTAAAGAAAGTTTTTAGCAACCTTCTAAAAGAAAAAAATGCCACAACAAAAGTTGAGTATCGCTATAAATGTAAAAATGGGAAATATGTACCTGTACACCTTACAGCCGTTAACCTTCTGGATAACCCGGCGATTAATGGTGTTCTTTTAAATTATCATGATATTTCAGAACGCAAAAACAGAGAGCATCAAATAAAATTGAATGAGGAAAGACTGGATGCATTGGTTGAGCTTAACGAGATGATTTACGATAACCTTGATGATGTCTACAATTTCACCCTTGAGAAAGCCATCAGGCTTACAAAAAGTGAAATAGGCTTTCTGGGCTTTCTAAATGATGATGAGTCGGTTATAACCATTTACGATTGGTCTGAAACTGCAAAAGATGATTGCGAAATAAAGGATGATAAGATTAAGTTTAAAGTTGAAGAGGCAGGAATCTGGGGTGAGGTAGTAAGGCAGAGGAAGCCATTTCTTATTAACGATTTTAATGCACCCAATCCACTCAAAAGAGTTCTTCCCGAAGGACATGTCAAAATACGAAATTATTTAAGTGTTCCGGTTTTTCAGGGGAATAAGATTGTTTCTCTGATTGCTGTTGGAAATAAAAAAGAGGATTACCACCAGGATGATTTAAAACAACTTAAACTGTTGCTGGATGGGATGATGAAATTTGTGATTAAACGAGAGTCCGAAAGGGAAATTATTTCAGCAAAACAAAAAGCAGAAGAGAGCGAAGAACGTTATCAGAATTTTCTTAAGCACAGTTCCGAGGGAATTTACAGACTGGAAATGGATGAGCCGATGGATACTTCTTTGGGTGAAGAGGAACAAATCGATTTTTTATACGATAATGCTTACATTGCCGAATGTAACGAAGCGTTTGTAAAAATGTACGGCGCCGCTTCTATTGATAATTTTATTGGTATGCGTTTGATAGATATGCATGAAGGAAGAAATCATCCGATAAACCGCCAGGAGGTAAGGGAATTTGTACGGGAAGATTATCGCATTGAGGACAAACAAACAAAAGAAAAAAAAGTGACAGGTGAGGTGTTATATTTGTCCAACAATACCATCGGAATTGAAGAGGATGGAAAAATTGTAAGAATGTGGGGAACTCAGACCGATATCACCCAGCGAAAAATAATGCAAAATCAGCTTATCCTGGCAAAAGAAAAGTCGGAAAACGAGGAGTCCAAAGCCAAAAGTGTCCTTAAAGCCATTCCTGATTTAATGTTTCTTTTTAGCCATGAAGGAAATATTCTTGATTATCATGCCGAGGATAATTCGATGCTTTACAGACCCCCGGAGGATTTCTTGAATAAAAAAATTGATGAGGTACTCCCCGGGTACTTGGTTACACTCACGCACAAAAAGATTGATGAAGTCTTAAAGACTGGTGAGATGCGAGAGTATGACTATAAGATGGATATTAACCAGCAGGTTTTTTATTTTGAAGCCAGGATGGTAAAAGTGGCAAATGATAAAGCCTTAACAATCGTTCGTGATGTAACAGAATCAAGAAAAAATAAACAGGAGCTTGTCAAAGCCAAAGTAAAAGCAGAAGAAAGCGACCGCTTGAAGTCTGCGTTTTTAGCCAACATGAGCCATGAAATTCGTACACCCATGAATGCCATTATGGGGTTTTCACAAATGCTTTATGAAAAGGAATTTCCCAGGAACAGGCAGAAAAAGTTTCTGGATCTGATTAATACCAGAACAAAGGATTTGTTACAGATCATTAATGATATAGTGGATATCTCTAAGATTGAAGCCAACCAGCTAACCGTGAATTTTGAAAGGTTTAACCTGAATGATCTCTTACACCAAATCTATGAAACATACAGATTACAAAATAAAGAAGCTAAAAAACAAGACTTGCACTTTGAACTGAAAAATGGATTAGCCAGAGACAAAAGCTATCTTTATTCTGATTATCACCGGCTTAACCAGGTATTAGAGAACCTGTTGAGCAATGCCTTTAAATATACCAGCAAAGGAAGTATAGCGCTAGGATATGAACAGCAATCAGCCAATATTTTGCAATTTTATGTGAAAGATACAGGAATTGGCATTGACCCTGAAGATCAGAAGTCTATTTTTGAAAGATTCAGACAGGTTGATGGATCCAGCAGCAGAGCATACGAAGGAACAGGTCTTGGACTGGCAATTACCAAAAGCCTTGTTGAATTACTTGGTGGTGAAATTCGTGTGGATTCAAAGCCTGGCGAGGGTGCTGTTTTTTATTTTACCATACCTTACCAGGATGCACCAGGAGAAGAGAATATCGATGAAACAAAAATCGCAGAGGGCAACTATAACTGGAAAGGGAAAACCATTTTGCTGGTAGAAGATGACCCTGCCAGCTATGAATATATGAAAGAAGTTATTGAACCGGCTGGTGCAAGGTTGATTATTAAAGAAACTGGAAAAGAAGGATTGAAGGCCTTGGCAGATATTAAAACCCCAGATCTTATCTTAATGGATATTCGATTACCTGATATAAGTGGCCTGGAAATTATACGACAAATAAGAAAAACAAATAAAGAAATACCCATCATTGCGCAAACAGCTCATGCCATGGGAGAAGACAGGCAAACCTGTTTAAAAGCCGGAGCCAGTGATTATCTTTCTAAACCTGTTGCTCTAAAAGATTTGATGGCAATTATTGATAGATATTTATAAGCTGCCTATCTTTTTTACTAT
>CAYWSJ010000184.1:0-3822 GCA_964461045.1 uncultured Bacteroidales bacterium | reverse complement strand
TAGCCGGATAAACAGCATGTCCGAAAGCATGCGTTGGGCCTGTAAGCTCCACTTTTAGGAAACCTCTTTTAGACAGGGAGTTGTATTCGGCCTTTTGGTTAATTGAATCAAAATTAGGCGCCTGGTTGATCCGGTCCATATCGATGTTATCGAAAGTAGTGCGGGAAGCAACTTTGGCTTTTATGGTTGGTTTGTTTGCGTCTGGTTTATCCACTGTGCGGAACAATTTCAGTTTCTGCTTATCCTCAGGTATCTCAGGTATCCATTTTCCCCCCTCAAGGATAGAAACAGATACTTCATAGGAGGCATTGTCCAAATCTATTTTATAGTCTTTGTAGTAATCCTTGAATCCATGGGCTTCCTGGGGTACTTCGAACCATTCTAGATTAATCTTCAGGTTATCGAGTTGTTTCTGGAACACTTCGTTGTTTCCGATCACCAGGAAGGAGCCAATCTTAGGCAATGGGCCAAAAGGATAAAAGGGCGAATTCGGGTTTACCGCACCCACGTTGTTGTGCAGGTGAAGCTTTTTCATACCGGAGACCCGTGTGTTGATGTAAACCTGTTCTATCTCTGCCTTGTTCAGCAAAGAATAGGGATATATGTAAGATGCGTTATTGAGCATCAGTTTCATCAATGGATAATCCGAATTAATCTTCTCCTGGTGCAGTTCTTTATCCAGAGGAACAACAGCAGGGTCCGATGGATGAATATCAAATTTTATCAGCAGGCTGTGCGTTCTCTTATCGATGGTAACAATCGCATCATCTACATTTATCCAACCCTTTTCCGTTGTAATATAAATCACAAGCGAATCGATCAGGGTTTTGGCAATGGCCTCTTTAAAAGAGCAGCTTAATTCTTTGCCAATGCTTTTTATTTTTTGAACGAGGAATTTGTACGAATCCATCTTCAACTGAACCCTGATATTCAATTCTCTTTTCCCTTCGGAAAGAAGCAATGCCGGGGATGCAATTCCCAGTCCCATGGAAGCAGGCTGCATCGTCAGGTCATTATCACCCAGCCCCTCCTGGTCTTCACCAAAGGTGGGGTACGACATGCGCTTGCTCAGGGTTGGTCTTTCCGACCAGTTGATCACGGGTATCTCGGAACTATAAATATTGTTTACTCTTTCCAGCGATTCGCCATCGATGTTTAATTTTTTGTTAGCCACATACAAATTCATTAATTTGCTGAGCCTTGCTTTGTTTACCTTAACCTCTTCATCGGCTTTGTAATACACATTGTTCCCTTTGTCGTCGGTACCTGCAATAAATTCGGCCCCCTGGGGAATGGTTGCCTGGTAAGCTTCCTGGTCGAGCACAAAACTTAAATAGGCTTTATCGTTTACTGCGTATCGCTCTGTTTGTTTCAGGATGTTCCGGTAATAATAATCCAGGTACTTGGAAGTTAACTTGTTAATATTCTCCTGCGGATGTTCGTAAAGCTTCAGAAAAGTAAGCAGGAGAGCCACTTCAGGGTAGTGATTATCATTATTCAGCGAATCTTCCAGGTCGTGAAGCGCTTTTTGCTTGAGGTAAATAACCGACTCGTAGAAGAGCTGGAAAATATTCTGGAGAGCATCGGCAGCGGTGTTCACTCTCTCCTGGATGGTTTTTCCCTGGTAGATTACATCCGAAGGTTCAACACCGGAAAGCTCCCAGATAAAATTAAACCCGTTAAAATCAAGGTCAAGTTGCAAATTCACGGTATCTTCGCGTGAAGCAGCCAGTACAAAACTTTTGAACTTTTTAAGTCCGCCAATTAGTTTTGTCTCCACAATGTTGGACACTTCATTTCTGAACAGGACCTCTTCCTGTTGGAAATCCTCCACATCTTTAAGGTTCCTGAACCAGGTGTCTATCTTTTTTGCAATGTTAAAAACCTCGTAAAAGCATGCTTTCAGATATTTTAGCTTCTTTTCCGGTTTGTTGAAAGAAATAGCCTTGTGAATATATTTTTTGAACTTATCCTCTAATTCGGCAGGTTTAATGAACGAGATAGCAGCAAGAATAACAGCTTCGTCGGTTAGAATTTCAGACCAGTCTCCTTCGGGCTTATTATCAAGGTTATAGAAATTGATCAGTTTGGATAATCCCAGCGAATAGACAAGATTATCAATAAAGCTATGCTCGTCGATCTTTACATATCCCTTCTCAAGAGCTTTAGAATACCTTCCATCCTGGCTGCATCCGGTGAAATTAAAATAATTTATTTTGTCTTTTGGGTCCATATTGAAGTTGCGTAAAAGCGCTGATTTTCAAATTAATTATTTTTAAGCCTTGGGCATACCTGTAACATCGGTACCTTCGAGCAGATAATACGGGTAAACAATGTTGTTTCGTTTGTTTGTTTTGCGAATGGTATATTCAAGCGAAATTTCCAGCACGCCATCATACATTCGCTGAGTTGAAACGATTACATCTTCAAGAATAATCCGGGGTTCAAAATTTAAGACCGCTGAATGAATTATTTCCTTAGCCGTATTGATGAGTCCTTCGTTTATCGATTCAAAATTCAACACACTCAGGTCGCACCCATAGTCTGGCTGCAACACTCTTTCTCCCGGGCGTGTCGACATTAAAATAAACAAGCTTTCTTTGATATCCTGTTCTTCTGAAACCAAAGTTACACTTTTCGACTTTTTATCAAATTCCGGTGGGAATTTCCAACCAATTCCCAGGAATGTCTTTCTGTGTTTCATATTTTATGCGCTTTGCTTACGTTTTAATTTTTGTTTTCGCTGCTAATAATTGACCTTCACTAAATTCATCCGCCTATCATCACAGTAGGGCACCCTACAGTTATGGCGCCACCGTGAGCCGTTGAGTCGCCCATGCGTGCCGCGGGCATTCCGCCAATGAGCACTGTTCCGGAACCTTTTACAATTGAATCGGGAGGCCCCACACAAGTAGCGCTATCGCCTACTCTTGCTGCAGGCACGCCTCCGATCATTACCGTTGGTTCTCCCGGGGGCAGGATAGTCCCACCCACATGAGGCACCGGAGGTGTTCCCGGTGTTACCATCGGGCATGTATGCATATCTCCAACTCTTGCTGCTAGTGACATAATTTATACTTATTTTTAGTTTATCATAACCATTCCGCCCTTGATCACTGTCTGGGCAGAACCATTCATTTCACAATTCGCTCCTTCTGCGGCAAACTTCGCCTGTCCTTTATTCTCAATGTTCACACCCTCAACACCAACATCGCCTGTAGCGCTTAAGGTGATATCTCCCTGAGAAGACAGTTCGATATTTCCCTGGGCGTTTAATGTTATATCGCCTGCGCTTTCCACGCTCACTCCATCCGAAGACATTTCCACCACATTATCGTTCATGTCTGCCACGGAAATAATGCCATCGTTATCATTCAGGGTAATTATATTTTCTTCCGGGGTTTGTATGGTAATCGCCATATTTTCTTCATCGAACGAAACTTTCAGTTTTTCTTTGGTCGTAATAGACTTGATAAAATTATCCTCGGTGGGTTCTTCAGCCGGAACATTCACTTTGTTGTGCATAGAACCTAAAACAACGGGGTTTTGCGGATCCTGGTTCAGAAAACCAACAATCACTTCATCCCCTACTTCGGGGTAAAAGAAAAAGCCTGCTTCCTCTGTTGCGTATAAAGTAGTTAGCCGTGCCCAGAGCGAAAGCGTTTCCGATTGCAGGGTAGGCATTGTAACCTTAATCCGGTATTGCCCGTTTTCATCCTCGTGAATCTGTTCAACCACCCCAATGTACAATCCATTAATTGGCGGAATCAAGCCAGTAGCCGGCGGGGCGAATACGTTAGGCTTCTCTTCAGTGTACCATTC
>CAYWSJ010000183.1:0-3849 GCA_964461045.1 uncultured Bacteroidales bacterium | reverse complement strand
CACTTCAATTTCTAATGCCCAGGTAGACACGCTCTATTTTACAGAAGGCTTTGAAAATGGTGGTAGTATTCCAGGTGGCTGGACCCAGGAAAAAGACCAGGGTAAAAGCTGGCGATTTGAAGAAGGTGGACACTGGGGACTGCCTACAGATACAGCTTATGAGGGTACTTACAACGCCATTTTTCAATTTGAAACAGAAACAGCTTATACAACTCGTTTGATAACTCCAGCTTTAGACCTTGAATTTGCTGTAGCCCCCGTACTAACTTTCATGCATGCACAGGATGAATGGAACAATGGGTTTTCTATCAATCATGATGAATTAAAAGTCTATTACAAACCTAATAAAGACAGCAGCTGGGTATTTTTACAACATTATGAGGATGTAGTTGATCATTGGGAAAGAAGAAATATTTTTTTACCAGATACTGCTCTCACAGATTCATTCTATGTTGCTTTTGAAGGAATCGCACAATGGGGCCATGGGGTTTTGATTGATGATGTGAAAATAAAAGCTACGGAATTGCAGGATAAAAAGGTTAAAGACTTAAAACTAACCCAGGTGGATAATGATATAATTCCTTCCAATTCAGAAGACAACCCAATATTAAAGTTAGAAATTGCCATTGAAGGAAACCAGGGATCTGCTGTTTTTGACTCTATTGCTTTTCAGAGCCTTAACACCAACGATGAAGATATCCCGCTTGATGGAGCCAAACTATACTACAACAATATCAATCAATTTAATACAGAACAACCACTTGACAGTGGAAATTTTTCTAACGGTACTCTGATATTTGATAATCTAAACCTGGATTTAAATACTGGTTATAATTATTTCTGGCTAACTTACGACATAAAAGAAGAAGATGCCCACGTTCGGCACGGAAATATTCTGGATGCTAAACTGGACCCTGGTAGTGTGCAGATTATCGACTCTCTTTTACCAGCTACAATGTTATCTCCTGATGGATACGGAACGCTTTATGAAACAGTATTATATGATGATTTCGAAGAAGACAAAGGCTGGGACCTGGTAACCGAGTTCCAAAGAGAAAAGCCCCAGGGACTGGGTGGCTCAGCAGTTAGCCAGGGAGCAGGAAATCCCGACCCCTCCACAGCATTTAGTGGCGATACGGTATTAGGTACAGACCTTACAGGGTTAGGCGACAGTCCGGGAAATTATGAACGGGATCTTTCAACAAATGAATATACAGCTACCTCTCCAACATTTGAAATGAAATTTTACAGGGATATTATAATCACTTTCCAACGTTGGTCAAATGTTTCAATTTCCGATACTTCTTCAATAAGCTTAAGCCTGGATAATGGAAATACATGGCAGGATATATGGTACGGAAAACCCAAAGAAACCGCGTGGACCAAACAAAGTTTTAATCTTTCCGATTATGGAGCTGATTACACAGACAGTCTGAAAATTCGATTCAATATGGGACCTGCTTATGCTGATAACTCTTTTTCGGGATGGAATATCGATGATTTTAGACTGTTGGCAAACTATTTAAACCGTGATGTTGGCGTAACAGAAATTCTGAAACCAATTGATGGCTGCGGACATACTTCAGCAGACACTGTAAAAATTAAAGTAAGAAACTATGGCGCTATTCCTTCTGTAGACACTATTCCTGTTGTCTTCAGCACAGATGGAATAACATTTCAAAGAGATACGATCTTTGGTTCAATCCCTAGTGTTTCAGATACTACATTTGCCTTCTCCGTTTACGCAGACATTGAAGAACCCGGGATTTATTCTGATTTCTTCGTAGCAACCGCTCTCAGCGGTGATGAAGATATGACAAATGACACACTCTATAAATCAGTTGTTTCATTACCAACACATGAACTTTCATTTTATGATGACTTTGAAACCTTAAATGATCTTTGGCTGGTTACAGGAGAAAATCCATCCTGGGAACAGGTTTCACCCAGTGGTGTAATTATTAACAATGCCTACTCTGGATCAAAAGTCTGGATGACAAACGATTTATCGCTGTATAACCCGAACGATTCTTCCTTTGTTGAATTCCCTTGCTTTAATCTTTCAGAAAACTATCATCCTATTGTTGAATTACAAATATGGTATTATGCTGAAGAAGATGTTGATGGAGCCAGATTAGAGTACTCAATGGATAATGGGGATTCATGGGAAATTGTTGATACTACCGGAAACAATCTTGGGTTCGATTGGTACAGCAGCTCAAACGTATCGGCATTATCTTCTCCTGGTTGGGGCAAAAATACAGGAGACTGGAAGGAAGTCAAATGTCTGTTACCAGAAGTCCTGGCAAATAATCCTTCTGTAAAATTCAGAATGAGATTTGGCAGTGATGATGCTAATAATTCAACAGACGGCTTCGCCTTCGACGACTTCAAAATTTACAATGCTCCGCCGGATGTGGGAGTAGATACGATCTTATATCCCGACAAGCATTGTATGTTAACGGATGAAGAGCATGTGACCATCAGTGTGAAGAATTTCGGACTGGATACGGTTTACTCAGGAGACTCCATCGCTGTGGCTTACAATTTCAATCAGCAGGGTAATGTCCCCGATACGCTTATCCTGTCTGAAGATTTACCAGTTGACAGCACTGCTGAGTTTACCTTTACAAATAACACAGTGGATTTATCATCTGTAGGAAAATATTCTCTTAAAGCATATACTGACTACGATAAAGAAATCACGGGCTTTTACAACAAACCCAACAACGACACCACTACCAAACAACTTGAAATTTACGGCTTCCCAACTGCCGACCTGGGACCGGACATCTATACAGTACACCCGGACACCCTGGAGCTGAGTACTCCTTACGACGACTATTACAGCTATGAATGGCAGGACGGAAGCAATGGAAACACGTTTGATGTGCCGGCTATTGAGGATGTGGATACTTTCCATGTTACGGTAACAAACGACACAACCGGCTGTTCGTCAACTGATAGCATAAGGGTAGAAAGACTGGTACCGGACATAGGTTTTGACAGCCTTGTTGCTCCGCTTTCTGATTGTGAGCTTAGTGAAGAAACATTCATGTCGGCACGGTTTACAAATTATGGCACAGACACCATTTTTGCGGGTGACAGTGTCATGTTCGGAGCAAGTACAAACGGACAGATGGTTATTGATACATTCCTTATGGATGATACAGTAAGACCGGACAGCAGTTATATTTACAGTTTCAGCAAAACGCTTGACCTGGCTGTTCTGGATACAACTTACAACCTTGAACTATTCACAAAACTGCCTTACGATACCATTCTTGAAAACGATACACTAATTGCACCGGTTACCTCTTATGGATACCCTGATCTTGCACTGAACCAGGACACTACAGTGGAAGCCCTCAGCTACACAATTGATGCAGGAAGCTTTGATGAGTATTTATGGGAAGACGGCTCTACGAACCAGACACTTGAAGTGACCGAAAGTGGCACATACACCGTTACAGTCACCACAAATCATCCTGACGGAACGGCATGTTCTTCAACTGATTCAGCCGAAGTATTCCTCTGGATCCATGACCTGACTGTGACTGATAAATTACAACCCCTCTCCGCCTGTCATTTGCCTGAGAAAAATGCCATTGAAGTGGAAATAACCAACAATGGTACAGATACGCTGCATGTGAACGACAGTGTCTTTGTAGGCGTTGATGTGGACGAAACTTTCTTCACGAAGGATACGCTGCTGATATCAGATGAACTGCTCCCCGGAAACAGCTTCACTTACCTGTTTGAAGATTCTGTAAGTCTGCCCGATACCGGAAGCCACCCGCTGGATCTTTATACCATGCAGAAAAATGACATGAGGGCATGGAACGATAC
>CAYWSJ010000182.1:0-3887 GCA_964461045.1 uncultured Bacteroidales bacterium | reverse complement strand
TAAAACAGTTTCTTAATAAATACCAAAATACTGCCTTAAAAACAGGGAAATAATGAAAAAACTACAATTCACCATCGCTTTAATGATTTTAACTATTATGAAAAGTTTTTCCATACATAAAGACACCTTGCTAAATATGCTGCCGGGTGAAAATTCCTGGCCCGTAGAAGCGGAAAAAATCTATACTACCGATCATGAGCTCTATGATTACATTAACGGGGGAGCCGAATTATATCTTCAGTATGGTTTTCAGAAACTGGCTAAAAAAATCTATACCCTTCCGGGTCAGAATGAAATAAAAGCCGAAATTTTCGACATGGGTCATCCCAAAAATGCTTATGGCGTATTTTCTTACTCCCGGCACAAAGAAAATGTGGAGATAGGCCAGGGAGCCCAGCAGATTGGAAGTTCATTAATTTTCTGGCAGGACCGGTATTTTGTTTCACTTTTCACATCCCGTGAAACTGAGAAAAGCAATGAACAGTTAAAAAAAGCAGGACAACTAATAAGTAAAGTCATTGGTTCAACCGGCGCGCTTCCCTCTGTGTTTCATGCCATGCCAAAAAAATCTCTTGTTAAAGGGAGTACATTTTATTTTTCTCATCCTGCCTGGCAAAACAAGTTCACTTACATCTCCAACGAAAACATATTTAATATTAATGAGAGAACTCTTGCACTGCTAAGTCAGTATGGAGAACCACAAAAACGCTACTGTCTTTTGGTAATTGAATATCCCGACCGAAAAAAAGCCCGTAAGGCAAGGAAAAAAAGTCTCTCTCATTTCTCTGCACTGTCAAAAAGTAAATTGCTTGCAGCGAATGAAGAGGGAGAATGGTTCGGGTATGAGCAGGAAGACAACCTGCTAATTGTTGTCCTGAAAGCCCCCGGAAAACAAGAAGCCCAATATTTACTACAACAAACCATGAAAAATTATAACCAAACGAAAAAATAGAAAAGCAATCAAAAAACTACTACTATGTCCAAAAAACGCATTACCCGCCGTGAAGCCCTCAAGAGCATGGCACTTGGGGCTGCAGGAAGCATCCTGATGAGCGCTCTTCCCTGGAAAGCATTTGGAAAACAACATGCTAAAAATTCCAAAGTAGTTCTTATCCGACATAAAAACCTGACAAACGAAAACAGGGAAATCAACAAACAGATACTAACTCAGATGATTGACCAGGCAATGCTTGAACTAACCGGTAATTCGAGCGTAAAAGAAACATGGGAAAAACTTTTCTCTCCGGATGATGTAGTCGGGATAAAATCCAATGTCTGGAGCCACCTCCCCACTCCACCTGAACTGGAGCAGCTCCTGAAAAAACGTTTAATGAATGCCGGTGTCGACGAAAAAAATATCGGAATAGATGACCGGGGCATCTACAACAATCCAATTTTTCAGGAGGGAACCGCCCTTATCAATGTCAGGCCGATGCGAACACACGACTGGTCTGGCGTGGGGTCACTAATCAAAAACTACATCATGTTTACCAACAAGCCATACAAGTACCATCCCGATACCTGTGCCGACCTGGCCAAACTCTGGAAAAAACCCGAGGTGAAAGGGAAAACAAGACTGAACATTTTAGTTATGATCACCCCGTTGTTCCATGGAGTTGGTCCTCACCACTTCAATAAAAAATATACCTGGCGGTACAATGGGCTGCTGGTGGGATTCGACCCGGTGGCAGTGGATGCGACCGGACTGAGAATTATTCAGGCCCGGAGAAAAGAGTACTTTGGCGAGGAGAGACCCATCAGTCCGCCACCTAAGCACATTAAGCTGGCAGACACAAGACACAATCTCGGACATGCCAGTCAACGCAAAATTGACCTGGTTAAGCTCGGTTGGGAAGAGGGAATTTTGATTTGATAAAAAGATAACTTAAATCCATTTTTTCATTCTCTGAAATAGTTAAAAAATATAGGGAACCAAAATACTTCCTTTATCTTTAGGCCAAAAAATAACTATCTCTTTTTCCTGTATTTTATAATGAAAGGTTTATACTCCAGAACCATAGTGAAAAATTTTCAAAGTAAGGAGTTATTAAAAAATCTTACAAAAAGTGAAAAAACAATGAAAAAGAAAATTCTGAATCTCGTTTTTATTGGTATCCCATTAACTTTCCTGTTGCTCACAAACGGATGTTTTCAACCCGATTATGAGAAAAAGGCCTATTTGCAAAAAGTAGTGAATAACTTGCAACAACTTAAATCAGCTTCTTACAGTGCAATAAAAAAAGGCATCTTACCGGGAGATACAACTCCTTCCTTTGTTTCTAAAGTCTATTACAAAGAGTATGACAATCCCGGAGATTCAACCATTGGGGCCAAATTCGTCAGATTCAGCAAGGGAGATACCTCAAAAATGACATTCTGTTATGATGGAAACATGAGAGCTAGAGTGAATTACGAAAAGAAATACATAGAGATTGACAGTTTCAAAAACAACAAGCTTCCCTTCAGACCAGTAACTCCGCCATTTTTTAATTATACTCAAAGCATTATTAAATACGCACTCGAAACTAAAGACAGTACAAAGTTGCAGATTAAAGACCTGGGAAATTCTATCTTCTTCAGCTTAAAGATTTACGATTCAAGTCAGGTTGAATTTTTTGGCAAACCCTATCACATTGACAGTCCTTATGGGTTGGATCAGGAAATTTCTCAATACGAAATCTGGATAGACAAATCGAATGATTTACCCTTTAAAATAAACCGGGAAATGTCACACGACCGGTCTGTAACCATCTGCGAAAATATCAGTGTCAGTAAACAGCCGACTCATAATTTTACAGCCAGCGAATATTTCCCCAACTTTCCTCTTAAATCAGAACTGAAGGAAGACCCCGGAAAAATAAAACTAAAAGGAAAAAAAGCACCTTCCTGGACACTACGCGATACAGAAAACAAAATGGTAAGTCTGAAAGACCTGAAAAGCAAGGTAATCCTAATCCAGTTCACAGGAATTGGCTGTGGTGCCTGCCGTACTTCCATACCATTTTTAAAACAACTGGTTTCAGATTACCATAATAAAAGTTTTGAATTGATTAGTATTGAAACCTGGAACAGCAATCCTGGTACCTTGAAAAGATACAAAGACAGAAAAGAGATGAATTTCAAATTTTTGAATGCTACGGAAGAGGTTATTAAAAAATATCAGATTCAATTAGTACCCATATTTTTTATTTTAGATAAAAACAGGGAAATAAAACAAATTATAAAAGGTTACAGGAAAGAAAAAACCGATGAAGAAATCAGAAAATTCTTAGACGAAATGGTCTGAAGAGCAACAATAAATTTTCAGAAAGACAATTTTTCCATTATCACCCTTAAATCACCGAATAAACCATAAATTCTTTGCAGTCGAAGGCCATAGCTATTATTTTTATCGTTATTTTTGTCTTAATTACAATAAAAACCAAAACCGGTTAAAAAATGAAAAAGAAACAATGGTACGAAACCCTGTTTGAAAATTACGGGAAGAAATATGACAAAGAGGCCTTCACCCAGGGAACAACTGGAGAGTGTGACTTCCTGGAAAAAGAACTGAATGCCGATAAAAACTTAAAAATACTGGATGTTGGCTGCGGAACCGGCAGGCATACCATAGAACTTACCAAACGAGGGTATGAGGTAACGGGGATTGATTTATCAGATTCTCAACTGGAAAGAGCCAGGAAAAAAGCGGCACAGCACAACCTGGAAATAGCCTTCAAGCAGCAGGATGCCAGAGACCTGCCTTTTGAAGATGAATTTGATGTGGCTATTATGCTTTGCGAAGGCGGCTTCCCTTTAATGGAAACAGATGAAATGAATTTTGAAATCCTGGAAAACGTTACAAAATCTTTAAAAGAAAACGGAAAATTCATCTTTACAACACTCAA
>CAYWSJ010000181.1:0-3969 GCA_964461045.1 uncultured Bacteroidales bacterium | reverse complement strand
CTCCCCTGTTTTGTAAAACCAAATCGTGGAGGTTCAAGTTTTGGAATCACCAAAGTATTCGAAGAAAAAGAATTGAAACCTGCCATTGAAAAAGCTTTTGAAGAAGACCACGAAGTCCTTGTCGAAGAATTCCTCGAAGGAACAGAACTAACCTGTGGTTTGATCAAAACAGATGACAAAGAGTATATCTTTCCTTCAACCGAAATAGTGAGTAAGAATGAATTTTTTGATTATGAGGCTAAGTATACCAAAGGAATGGCAGATGAAATAACCCCGGCTAGAATTTCGGAAGAGCTCGAAAAGGAAGTACAACAATTATCCTCAAAAATTTACGACATTTTTGATTGCCGGGGAATTGTACGCATTGATTACATTTATACCAAGGGCCAGCTTTACTTTATGGAAGTAAACACCATCCCGGGCATGAGCGCAGCAAGCATTGTCCCTCAGCAAATAGAAGCCGCAGGGTATTCTTTACAGGAAATTCTTGTTATAGCTATTGAAGATGCCATAAAAAACAATCAGAAAGAAGGCGCTTAATAGTCCAAAGTATTCCTCATAAGCTATTTCCGGCTTGATTTTTGCTACACTTCCTAAAATACATTGAAAATATTTAGGATATATTGTTTTTTAATGAAAATATAAATATTTTTATTAGCTGGTAGGCAATTAAAATCAAAGTTTTATAAACCTTGTCCATTTATAGGTTAAATAATAATTACCCTGTGGACTAAATAAACAACAAAACCATGAAACATATCTTTACACTTCTTTTGATCGTGTTGATTTCGGCGACTTTTACGTATGGTCACCAAACTTTGAACATGAATAATGAGAGCAAACCGGCAGAATCAGACTCCTGCTCAGTAGAAGATTCTCTTGCACTGGTCGCCATCTACAACAAGATGAATGGCGAAAACTGGGCATACAATGATAACTGGTTAACTAATTTACCGGTTAAAGACTGGGAAGGTGTTACCGTTCTTAACAACAGGGTAACCGGAATAGATATGAAGTCCAGCAACACGCAAACCTCTTTTGCTGAAGAATTCTGGACCCTCACAGAACTAACCTATTTGAACTTAAATGCAGCCTATATTCAGGATACGATACCTGATGGGATTCAAAACCTGACAAAGCTGACTTACCTGAATCTTAAATATAATAATTTAACTGGTCCTATACCGCCAGCTATAGGAAACCTTACCAATCTTGAATACCTGGACTTAGAAGATAATAATGGAATAACCGACTCAATACCCTCTGCAATTGGGAATTTAACAAATCTGGATACCTTAAATCTTCGCAAAAACCGGAATATAAGCGGCCCTTTACCTCCTGAAATTGGGAACCTTACAAACTTAAGCTATCTTAATCTTTATATGTGTGGAATAGGAGGTGAAATCATTCCTGAACTGTTGACACTAAGCAACCTTACTTATTTAAATCTGCAATTCTGTAATTTATCAGGAACAATTCCCCAGGATATTGAAAATTTGACAAATCTGACTCAATTAAATCTTGAATCCAATAATTTATCAGGAACCCTTATCCCGGAATTATTCAATTTAACTAATCTGACCCATCTAAGCCTTTATGACAATGATCTGACGGGAAACATTCCTTCAGAAATAGGCAACCTAACCAATTTAAAGTCTTTACGTATTGGTAGTAATGATTTAACGGGATCGATCCCAACAGAAATTGAAAACCTGACGAACCTCGAAAAATTAAACCTTACGTCCAATAATTTATCAGACACGCTTCCGTCAGGTATTGGAAATCTGACAAATCTTACAGAACTAGAATTATATAATAACAAATTCAGCGGTACTGTCCCTGTCGAATTGAATAATTTAACATCCCTGAGTACATTACAACTGATGATAAATCATTTTGACGGGATGTCAGACTTATCCAGCCTGACAAATTTAGATGTTTGTTATATAGACAATAACTACCTGGATTTTGAGGATTTGGAAGATGCAAATATTAATTGGTCATCCATTACAAATTATTCCTATAATCCCCAGGATACAATTTTTAATCTGGACACCAGCTCAACCGGTGACCAGCTTACTTTATCTACAAATGTAGGAGGTACAGGGAATGAATATATCTGGTGGCTGGACGGAGCCCCTTATGATACGACCTCTGTCAACAACATTACCGTAACAGACAGTGTACCTACTATTTATCAATGTAAAATCATCAACAGTCAGTTCCCTGATCTTACGCTCGAAACAAACTCCGTGTTCACAGGAACACTGGTACAAGGGGTAATTGAACAAGATTACAACGCTTTGGTTGCTCTTTATGATTCAACAGGTGGAGAAAATTGGTATTACAGAGATTACTGGCTCACCGATACAACTGTGAGTGTTTGGCATGGAGTTACCACTGCAAATTACAGGGTTGTTGAGATACAAAAAAATAACAGTAACCTAACCGGCGAAATACCTGCAGAATTATGGAATCTCAATGAACTTCATAAATTAAACCTTTCATATAATAACCTTACCGGAAATATTCCGGCTGAAATAGAAAACCTCACCAAAGTGCATTATCTTAATCTCAGTGGAAATGAACTTTCAGGCTCAATTCCTCCTGAAATAGGAAATCTGCCCAACATGGAGAACCTTTACCTCCGAAGAAACCAATTAACAGGGTCTATTCCACCGGAACTTGGAAATCTTAGTAACCTTGAATCATTATTAATTGAGGAAAACTCACTGAGTGATACCATACCATCGGAATTAGCTAATGCAACAAATCTGTGGGAAGCCAGCTTCTCAGATAATCAGTTGACAGGGGCAGTACCAGAAGAATTTGGGACACTCACCAATTTAATCAGTCTCTCTATTCACCATAATAAGCTAGATCATTTGCCAGATATGTCAGGCATGTCTAATTTATCGTATTTGTATATGAGTAATAACTATCTGGATTTTGGTGATTTAGAGAATGCCTCTCTGGATTTTTATGACTTTCACATCCTGGAATACAGCCCGCAGGATACCATTCTTGAAATAGATACTTCCTCAGCAGGGAACGATTATACCTTAACAGTGAACACCGGTGGAACAGGAAATGAATATATCTGGCTGAGAGATGGAAATCCCTTTGATACAACATCTGCCAATAATGTAACTGTAAGTCAGGTAGCTTCCTATAGCTGCCAGGTAAAAAACAGTCAATTCCCTGATTTAACCTTGAATTCGGAGACCATTACACTGGGAGAATACACGGTAACTTTTAATGTAACCGATGAAAACTCAAATGCCATAGAAGCTGCGGTAATAACTATTGGTGGTGGTACATCTGTTACAACCAACTCTAGTGGTGTAGCCACTTTAGATACAGTTAACGGAACTTATAATTATACCGTTACAAAAACAGGATACAACGATGCTTCGGGAAGTATTACAGTCTCTGATGCGGCAGTCAGCGAAGATGTTACTATGACAGAAATAACTTACACAGTAACCTTCAACGTAACTGATGAAAGCACAAATGCCTTAGAAGGAGCGACAGTAAAAGTCAGTGGAGAAGGCGAACAGACAACCAACAGCAGTGGAGTAGCAACATTTAACCTTACAAATGGAACTTATGACTACACGGTTACAGCAGACGGATACGATGATGCTAATGGGAATTTCACTGTAAACAGTGCGGATGTTACTGAAAATGTAACGCTTTCTGAAACAGTATCAAATATCCATATATCAACCGCATCAAGTATTAAAATCTATCCAAACCCAGCTTCAGAAAGCATAAAAATAGAAAGCAAGTGGGAAATTCAATCCATCAGAATATTAACTGTAATCGGGGAAGAAGTAATGATAATAAAGCCTCGATCATTAACAGAAACATTAAATATAGCCTCTTTAAGAAATGGACTTTATCTGATTCAATTGAATTTTGAAAATGAAGCTCATAAAATAACGAAACGTTTGATCGTAAAATAAT
>CAYWSJ010000180.1:0-4074 GCA_964461045.1 uncultured Bacteroidales bacterium | reverse complement strand
AATTTTAAAAATTTGTCTATATTTGCACCACCTTTTTGCGGATGTGGCGAAATTGGTAGACGCGCCAGACTTAGGATCTGGTGCCTTCGGGCATGGGGGTTCGAGTCCCTTCATCCGCACAATAAAAGATACCGCTAAAACATTAAGCGCTAAAGTTTTAGCGGTTTTTTGCAATTAATAACTTAAAGATTAAAGCTGATGAATATTACAAAGGAAAACAAAGACAATTTAAATGCAGTACTTAAGGTAAAGGTTCAGCCCGAGGATTACAAAGAGAATGTAGACAAGCAAATTAAAGAATATAAGAAGAAAGTAAAAATGGATGGATTCCGTCCGGGTAAAGTACCTGAAGGATTGGTAAGAAAAATGTACGGAACTTCCTTAAAAATAGATCAGATCAATAAGCTGGTAAGCGAAAAACTTAGTCAGTATTTAAAAGATGAAGAACTAAAAATTCTTGGAGAACCATTGCCAAGCAAAGAGGAGCAAAAAGAGATTGACTGGAACAAGGATGAAGAATTAGAATTTGCATTTGACATAGGTTTATCGCCCGAATTTGAGGTTAAAATAACCAAACATGACAAAATCCCTTTCTATAAAATAAAAGTTACTGACGACCTCATAAACAACCAAATTGAAAATTACCAGAGCAGACTTGGAGAATTCCAGAATATTGACCAGGTTGAAACCAATGAAGAATTAATAAAAGCAGATATCAGCCAACTTGATGAAAATAATAATATTATAGATGATGGCATTCAGAAAGAAAATGCAACTATTTCTCTGAATGTAATCAAAGATGAAGAAGAGAAAAAGAAATTTGAAGAAGCCAAAGTAAATGATGAAATTGATATTGATCTGAAAAAGGCTTATCCAAACGCTTCTGAACTTTCTTCTATGCTGGGAATTAGCAAAGAAGAAGCTGAAGAACTCAGCGGAATGTTCAGAATCAGAATTAACGAGATCAAAAAGTTTATAAAAGCTGAAATAAACCAGGATTTCTTTGATAAAATTTACGGAGAAGGAGAAGTTACTTCAGAAGAAGAGATGAAAGAAAAAATAAAAGAAGAACTGGAACAACAATTAAAACCTGAAAGTGACAGAAAATTCGCACATGATGCAAAAGAGCATTTTGTAAATAAAATTGACCCTGAGCTTCCTTCAGATTTTCTAAAAAGATGGCTTAAAGAAACACAGAAAGATAATAAACTAACCGAGGAACAGATTGAAAATGAATTCCCCGATTTTCTTAAGGATGTTAAGTGGGACCTCATTAAAAATAAAATCATAAAAGATTATGAACTAAAAGTTGAGGAGAGTGAAGTTCTTGACCTGGCAAAACAAGTTACACTGCAACAGTTCCAGCAATACGGAATGATGAATCTTCCGGAAGAACAACTGGAACAGTACGCAAAAGAGATTCTTAAAAAAGAAGAGGATAAAAACAGGCTTTACGACCAAAAATATCAGGATAAAGTAGTGGAGCTGTTAAAAGAAAACGTGAAGTTGAATGAAAAAGAAGTAACTTCAGAAGAATTTAAAGAACAAATTGAGAAGGATCAAAATAAACAAACGAAAAAATAATTTGTTATATTTGGTTTAGAATAATTTAAACAACCAAACAATTATGGATAAAAACAACGAATTCAGAAAATATGCTACCAAGCACCTTGGAATTAGCAGTTTGACATTAGATCAATATTCATCCGTATACAACAATTATATTTCACCTACTATAATTGAGGAGCGACAGTTAAATGTAGCTCAAATGGATGTTTTCTCACGGTTAATGATGGATCGCATCATCTTTTTAGGAGTGCCTATAAACGATTATGTTTCCAACATTATCCAGGCACAATTGCTGTTCCTGGAGTCTTCGGACCCTGCCAAAGATATTCAGATCTATTTGAATACTCCGGGAGGTTCGGTTCATTCGGGACTGGGGATTTATGACACCATGCAGTATATAAGCCCTGATGTGGCAACAATTTGTACAGGAATGGCTGCTTCGATGGGAGCTGTAATACTCGCCTCAGGAAAAAAAGGTAAACGATCAGCGCTTCCTCACTCAAGGGTAATGATACATCAGCCAATGGGTGGTGCAGAAGGACAAGCTTCAGATATTGAAATTACTGCAAGAGAAATCATGAAGCTCAAAAAAGAACTCTATAATTTGATTGCCAAGCACAGTGGTAACACATACAAAAAAATTGAAAAAGACTCTGACAGAGACTTCTGGATGACAGCTGAAGAAGCCAAGAAGTATGGAATGGTAGATGAGGTTCTGATTAGAAAAGAAGAAGAGGACGAGAATAAGTAATTAAATCCTGACTATTTAATCACAATATAAATTAAATAACCTGCGTTTTCATGCAGGTTATTTATTTTTAAATGCAAAAAGAAATCAATAAATTAGCATCGATTTTTTAAGAAAGAGAACCTATTATGGAAAAATGTTCATTTTGCGGAAGAGATAAAAAAGATACAAACCTATTGATTGCCGGAATCTCCGGGCATATTTGTGACAGATGTATCGAACAGGCCCATGGAATTGTGCAGGAAGAAGTGAAGAAAAAAAGTGATTTCGATATAAATGAAATTCAACTGCTCAAACCAAAAGAAATCAATGAGTTTATTAACCAATATGTGATTGGTCAGGATGAAGCAAAAAAACACCTGGCAGTTGCTGTTTACAACCACTATAAAAGATTAATGTATACCGGGAAAGCCCAAAAAGATGATATTGAAATTGAAAAATCAAATATTGTCCTTGTTGGCGAAACGGGTACAGGAAAAACTTTGCTGGCCAGAACAATTGCAAAAATGCTACAGGTACCCTTCACCATAGTTGATGCTACGGTGCTAACAGAAGCAGGATACGTAGGGGAAGACATTGAAAGCATTTTGTCCAGGTTGCTGCAGGTAGCTGACTATAATGTTGAAGCAGCCGAAAGAGGAATCGTTTTTATTGATGAACTTGATAAAATTGCCAGAAAAAGCGACAATCCATCAATCACAAGAGATGTCTCAGGAGAGGGAGTGCAACAAGGCTTGCTCAAACTGCTCGAAGGTTCAACTATAAATGTACCGCCACAAGGCGGACGGAAACACCCTGATCAAAAAATGATCCAGGTAAATACCAACAACATCCTTTTCATTTGCGGTGGAGCTTTTGACGGAATTGAAAAGAAAATTGGCCAGCGTCTCAATACTCAGGTAGTAGGATATTCGGCCAGTAAGAAAAAAGATAAGATCGACCGCGATAACCTTTTACAATATATTGCTCCGCAGGACCTGAAATCTTATGGTCTCATACCTGAAATAATTGGACGTTTACCGGTTCTCACCTATTTAAACCCTCTGGACAGGGATACACTGAAGAAAATCTTAACAGAACCTAAGAATTCAATAATTAAGCAATATAAAAAACTCTTTGATTTAGACGGTATTAAACTCAAATTTGAAGAAGACGTGCTGAATTACATTGTAGATAAGGCCGTTGAATTTAAACTCGGAGCAAGAGGCTTAAGGTCTATCTGCGAGGCAATTATGACAGATGTAATGTATGAAACGCCATCGAAAAAGGAAGAGGAAGAAGAAGTTGTTATTACACTAAAATACGCCAAAGAAAAACTGGGTAAGGTTAATATGCACCGGTTGAAAGTGGCATAAAAAAGAAGATAAAAATAAAAAATGGGTGTCTTTGCTAAGGCACCCATTTTTATTTTTATATAACCAATTTCTTATTCAACAACAATCTTCCTGATTACATTTTTATCTCCTTTTCTAATATGCAATAAGTAAATACCATTTGAATAACCGGATAAATCTATTTCGGTCTTGCGGCTTTTCTGTATAATCTTCTTAACAAGTTGATTCCCGATTATATTTCTTATTACAATCTGTGAACCCGATAAATCTTTTCCTTCAATATAAATTAACCCGTTGGTCGGATTAGGATAAACCGAAAGGTTCCAGCTATCAGGATCTTCAATGCCAACTACTTCTGTTAAAGAAATATTAAGTGTGGTATCTTTATTCATAACTGTAAAATCACCGGATTCCTCGTTATAC
>CAYWSJ010000179.1:0-4084 GCA_964461045.1 uncultured Bacteroidales bacterium | reverse complement strand
TGTATATGGATTTTTTGATATCCCCGGGTGATATGGGTTTCAACAAATAATCACTGGCATATTTCAGGAGATTTTTCATGTCGTCGTCCGGGTAAAAGGTTGTTAGGATAATGTAAGGTTTATTAGGAGATTGATTGATTTGTTCCCAGGCGTTTCTGTTCATGTTTCCCAGGTTATAAACATCAATTACAAGGATTCTGGGAACATACTTTTTCACGAAAGAAAATACTTTTTCCACAGAGTGGAATGCTCCAATAACTAAAACATCTTTTTCTCTGCCAAAAAAAGTATTTAAAATCTTTAAGGATCTGTAATCGGAATCTACAATAACGGTAGACAGCATCTTGTTGAGATTTAGTTTGGTGGTAAAATTACAGGATAATTTAACTGGCTTCAATACCAGAAACTGGTGATTTTTAAAGTTTTGTTAGTATATTTTTATAGCTTTTTATCTCATAAATTCGTATTTTAACGTCTAAAAAGGAGGACAATCATGAAAGATCAGGTTAAAAACAATCCACAATCAGGCGCTGTTTACGGTTTGGGTTTTATCGGAGCAGCAGTTTATTTTATTTCAACTGCAACAGGTTTTTGGATCGGGGTACTGGGTTTTCTTAAAGCCATTGTGTGGCCGGCTTTTTTGGTATTTGAAGCGTTTAAGCATTTGGCCGGATAAATTTTAGTCCCGGAAAAGCTATTAAATAATATAATTTTTATCGTGGCTGTAAATCCTCTGTTATCTTTCCGCAAGCCCGGATAAATTTGTATTTTTATATTTTACTTTACGAAACTTAAAAAAAGTGAAATGAATAAGTATCAGAAAGAATATATTCACAGGATTAATAAGGTTATTGATTTTATTGAAAATAATTTAGATCAGGAATTATCGCTGGAAAAATTATCGGAAGTAGCCAATTTTTCTCCTTTTCATTTTCACAGGATTTTTTCTGCTTTTACTCACGAAACACTAAACGGATTTGTTAAAAGAAAAAGAGTGGAAAAATCAGCACGCCTGCTTTTGAACAATCCGGAAACCTCTGTAAGTGAAATTGCTTATTATTGTGGATATAATAATGTTCCTGTCTTTTGCAGAAATTTTAAACAGCACTATAACATGAGTGCTCAAAAATTCAGGGATACACGGGGCGGAAAAAATAGCAAGAATGGTCAATCGGATAGCAAGATAAGTAAATCCGAATCCTCTGTTAACGATTATGTTTGTGATGTTGAAACAATTAAAAACGGAGGATTAACAATGAAAAACAACATTGAGATTAAAGAAATGCCGGAGATGAAGCTGGTTTATTGCCGGCACAAAGGAGCTTTCCACTTAATTGGCGAGGCTTACGAAAAACTTTTTAAATGGGCTGGTCCAAGAGGTTTGCTGAACAATAAAAACCTGAAAACAGCAACTGTTTATCATGATGACCCGAATGTTACAGAAATTGAAAATGTAAGGCAAAGTGCCTGCATAACTGTAGATCATGATGTAAAAACAGAAGGCGAATTTGGGTACATGACATTGCCGGGAGGAAAACACGCTGTAGGGCGGTTTGAAGTTACACCTGAAGGATTTGAAAAAGCCTGGAATGATATGTGTGTCTGGCTCTCCGGAAGTGGTTATCAACCGGCTGATGCATACCCTTATGAATTGTACCACAGAAGTCCTGATGATCACCCTGAGAATAAGTTTGAACTGGATATATGCATTCCTGTAAAACCAATGTAAGAATTTTGAGCCGTGAATATTATACGGCTCTTTTTTTATTTCACCAGTAAATTAAATCATAAAAAAATGAAAGCATTGTTAGTCGTTGATATTCAAAAAGGCTTAACCCTGAAGAGACAAGTTTATAACGAAAATATCCTCATTGAAACAGTGAACTCTGCAATTGATAGATATCGGGAAGCAGGAGATTTGGTACTCTTTGTTCAGCATAATAATAAGTTTCTGAAAAAAGGAGAGCCGGACTGGGAAATTGATGAAAGAATTCATTGGTTAAAAGATGATCGTGTAATTCAGAAGTTTCATGGAGATGCTTTTAAGAAAACAGGCCTGGACGAAACGCTGAAAGAATATAGGATAAAGGAGATTACGGTCTGTGGGCTTACATCTCATGGATGTGTTAAAGCTACGTGCCTGGGAGCTCTTGAGCATGGATATATAGTTACATTGCTAAAGGAAGGGCATTCAAACGTAAATAAAAATGCAAAGGAAAAAATACTACAAGCAGAACGAGATATGGAGGAAAATGGGATAGGATTTTTTTATGTTTAGGTTCTAACAAATTAGTTTCTATGTGATTTGTAGCCCCCTTCTCTTAAGGAGCAGAAATAATTTGTGCTGCTTTCCTCTCTAAAGAATTATGAATTATTTTATTTTCGGTTTATTAAACCATATTTAACTGGTTTCACCTCCAAACCTGAACTCTTTTTTTGATTCTGAAAAATCAACTTAACCTTTATGAAAAGAAAACAAATTAATCTATTTTTGTCGGATTGTTATTAAGTTAGAAAAATTTTGATTTTATGGCCCAGGAAGATCTTTTCAAAAAAATTATTGCACATGCAAAAGAATACGGTTTTATATTCCCTTCAACTGAAATATATGATGGTTTAAGTGCTGTTTATGATTATGGGCAGAACGGGGCCCAGCTAAAGGAGAACATCAAAAGATACTGGCTGGATTCTATGGTTAAGCTCAATGAAAACATTGTGCCCCTGGATGCTGCTATTTTTATGCACCCGAAAACCTGGGAGGCTTCCGGTCACCTGAGCGCTTTTAACGATCCGATGATTGACAACAAAGACTCCAAGAAAAGATATCGTGCTGATGAACTGGTAGAGGAGTACATGGAAAAACAACAGGGAAAGATTGACAAAGAAGTTAAAAAAGCCCGTAAAAAGTTTGGCGATGATTTTGATGAAGAAAAATTCCTTTCTACCAATCCGAGGGTTCAGAAATACCAGGAAAAGATAGAAAATTCCAGGAATCGCCTTGTAAAAGCACTTGAAAATGATGACCTCAAAGAGCTAAAACAACTTATTGAAGACTGTGAAATAGCTGACCCGGTATCCGGCTCAAAAAACTGGACCGATGTGCGCCAGTTTAACCTGATGTTTGACACTAAACTTGGTTCAGTGAGCGATGAAAGCAATAAAATTTATTTGCGTCCGGAAACGGCCCAGGGAATTTTTGTCAATTACCTGAATGTGCAAAAAACCGGCCGGATGAAATTGCCTTTTGGAATTGCACAAATAGGAAAGGCTTTCAGAAATGAGATTGTAGCAAGACAATTTATATTCCGAATGAGGGAGTTTGAACAAATGGAGATGCAGTATTTTGTCAGACCCGGAAAAGAGCAAGAGTGGTTTGAACACTGGAAAGAGTTGAGAGTAAAATGGCATAAAGCATTAGGAATAGATGAAAACAAATTTCGTCTGCATGAGCATGATAAACTGGCACATTACGCAAATGCTGCTTATGATATAGAATTTGAATTTCCTTTTGGCTTTAAAGAACTGGAAGGTATTCATAGCAGGACCGACTTTGACCTGTCACAGCACCAGGAATTTTCAGGGAAGAAAATACAGTATTTTGATCCTGAGCTGGATAAAAGTTATGTGCCTTATGTTGTTGAGACTTCAATAGGACTTGACCGAATGTTTTTGGCTTTACTAACAGCCGCTTACAATGAAGAGGAAGTCCCAAAAGAAAAAGGTAAATCTGAGCAGCGCGTTGTACTGAAGCTGCCCCCGGCTTTGGCCCCGATACAACTGGCTGTGCTGCCCCTTGTAAAAAAAGATGGGTTGCCTGAAAAAGCGAGGGAAATTATCGACGGACTAAAACTGGATTTCATCTGCCAGTATGAAGAGAAAGACAGTATTGGGAAAAGATACAGAAGACAGGATGCTATCGGAACACCGTATTGTATTACAGTAGATCATCAAACCCTGGAAGATGATACAGTGACGATCAGAGACAGAGATACGATGGAGCAGGAGAGAGTGTCAGTCGAAAAACTCTCTGAAATACTGGATAAGAAAGTAAACATGAAACATTTACTTAAGCAGTTGATATAAA
>CAYWSJ010000178.1:0-4095 GCA_964461045.1 uncultured Bacteroidales bacterium | reverse complement strand
AATTCTGATGATCCTTTGGCAAACCTTATTACCCCAAAAGTAACAGTAGATGAGAATCATTCATCGTTATTGTTTGACCTTGCGGGAATACTTAATGGCTTTATGCCTCCTCCAAAATCATCAGGGAACAGCTTTTTACTGATAAAATATACTCAGGATCTTTCATCTGGTTGGAATATTCTTGTTACATATGATATGGCAGAAGAAGGGGATAACATTCAGTTTAAAATGGTAGATTTATCATCTTTAACTGGTGGTGATTATTATTTCTCTTTTTCAACCTATAGCACCTTCTCTGGTTTAAATCCATTGAACGGCACAGGTGTGGCTATCGATAATGTTGTAATGCCTGTAAGAGCTAATGCAACGTCCAATGATCTGGCAGCAGTTGAAGCAGATTATTTCCATGAATTTATAAAAACAGGAGAGGATGCAATTTTTGTCACCTCAAATATACTGAACAATGGTACTGATAAACAGACCAATGTCTCTTTGAATTATAAAATAGATGGAGAAATAATTGGTTCCTCTGTCATTGATTCAATTGATCCTAATGAAAGTATCATGGATACAGTTGAATATAACGTAATTCAGGATGCAGGTTTACACAATGTTGAGGTTGTATTGCCAGATGACGATGATAATTCCAACAATACAAATTCATTTAGTACTGTATTTTATGATAGCACAATGTTAACATATGGTTTCGAGAGTGGCTTCCCACAATACTGGTCTCCGGAAATGACCCCTGAGGCCCAGTGGAATATTGTTCCTGATGGCATGTATAGTTACGAAGGTAATTATATGGCAATATGCGGAAGCGGTCTTTTTAAAGAGAATAAAAATGAAAAGGCGGGTCCTTTTGAAGATGTAAAATTGTATACTGATAAGTATTATGTGAGCGATAATGATAAATTTTATTTTACTGCCAGAAAATTATATTTCCTGGAACCACAAAGTGAAGAGGAATCTACTTTGGAATTATTCTATGCTACATCAAAAGAAGGCCCATGGAATAAAATTGGAGAAACAATAGAACTGACAAATGAATGGGTACTTCATGATATTGATGTAAGCACATTGCCTGAAGATGATTATTATTTCGCTTTTAGTGCCTCTTCTGATTATTATGATGCTGCTATGGACATGTCAGGGATCGTGTTACTTGATTTTGTTCATACACCAATGAAAAGCAGACCTGAAGTTTCAATAATTGAACCTCCTGACGGTTCAGCTAATGTCAGCGAAACAGCCTATGTAGCTGCCATTTTTAACACAGCGCTGGATAGTCTCGATTTTAGTGGACTAAAAATTGAAAATTCTTCCGGCGAATCGGTTGCAGGGGTCTACGGAGAAATAGGTATCCCTTATAAAGATCGTCCAATTTTTGGAGGAGAAGCCTTACAGCTATACCATGATGATTTTGAAAGAGGTGAAACCTATACCGCAACCATCCCGGCTAATTCGGTTACGAGAGCAAGTGGAACAATGGGGAACGAAGAAATTCAATGGAGTTTCACCACAACCCTGCCGAAACCAGAACCTCTTCTTCTCTACCCGGATACCATGGCTGAAGGAATTCCTTTAGATGCTGGTTTGTATGTAAAGTTTGATCAGGAAGTTACCAGGGCAGGTGGTTCGGTAGATTTAGTTAGCGCTAAAACGGGTCCACTTGGAGTTTATACAACCAATATTGATCCTGATTTGCAGACATTGGTAATTACTCATGAAAATTACCAGTACGATGATACTATTACAGTTACACTGAATTATGATGTTGTCCGGAATGCAGATAATGTTCCCAATACTGATACATCATGGACATTTTATACAATGACAGCAGATCAGCCGATAGCTGATTCTCTGGCACCGGTAAACAACGCCTACACAGTAGCACTGGATGCTAATGTTGAGATTCATTTTAGTGTCCCTGTTTCAGAAAATGACTTAACTGGAATTTCTATTGAGGGGGAAAATGCAGGAAGTGTAACCGGAGTTTCTGCAACACTGGGTAATGACAGTGTGGTTACAATCAGTCATGATGCGTTTACAGAAAATGATGAAGTGTACACTGTTACTATTCCGGAGGGAGCTGTTTCTTCCATACTCGGAGGTGTTAATAACAAGGAAATTAAATGGACTTTTACCACGATTATGACAGCGCCTGATACAGTTAAATTTTATCCTGAAAATGGAGCAACCGGGGTTCGTTTGAGTTATAATCCATTGAGAGTTGAATTTAACCAGGTAATTGATGATAGCCAGGTAAACCTTGATACTGTATTCACCATTATGGATGAGAACCAGGAAGAAGTGGATTTCAATTATGCACAGACTGAACCGGGAGGTGGAAAGAGCATTATGATAGAGCTTTATCCAAATTCTTTTGATAATAATGAAACGTACACTGTTTCCATGATGGCTAATGCTGTACATAACAGGGATTCATTATTTAATGAAGCGTTTAGCTGGCAGTTTACTACAATTATGTCTGCCCCAATAGCCGAAACTTATGTTCCGGCTTTTGGAAGTACAGATGTAAGCCTTGATACTGATATATCTGTTACATTTGACCAGGATCTTGTTGTGAATGGACTTGAAGGTGTTACCATTAAAAGTGAAAAGAAAGGGTATGTACCCGGGGTAACAGCTACATTAAATACTGATGGCAGAACCGTTGATATATCTCACGATGGTTTATTTACAGAAAATAATGATACCTATACAGTCAAAATACCTTATAATTCTCTTATTAATGCAGATGATATTCCGAACAATGAGGTAACATACAATTTCTCTACCATTGCAACGTATGATATAACTTTTGAAATAAATGACGGCTCAGATCCAATGGAAGGAGTTTCTGTCACACTGGGTAATGAAAACAAAACAACAGATGTAGAAGGAGAAGCTGTGTTTGCTGATATTATAGATGGTACTCAGTATAACTACAGCATTGAAAAATCAGGATATAACTCCATTACAGGGTACGTTGTTGTTGATGATCATAAAACCCTGAATTATACCATGCAAACGGTAACAGGAATTGAAGATGTACTGAAAAATAAAGTGCAGATCTATCCAAATCCGGCGAATAACATAGTACATATTAACTGGAATTCCAGGTTCAGGGATGTGAAAGTTACCATGATGGACATTACTGGTAAAACGCTTATGACCAAGATTCTCCATAACAATGAAAATACAATTGATTTGAGTGGTTATGAGGAAGGAATTTATTTAATTAGTATTGAGAAAGATGGAAACAAATTCACTTCCAGATTAATTATTCAGTAGAGAATATAGGATTTGTGATACAAAAACCGGCTTTACAGGCCGGTTTTTGTTTTTTAGCCATTCATTCAGTTGCAGTGGTTTGATATTGGGGATATTTTTATTAAATTCGTTCTGTAACCTAAAAAATAAAGATATGAAAGTCAGATTTTTAAGTTGTTTAATTGCAATAGGTTTTGCCCTGATTTCCTGTAATGGTTATTCAGATGCAACATTTAACAAGTATTTTAAGGACCAGACAATGAGGTTGGATTATTACCATACCGGAAATGCCTCTGAGGAACATTTCTCACTTGACAGAATGGTAAATGATGGTATCTGGGCCGGAAGCAAAACACAGCTAATTGATAAACTGGAACTTGGGAAATATTTCTTTGAGATTATGGATCCGGAAACAGGAAAAGTTTTGTTTTCCCGTGGTTATTGCAGTATTTACGGTGAATGGGAAACCACTCCCGAAGCAAAAAAAGAATGGGGAGTTTTTCATGAATCCGTTCGTTTTCCATGGCCGAAAGAAAAAGTAAAACTGGTTATCTATAAAAGGAATAAAGAACAGGAGTTTGAACCTGTATGGAAGTATTCAATTGATCCGGATTTCAGGAAGGTAAACAAAGCTGAATTGAATAATCCTTATGAAGTTTATGATGTGGCTGTTAATGGGGATCCACATAAGAAAGTGGATATTGTGCTATTAAGTGAGGGGTATACAGCCGATGAAATGGATGAATTCAGGAAAGATGCAGATAAATTTGCAGAGGCTTTGTTTTCTACAGAACCTTTTGCATCGCGAAAAGAAGACTT
>CAYWSJ010000177.1:0-4130 GCA_964461045.1 uncultured Bacteroidales bacterium | reverse complement strand
ATGGAAAAATTAGAATTAAATCAAATGGAAGACTTTATTGGTGGTGGTGCCGAAGATTGGTGCGACGCAATTGATGGCCTGGGTGGTTATGATTTCATCAATAGCCTGGAAGGCGAAACCTTACGGCAACATGTAGGTGGTTTATACAATGCCTATTGTGCTTATTAAACTTTCATAAAGCCTTTATGAGCGCTCATAAAGGCTTTAAATATTTCCATAAAATGAAACAATTAACTGTCACTATATTACTTACTTGTTTAACATTTACCCTGTACGCACAATATACTGTTGAGGGTTATATTGTCGATAAAGATACCACCGGAATTCCCTTTGCGAATATATCTGTACAAAACAAACCCGTGGGAACCTGTTCCAATGAAAACGGGTACTTCAAATTTGTTGTCGACTCTGCATTTATACAGGATACTCTGATCATTTCATGTATCGGATATAAGAACCATAAATTCACTTGGGCGGAAACATCCCCTAAAGACAGTATTTTCCCGCTTAAGGAAGCTACTTATAAAATGAAAGCCACCGTAATTATGAACGATGCCCCCACAGCTAAAGAGATCCTTACGCGTGTAGGTAATAATTACCGGGATAATTTCCCTACTTCAAGTTACCTGGGCAAAGCATTTTTTCAGGACATTGTATATAATGATGCCATAGAAGCAGAACAACGCGTAGCTCGTATTACAGAAGCGGCAATCACCATTCAGGAATTTGGCATTCATGCCTTGAGAGAAGCAAAATTCAGGGTGGACGAAATGCGAAACTCCAAAAATTATGTAAAAACCAACAAGAAAATGAAATGGCTTCTTAAGCTAATGGGAATAGAATTTAAGAATCCCATTTTACAGATGTACAATAAATATAACTTCAACCGCAAAAGAGATTACAAAGCCTTCCTGGAGAAATATACTGCCGAACTGGAGCAAATTGAATTCCTGGACACCAATACCGTCTACGTCGTTCGGTTTACTCCAAAAAAACAAAGGTCTGGTTATAATTATGATTACCGGCTGTATATCAACACCTCAGATTATGCAATTCTCAAAGAGGACATCCAAATGACCACTACAGAAAAGGTTCAAAAGATATTACAAAGAAAAAGCTCAAAAAGATTTCGTAAGCGGATGTTGTACAGAAAAATTGGAGATACTTATTACCCATATCTTATTGAGTACATAGACGTTTTAAAAGACCAGGCCTTTAATTTCAGTTCCAGTGAGCGGTATTACAGGCACAGTTTTATCATGTTCAATGAAATCATCACCAAAAGAAGGAACTTTGACCGGGTGCGCTGGCGGGATGTGGAAAAAGAAAACGATTTACTTTACAAAAAAGAATTTACCTATAATGAGGAGTTCTGGAAAAATTTCAACGTATTATACACCCAGGAGGAGGTAAATAAAGCAAAGCATATCTTAAGTAAAGACAAGGACATCGAGCAACAATTTAAGGAGAATAGTAAATGAAACAAACACAGATATAATTGATCTTTCTTTTCTATTGATTTAAAAAAGTAAACCCAATGCGTACTTTTATACTCAGCCTAAAGACCATAAACAAAAGAGACTATTTTTTATTATATGCCCTTCTGAACATAGCCGCACTGTATTTATTATACGGGATCAGCCTCGAACCGGCAGCTTACGTAGGTGATCATCCTAAAACAATACGATTTTATAACATCTTCACAACCGTTATGTATGTTATTTCTCCCCTCTATGAGTTTGTTAAAATATATATTATCGCTAAAATTATACAAAAGGGGATTAACCGGAACTTAAAAATAGAGTCCGACTTTAAAATAGTATTTCTGATTGTCCTCACTGCCCAATTTTCAATGACTTTAGCTGACATAATAAAATCATTGTGGATTATGTTTGTCCAGCCTAATATGCAGGATGAAAAAAACTTCTTCCCGTTGTCGTTATATTCATTATTAGGCGATACAGATAATTTTCATTATAGATGGAAACCTTTGCTAAGAATCATCAATGCATTTGAAATTTTGTATTGGTTTATTTTAAGTATAGGAATTAGCACTATTTTCAAAACATCTGATAAAAAAGGGGTTATAATTGTGCTGAGAACCTATGGGGTGCTCTTATTTGTTATTCTTGCATTAAAGTTTTTATTTGATCTGATACTATCAGGTCTGTATTAAACACAATAAGATTCTTCAAATTTCAAATCAGGAAAAGTCAATCATTCAATAATCGATTAAAAAAATAAATCGTTCAACACACCAACATTATAAAATGACAACCAACATCTTAAACAAATATATCCAATGGAATAAATGGCAGCAGGCACTCTTTCATTTTGTGCTGTTCATTATTGTATTCTTTGCTATTCAGCTTATAATAAAAGAATTTTTTATCACAGATCATCTACTTCACGAACATTTATCTGAAAATTTTTCTGAAGCAAGCGTGGCAGAAAAAATGAAAAGCTACCAGGACGTGACCCTATTAACGATACTTGTTCCTGTTGCATTCTATCTGCTACGCTTTGGTATTATTGCCATTTTTGTACTGGCAACCACCTTACTTGAAAACATGAAACATTCGTTTTTAACCATTTTTAAGGCGGTAGTACTTGCAGAATATATTTATATAATAAAACAAACCATTAAGTTAATCTGGTTTGGATTTATTCATACAGATTATACATACAAAACATTTTATGATTTCCATTGGGATTATGTCAAGGGTTGGCTTGATATAAGTAATTTACCTGTATATTTTCGGGTTCCATTGAATACCATCAATATATTTACAATTTTGTATTTTTTCGTTTTGGCCTATTTTCTAAAAAGAGAATTCAATAAAGAAAATACTAAACCGCTCCCTTACTCAAAAAGTTTAAATGTTTCATTTAAAGCATTTGGAACAGGGCTAGTTCTTTGGATCGTATTCATAATGTTTATAATAACCACTTTAAATTAAAGCTATGATAAAGCAAATTGTGAAAATTGGTACTCCCGGAATCATTATTTTCCTCATCATTTTAGTGATACTAAAAGCCGAAAATAATAAAAACGAGCAAAGGGAACCGAATCGTGAATTACCTAATGTCAAGCTTTCAATTATAGGAGGGGATTCCTTATCATTAAAAAAAAGCATCCAAGATAATCAACATACGGTCATTTCTTTTTTATCAGTAAAATGCAGACACTGTGAATTTCAGGCTATGGATATCAAAGCAAAGGAGGATTTATTTGCTCCCTGGAATCATATCATAATAATCGAATCTCATGATTCTATAGCCTCATTTATAGATCGTATTGGATTTAGCACCCAGGGCAATTATAAATTAACAACGGCAAAGCCCCGAACCATCCATAAATTTAATATCCGTGGAATGCCTTCAACATTATTATGTAATTCATCAGGGAAAATATTAAAAGAAATAACAGGAGAACTAAAAGTAGAAAAAACCGTTCATTCTATAGAGAAATGCCTGAGAAACGAATCAGAAAAACACTAATATTACAGCACGATCAATCTGATTGTGGAGTTGCATGTCTAAAATCCATCGTTAAATATTATGGTGGTGACATTGCATTGGAAAAGTTGCGGGAATTAAGCGGCACCTCCAAACAAGGGACTACACTTCTGGGTCTGTATCAGGTTGCCAATAAAATAGGATTTGACGCCGAAGGCTGCAAGGCCAATATTCAACAATTGATTGATCATGGAAAACCAGTTATATTGCACGTTAAAATTGACAACCGACTCCAACACTATATTATTGTTTATGGTTATGAACACGGAAAATTTATAATCGGAGATCCCGGTAAAGGAATTCAATATTATACCCAGGAGGAGTTGAACCAAATCTGGCATTCAAAAACTTGTTTAACGTTAGAGCCGAATCATAACTTTCAAAAAGCTAAAAACATCAAAAGGTCCAAAAAAAGTTGGTTCATTCAATTAATCAGGGATGACAAAGAATTATTAGGTTTAAGCATAGGCCTGGGAATCACCATAGCTACATTAGGGATGGCTATGGCAGTATTTTCACAAAAACTTATTGATGACATACTCCCCTCCAAAGATTTAGAAACACTTATTTTAAGTATTATTTTGGTTACTTTCTTACTTATTATCAAAACT
>CAYWSJ010000176.1:0-4139 GCA_964461045.1 uncultured Bacteroidales bacterium | reverse complement strand
ATATTTTGTATGGTATTAAAAAATGCCCTCATTATATTATTAAAGTTTTTCTATGGTTCCTTCTACTGATTCAATTGCTTTGATAGCTGATTTAGAAAAAGCATGTGCTTTAACGTCTACTTTTTTGGTCAACTTACCATTGCCCAAAATTTTAACGAGACTATCTTTTTTAACTAAACCAGCGTTATATAAAGTTTCCACATCAATTTTGTTAATATTCTTTTCAGTAGCTAATTTTTCTAACGTACTAATATTAACCGCCTTATACTCTTTTCTGAATAAGTTTCTAAATCCGTATTTAGGTACTCTTCTGTGAAGTGGCATTTGTCCACCTTCAAAGCCTAATTTTCTGCTGTATCCACTTCTGGATTTCATTCCTTTATCTCCTCGGGTAGATTTTTTACCTTTTCCAGAGCCCTGTCCTCTTCCTTTACGCACTTTATTTTTCGTTGAATTAGGCGCTGGTTTTATATTACTTAAATCCATATCAACAAATTAAATTTAATTATTTAACTTCTTCAATCTTAACTAAATGGTTTATTTTCTTTATCATACCCTGAATCTGCGGATTATTTTCCAGTTCTACAGAGTAGTTTATTCTTCGTAATCCTAAAGCTTCCAGAGTTTTTTTCTGTCTCTTTGTGCTTCCTATTTTACTTCGAACCTGTGTTATTTTCACTTTTGCCATGGTCTTAAAATTTGAACTATCCATTAAACACTTTTTCTAAAGGTAAATTTCTTTGTTCTGCAATTGTATATGCATCTCTCATTTCAAGCAAAGCATTTACTGTAGCTTTAACCTGATTATGCGGATTACTGGATCCTTTAGACTTAGCTAATAAATCCTTTACCCCAACACTTTCAAGTACAATACGCATTGCGCCACCAGCTTTAACACCGGTACCATCTGCAGCAGGTTTCATAAATATGTGAGCACCTGAAAATTTATATTCAATTTGGTGGGGTATTGTACCCCCTAATAAAGGAACTTTCACAAGATTTTTCTTAGCGGCTTCAACTCCTTTTGCAATAGCTGTAGTTACTTCTTTAGCTTTTCCTAAGCCATATCCCACAATACCATTTTCATTTCCAACAACAACCAATGCAGTAAAACCAAATTGACGACCTCCTTTAGTAACTTTGGTTACTCTTTTAATACTTACAAGTCGATCTTTTAACTCTAAATCGCTAGTTTTTACTTTTTTAATATTTGTGTCTTTTGACATAGCTTTTAAAATTTAAGTCCTTCCTTTCTAGCAGCATCTGCTAATTTTTTTACTCTTCCGTGATATCTATAACCATTTCGGTCGAATACAACATTTTTTAGTCCTTTTTCTTTAGACTTTTGAGCTGCAAATTTCCCAACTAATTCAGCTTGCTCGGATTTACTAAGGTCTTCACTTTTTTCTGCAACTTCTTTATTTCTTGAGGAATAGGCGAATAATGTTTTTCCTTCCACATCGTCAATAAATTGTACAGAAATATGTTTGTTACTTCTGAATACAGACATTCTGGGTTTTTCTTTCGTTCCAGAAATTCGTTTTCTGATTCTTTGCTTAATTCTATATCTACTCTCCTTTTTTGTTAAGGCCATGACTGAAAATTTTAAAAATTATACACTTCCGGCTTTTCCAGCTTTACGTCTAATCCATTCACCAACATACTTAATTCCTTTGCCTTTATATGGCTCAGGTGGACGTAGTGCACGGATTTTAGCAGCCACCAGACCAACTAGTTCTTTATCATGGCTAGTTAGTGTTACTTTGGGGTTGCTTCTTCTTTCTGTAACTGCTTCAACTTTAACTTCCTCAGGTATTTCAAAATGAATTTCATGAGAGTATCCTATACTCATTTCAAGGATTTGTCCTTTAGCTTCAGCTCTATAGCCAACGCCATCAAATTCAAGTTTTATTTCATAACCTTTTGAAACACCTTCAACCATATTATGTAAAAGAACTCGGGTTAAGCCATGAAGTGACTTATGTTTTTTATTATCGGTTGCTCTTTCAACAACAATTTGATCATCTTCAACCTTTATTTTCATAGCCGGATCCAGAATCTTACTCATTTCCCCTTTCGGCCCTTTTACATGAACTTCATTTTTATCGTCAACATTTACGTTGACTCCTTCTGGTATTTTTACGGGTAACACACCTATACGTGACATGGATTATCCTCCTTTTTAATGTACATAACACAATACTTCGCCACCGATATTCAGTTTTCTTGCATCCTTATCGGTAACAACACCTCTTGATGTTGATAATACAGCGATTCCAAGACCATTAAGTACTCGTGGAACTTCATCAGTTCCAACATATTTCCTTAAACCAGGCTTACTGACCCTTTGTAAAGACCGGATAGCCGGTTCTTTAGTTTTTGGGTGATATTTCAGAGCAATCTTTATAAGGCCCTGCACGTGTCCCTCATCTTCTAACTTATAACTAAGTATGTATCCTTGTTCGTAAAGAATTTTCGTAATATCTCTCTTCAAATTTGAAGCTGGTATCTCTACGATTTTATGCCCTGCTATGAGCGCATTTCTAATATGTGTTAAATAATCAGCTATTGGATCTGTAATCATCTCTTTCTCGTTTTATATTACCAACTTGCTTTTTTTACTCCGGGAATAAGTCCTTTAGAGGCCATTTCCCTGAAAGTAATTCTACTAACTCCGAATTGTCTCATGTAGCCTCTTGGCCTTCCTGTAATCTGACATCTGTTGTGGAGTCGAACAGGACTAGAATTTCTAGGTAAACGGCTAAGGCCTACATAATCTCCTTCAGCTTTCAGCTTGGCACGCTTTTTTGCGTACTTTTCAACCATTTTCTGGCGTTTTCTTTCTCTTGCCTTCATTGATTCTTTAGACATATCTTATTTCTTTTTAAGATTTTTAAAAGGCATACCAAATTCTCGCAACAATGCATAACCTTCTTCATCGGTTGGGGCTGTAGTAACAAAATTTGCCTCTAAGCCCAACATATTATGCACATCATCTAAATTTATCTCAGTAAAGATAATTTGTTCTTCAAGTCCTAGAGAATAATTACCTCTACCATCGAAATTACTTTCCACTCCATTGAAATCTTTTACCCTGGGAAGCGCAACTTTGATCAATCTTTCGAAGAATTCATACATTTTTGCTTTTCTCAGAGTAACTTTAACTCCAATTGGGGTTTGTTCGCGCAATTTGAAATTAGATATTGCTTTCTTTGAGTATGTTTTAATCGCTTTTTGTCCGGCAATAGCAGTCAATTCCTCTTGTGCATCTTCAATCAGCTTCTTATCCATAACTGCTTCTCCAACACCACGATTTAAAACTATTTTCTCAAGTTTTGGTACCTGCATTATAGATTTATAATTAAATTCTTTCATTAATGCGGGTACGATCTCGTCGTAGTACTTTTTCTGTAGCTCTGGTCGATAATCCATTACTTAATTTCCTCCCCTGATTTTTTTGAATAACGCACAAGTTTGTTGTCTTTATCCTTTTTTCTTCCAATTCTGGTACGTTCTCCCGTTTTAGGGTCAACAACCATTAAATTAGATATATGCACGGGTGCTTCCTTTTTAACAATGCCACCTTGTGGATTTTCAGAATTTGGTTTTGTATGTTTAGAAACAATATTCACTCCTTCCACAAGGGCTTTATCTACTTTCGGCAACACTTCCAGTACTCTTCCTTGCTGGCCTCTGTATTCACCAGAATTTACGTAAACCGTATCGCCTTTTTTAATATGTAATTTTCTACGTTTCTGCATTTTCCCTATTTTTATAATACTTCAGGTGCTAAAGAAATAATTTTCATGTATTTGTCTCTCAATTCTCTGGGGATGGGTCCAAATATACGTGTTCCCCTTATTTCATCGACATTACTCAACAATACACATGCATTATTATCGAAACGAATATAGGAGCCATCTTTTCTACGTACTTCCTTTTTTGTCCTTACAATTACTGCACGGCTTACCGTTCCTTTTTTCACTTCGGAAGCGGGTAAAGCACTTCTGACACTAACAACCACTTTATCACCAATTGAAGCATAGCGTCTTCCACTACCACCTAATACACGGATAACTTTCACTTCTTTAGCGCCACTATTGTCAGCAACATTAAGTTTACTTTCTTGTTGTACCATG
>CAYWSJ010000175.1:0-4217 GCA_964461045.1 uncultured Bacteroidales bacterium | reverse complement strand
TCTGTCACATTAAATGTAACTGAGTAAACCTGTGTCATTTGAACTGGTATAACAACTTCACCCTGAACTGCTACGTTTCCGGTTACAGTCTCGTATCCTGATTTTTCTATAGTATAACCATAGGAACTTCCTTTAACCAGGTCATTGATAACACCTTTACCTTGTGCATCAGTGGTAGCTTCCTGCCCATTAACTGTTATTGTTGCATTTGCTACAGGCTCAGTTCCGTCCTGTACAACAAATGTAACATCATAAGTATAAACAGTCTGGAAAGTCCAGGTAATATCCTGGTTATAGACACCGTCACTGTTCATCACTGCACTGGCAGGTATTCTAACAGTATAGATATCATCATTTACAGTATAGAAATCATCATGTGTGATATTGATGATTGAATCATCAGTTAATGTAGCATTTACATTAGGCACATAACCTTCAGCTGCACTGCTTATTGTTACAACACTCAGGTCATTTACAGTAACATTCTGGTTCAATGACATTGATATGGCAGCATCAAGTGGAACATCAGTAGCTCCGTCTTCAGGAGTTGTTTCAACTGCTTCGGGTGCAGCCATTATCGTAGTAAATGTCCAGGTAGCCTCGTTTTGATTCATTACACTGTCTTCATTGTAAACGACACCTGCAGGTATTGTTACCGTATACTGAGCTGCATTGTATTGCATATCATCATGGGTTACTGTGAAGCCCATTCCATCAGCATTCAATGTCGTGCTGGTGTTCGTCACAGTATCCTCATTCTCTCCTACGATTGTAATCATAGTATCCAGATCATAATCTGTCTGAATTTCCTGGTCAAATGCAAACATCAGGTTAGCATCCACTGGAACAGCTGTTGCACCGTCTGCAGGAACCATTGTAGTCATCTGTGGTGCTGCCATAATGGTTGTAAAACTCCATTTAATTTCAGCATTGGGTTCACTTGTAGAGACTGATTCTACAGCACCTGCTGGGATAGTTACCGTATAACGCTCATGGTTATTTGCAAAAGCATCATGAGCTATTGTTATAGTACTATCGGTTAAAGTTGGAGTTACATTTACTGCACCTTCTGTTTCTCCTTCAATGGTGATGCCACTTAAGTCAACTTCATTGACATCAATATTGAATCGAACCAGAACTTCATCATCAAGAGCTACAGTGCTTTGGTTATTAGCCGGGGCAATAGAATCGGCTATAGGCTGACCATCTTTTAAAGTAACAAAAGTCCAGGTTGTATCAGCATTCCTTATTCCATCTTCATTTTCAACTGCATCAGCAGGAATGGAAACAGTTATTGTATCTTCAAATCCAGCAAAATCAGCGTGATCGATTACAATTGATTTATTATCTGAACCAATTGATGCAGTTACTGCCGGAACAGGACCTTCCTGAGAACCTGTCATTGTAATACCAGCCAGGCTGACTTCTGAAATTTCCTGGTTGAAAAGTACTGAAACTTCAGCATCAAGAGCCACACCCTGAGCTGCTGTGTCTGGTGTAAATATGGTATATTCAGGTGCACTCATTATGGTATTGAAACTCCAGGATATTTCCTCATTTGGTTCTTCTGCAGTTACAGTACCAGCAGGAATAGTAACAGTGAAATTATCGTTATTTGCTAATGGATCATGACTAATAGTAAGCATGCTATCCTGCAATTCCGCAGTTACATTAGATACTGCTCCGCTATTTTCACCTGTTATTGTAATTCCGCTGAAATCAACTGAATCAACATTCTGGTCAAATACAACGTGAATATCTGTATCCACTGCATTATCCTCGGAGTTGTTCATAGGATGCATTTCAATTGGATAAGGTACTGGAGAAGTATAAGGAATGGCAAAACCACCTAATTCATCTCCATCTTCAAACTGACCAAGGCTGTGAGCCATACCGGTTTCAGTATCAATAACATACAAACCACCTTTGTCTGTATAACCAGTTGCATAAAGAATATCACCATTATTATGATCAAATTCCATATCCTGGGCATAACTGGCGTCAATTCCAAGATCTCCGATAACAGAGCCTGCACCTGCAGTTTTACTAATAGACATTAATACGTCATCAGTAATGTTCATGGAATATAAGTTTCCTTCCAGATCACAGGCAAGGTTAATGTTTATCCCTTCTGTACTACCCAAGCCAACCTGTGAAACTTCAGCAGTTTGCAGATCCACTGTATACAACTTGGACACGGCATTATCTCCGTCATAATCCATAGCATACATTGTGGTAGTTGTCCAGTCATACGCTATTCCTGTAACAGAATTAAGGTCAAGGGTACCAATGGAAGTCATTGATCCTGTAGCCGTATCAACAGTAAGCAATTCATTGGCATCTGATACTGCATACCATTTACCCATAGCCCAGGTTCCGGCATATATTGTTGTACTTGTTGAACTTACCAGTTCCGTATTCTGTGCATCAGGTAAAGTAAGGTTCAACAACTCACCATCCATATAATTCATGACAAATGAAGGCTGCTCATTCAATACCCAAATCTTCTGAGTGAGTGTATTGTTGTTGTTATTCTCATCATCAGGAACAGATACTTCAAGTGTATATAAACCAATCTCTGTTGGTGCAGTCCATGAAACCATAGCAGTATCCTGTTGCTGATAAGTTAATGATCCAATAGTTGCTGTACCAGCTGATTCTCCACCAACACTAAAGGTAACTTCAACATCCGTTTGATCATTTAAACCCTTATTCTTTATTAAGGCCTTCAGATCAACTGTTTCACCAGGTTGAGCAATAGCTCCCATTACTTCAGTTACGGCAACATCATTATCTTTTACATTTGCAAGCACAGGACCAGTAAACATATCTACAGCAAGCCTCAACTGATCTAAAGAAAAGTATTGTATTGCAACATAGATTTCATCACCTGCGGAAATGTCTGCATGATCAGTTAGAACATAATTAAATTGTGTCCAGTCATAAGGTGCATTCATAACTTCCTCAAGAGTTGTGGTAAAATCCTGAATATTATTGCCTGTTTTGGATACATATACTCTAAAATCATCCTCAAAATATGAACTCGTACTTCTGGCCCAGAAACTAAGTTCATCTCCTTCTTCAACCAATAATTTCGGAGTAATTAACCAGTCATCATTTGTTAGATCAGAATTTTCCCAACGAACAGAGGCAGAATTCATTCCGTTATAAGAATAAGAATTATTCTGTTCCCATTGCTCAGCTCCACCATCATTGTTGATCACTTTCCAGTCATTAGGCGGGAAGGTTGTTCCTTCGAAGGATTCAACTAACTGTCCTTTCTGATAAACAGCTATCTCAACACCCATTGTATCGTTCATGTGGTTTTCATCTTCCACACCATTAGGCAGATAAGTCCATGCACCAATCTGGTATGTTTTTCCTGCTTCCAGGTTAATGGTTCCGAGGTTAACATCCTCTGTTTCACCATTTGCCAGATTGCCCGTCCATTCTATGGGCTCATTGTAGGTAGTATCTCCATCAACTATGTAACCCCATCCTATGGAATCAATGGTTAAAGGATCCACACCGTAATTTTTCATTCTTACGATCATATCCTTTTCTCCATTATAAGTAATTTCATCTTCATTTAGAGATACAATCTCTGATATTCCTGCATCATTTGCCACCGGTGTAATGAAAGTAACCGTGATATCAGTTGCCTGGTGACCACCATCACCATAGCTGTCTTCAATCCACAACTTCCAGTTGCCATCCATGGCTTCCCCTTCAAAATCTGTTAAAGTTACAGAATAAGTTCCGGATTCCTGGCCGGAGGCAATAACCACAGAAGTTCCACTTGGGGATTCCAGATGGAAAGAGCCCTCATAAGCCCAGCTATCTGTTGCCCAAGTGTAGTCAATCTGAACTTCAGCAACATTTTCTGTCTCGGAAACAGCAATATCAGTCCAGCCGTTTTCATCATAAGTGTTGCTGTCGTAAGCATCATCTGCAGGGCTGTTGGAGGGATTGTACTGATAAGTTCCTTTGCCCTGTGGTGCCTGGCGATTAACTATAACGCCATCCACATCATTTCGATAGGGATTAATTCCCCTTTCCTCTTTCTTGGATTTGGCTTCCTTCTTTTTTTCAGCCTTTTCAACCGTTTGCCATTCCTGGCCAAACGAAAAAAAAGCGATAAGAAGAAAACCCATTAAGAATGTAATTTTCTTTCTCATAATCATAATTTTAGGGTTAGTAATAAATTTATTTTTTAT
>CAYWSJ010000174.1:0-4228 GCA_964461045.1 uncultured Bacteroidales bacterium | reverse complement strand
TTGCAAACTTTTAAATTAACGTCACTTTCAACTTCATACTTTGTAAATATTTTTTGAATTTCATCCAGTGACTTTTGAAATTTAATCTTTTTGCTTAGCCAGTTCGATTGAAGGACTGATAAAATGTTTACACGGGCCCCAAAAAATTTTGCTACTTCTATTGCTTTTGCTATTTTCGTTTTTACAGGATGAGTAAGGTCAAGGGGTAATAATATGTGGTCATCTGTTGTAACTTCATGACTTCCTTTAATGGTAATTACCGGAATTTGAGCTTCACTAACTATATGATGAGTATTTGTTCCCGTAATATTTTTCTTAAAATCTGAGGAATCGGTTCTACCCATGATAATCAAAACAGGTTTTATTTCATTCACCAGATTAATGATTTGACGGTAGACTTTCCCTTTTTTTATAACGGTCTTTGCTTTTATATTTTTTTCTTTCAAGTCTTTATCGCTGGAAACAAGTTCATCCAGTCTCGCTTCAGCTTGTTTTATTATTTCAGCTTTTTGTTCTTTTTTTAAAACAGAACTTGTAAAAATACCGGTTTCTTCAATCACATAAAGCAAAGTAAGGCTGCAGTTTGTAGCTTTTGCTATAACCTTTGCATACTCAAAAGCCGACAAAGATTGGGTTCTGAAGTCAACCGGTATCAAAATTGTTGATTTATTATTCATTAGAGTAAAATTAATTATTAGTTTGACATTCTGAAACTTATACCTTCCAAAGTCTGTATTCTTTTGTTTCTTCTGCCATGTACCCCTATTGTTTTATACACTGCCTTTTGTCTGCATTATGCAGAAGAGGGTTTCATGACTTTGAAATGATAAAATTCTTTTACAAAAATACAAAATATAAAGGTTTATTGTTTCTTAAATTGGTATAAAGAATGCCTTATTTTAGCGTGAATTCGATGAAAGTATATCAATTAACTAGAAGGTTTATTATTAAGTCAAACTCAGATTAAATTAATTCAATTGCTGAAAGTTCGCATTTCTGTATGCAGTTATAATATCCCCTTCGTCTTTGTATAATGTTTTCCTGGTATGTCCCATCATCCACATAACTATCATAAAATCGCCACCCGAAGCCGCAGCATTTACAAGTGTAGGGATAAATATCCAGGGTAAAGCAGTAACCGGTAAGAGTTCAATTAGTATAAAACCAAGCAGTGTTAATACAAAGAAAGGTGCCAGTCCGTTTATAATCATTGCATTACGATTGACAAGATACCGGGAAGCCTTTGCATAGATAACCAAACCTTTCATCCCAATCCGGGGCTTCTGATTTTTGCTAAAAAAGAATACAGCAGCATGAATCATTTCATGAAGAAATAAAACAAAAACCACTGCGATAATAATGAAAAGAATGCTGAAAAAACCAGAAATTCCGGGTATTGATATTCCCAGAAAGGCTTCTTTGGTAACAGGTATATGGATATCCATTTGCAGGGCAATCAGAACAAAAAGAGGACCAAAAAAAAGAAGGCATATCAGTCTGATGAAATATGACCAGAGCAGTTGTTTTTTGTCGTTTCTGAAGTCAATAACCCCAATCCTGACATAATCTTTTATGTTAGAATTGGCATTTATCATAAGCCAGGATTAATTTTTTTTAAGAATCCCATTTCACGGAAAAAATCTCTTTTGGCCTTTTCGGAAATTTGCCAGTAATGCCCGTTTCTCCATAAAAAATGTCCCATACCTTCCAGAGGATAAAAATAAACTTCATTTCCTGCACTATCCATTTTTTCCACAAACTGTTTGCAGAATTTGAAAGGAGAAGATTGCATGTCCGCTTCACCATGAAATATTAGCATAGGCGGCAAATCTTTTTTTACATTCTGAAGAGGGGAAATTGCTGTAATTTTATTTTTATCTTCCACCAGGTAATCAAACCAGACATTTTTCAGATTATATACTGCAGCATTTAAGACCAATGCATTGGGTCTGGAGCTGATTTTTTGATTTTCACCGGGTTCATCTAACGTGTCCAGCATGGCGGCTGCCAGAGCAAGATGACCGCCGGCTGAATTTCCAAATGCAATTACTTTTGATGTGTCGGCATTTAGCTCATTAGCATTTTGTCTGACCCACCTTATGGCTGATTTTGCATCTGAAATGGCTTCAAAGGGCAAAACACCATACCTGTCATATGTCCTGTATTCAATACACACCTTAACAAAGCCAAATTTGGATTGTCCGAAATGCCATGCAGGTTTCCCTTCGCTCCAGCTTCCTCCATGAAAATACACTGAAACAGGCTTTTTATCTCCTTTTTTTAAGCTATCGGGCATAAAAATGTGTGCATCCAGCTGAAATCCGTCTACTGTCTTGTAAGTCATTATTGGATGCCCTTTTCTTTTTCTGAGTTCTATATTATATATTTTGATCAGATCTTTTTTTAATTCCTCATTTTCAGACTTTTCCCTGAAATTTTCGATAAATGATTCTATGTTTTTTACTCCATTATCTTCGATATGATTCTTAATAAAAAGATATCGCCAATAATCAATTGTTTCCCTGTTATTGAAATATTCAGAGACTATATTTAAAGATGCTTTTAACCACCGATTGTCTGAATTTTTTAATGACTTATTGTTGTTGAATTCTTTCCTGATTTTGGGACGGAGGACTTCTTCGCCGAATTGGTTATAATTATCTATCTCAAGCAGCCATGGATGATCCAAATTAATATCGTTCAGATATGCCCTGGTTTCTTTTGTCAGATTGACTTTTTCTCCGGTAAATCTGGAATGGAAATAGGGATAATAGAATATAAACCAGTCGAAAGTAAATTTGATATCTTTCCTGGTAGTAAAAAGAAACTTTTGATTCACTTCTTCTTTATGCTTTGATTCAAGCTTTTCAAGAGGTTGTAAGTATAAATTCCTGAGTGAATCCAGTTCTTTTAAAAAATTAGTTTCGTTTTTTTTAAAGAGACTATGCCACTTGAGAGTATTGGAATTAAAATAATCAGTCAGTTGCTTATCAATTAAACTTTTTTGATGAAGGTACCTGTTTATAGGAGGGAAGTAACCCCTAAAATGGATTCTTTCATCAGGATTGACTGCATTCATGATTATTTCAACAGTATCCCCGGGTTCGATGAAGACTTTAAATTTTTTTTCTTTGTACTTGATATCATAATAGCGGGAATGACTGATGTTCCTTTTGAAAAAGAAGCCTCCGCCGGGTGAGAGTTGCAAAAGAGTGTCTTCAACAGAAACAAAAGGAGACTCGTTGTTTTTTACACTGCCGGTAATAACAATGGATTTTGTTACCTGTCCATAGGTTAATGTAGAAAAAAGGCTTAATATTAAAATCAGGGTTGTTCTTTTCATCTTTTCTAACTTACTTTTACCCAATAAGCACAAAAAAATGCTAAAAAGCAATTTTCTGGAATAATTTTATTTTATTCCTATTTGTCTAAGTTAAGTTATTTATTAGAAAAAAGCTGAGGAATCAGAAATTTCTTGTGTGTCAAAGACAAACTCTTCTACCTTGAAATTAGCATACGTATGCTTTCCTTCTTTCAAAAGCCAGGAGGCTTCTATTTTTTCAGGAATCATCATACCATTCACTTCCTGGTAATTACTTAAACAGCCTTCCCATTTTTCCAGTCGATCCGGGTTCATATATCTTTCTGTCTGAAGCCTGGTTATTTGATTTTTTTCATTAAAGTGAACAGTATAATATACATTCTCACCTTGCCACTCAAAATTGAGTTTTGCTGTTTTGTCATCAATTGGCGACCAGCTTATATGTTCATTAGGAAGCAGGTTGGTAGGCATCCAGGCACTTTCTCCCAGCCACCGCAGCAGTTCCGCCTGGTTTACTGTCGGGCCTTCACTCTTTACAATACGCAGGAAACCAAAAAGGTAAACCGAAAGGTTGCCTTTATTAGAAATATATGAATCTTTTGCTTTGAAAGCCTTTGTTTTTCCAATCCAGATAAAACCGGGAGGTTGGGCAGTAAAATATTGTTCTCCCTCAATATCTACCCAATCTTTATCGATCCCTGTTTTGAATTTTCCTGTGTGCTTCAGATGCAGTTTGCTCAGGTAGGTCTGTCCATCTTTTAGAGCATAGCGGAAATAGCGTTGAACTGGAGCGGGAAGTTCATTTAATTGTTCGTAATGAAATGTTTGGTTTTTCAGGGTTTTGGATTCTGAAAACAACTTTTCTACTTGTTTGGTCGTTGAGCAACTGATAAGTCCCATAGTCAA
>CAYWSJ010000173.1:0-4260 GCA_964461045.1 uncultured Bacteroidales bacterium | reverse complement strand
GATACAAAGACCAATAAAAAGGTGATTTTACAAAATTAATAATCAGTAAAAAAATAAGAAAAAAACAGCCTCTGGAACAGGGGCTGTTTTTTTTTAGAAAAAGATAATTGGAATTGCCCGGATAAGTATAACAGTTATAAGCATTCATGCGCAAGATACTTTAGGTGATGGATTTATGAGTAAGTCGTGGATTTTGGTTTTGAGATAAAATCTCTCTCAATTTCTGTTCAATTATTGACTGCTTTATTTAAATAATTAGGTTATAAAAGTAGAAAAGTTATTGGCTGGCAGCTAAGTTTAGGAGACATAAAAAAGGTTTAAGCAAGCTATACTGTTGCCTTTTTAATTTGAAATAGTTATGAGGCTGTTTTAATAGAATACTCGAATATGTTGTTCTTCTGTTTTTTTTTATTGTGACTTCAACACTGATCACACCATTAGTGATTAATTGATCTTTGTTGTATTTTAAAAGAACAGAGTGTGCTTTATAATGTATAACCAAACCCAATTTTCTTTGACAACCCTTATTAGAAAAATCTAATTCCACGGTAAAAAACATCATTGCCTTATTTAGTTATCAGGTAATGTTGGAATTCAAAACAAATCTTTTGATACTGCTATGATATTAAGAAACCTGGCCAGGGTTTCTGTAACGTGAATTATTCGGACTTTTCAAGATAAAAACACCCCAGAATATAGCAAACTTAACAAAAAGTCAGGTAAAAGTTGAGCCATGGTGGTTTGTATGCTGTCCGCACATACAGGCCAACCATAATTCATACAAAGAAAAAGAGTCGGCGAAAACCGACTCTTTAATGTTTCTTCTAATTTAAAACGAAATAGTTTGTCTGAGAAAAAAATCTTTATATGTGCTTAATGATAGCACCAGTGTTTCTCTTTTTATTTGGCGGCAGTTTATCGCTAAGTGAAAAACTTACATCTCCCGCGGTAATTTTGCTGGCACCACTCGTTTAATGGGGCCACGATAATTCTTCTCTTTCCTTTTCTTCATAAATTCGATGGCCTTCTTTTCTAACATTCCTCTTCTCTTCTGGTACTTTATTAGTTCAGATAGCTCATCGAGCCGGTAACTATTCGGCTGTTTCTTTTTCATTGCCCCAAAATGCATGGGTGTATCTTCCATTTTTTTCAAATTACTTTTGTTTTGAATAATCCCGTTTTCCAGATAAAGAGGCTCTTTGTCTTCGGCTGTCAAAAAAATAAAGTTATTCTGCTCATATTGCTCATCAATATTATTGAAACCATCCGCCATTAGTACAAAGTAATATTCCCCTGTCAGGTCAGGCATGGTATAAAGGAACTCGAAATCATAGTCGTAACCATCATCATAAACAGCTTTTGCTACAGAATATCCTGCTGGAACATCCACATAATTCCACCAGTTGTATAAACCATAGCTATCCATTGGCACATTTACATCGGCAAAATCACCATTTTGTCCTTCATACGATTCACCCACATCATCCGTATAGTAATCGTAAACAATTACACCGTAATCATTAGAGGGATCGTAGGCATTATAGTAGTAATATACAATGTCCCAGTCGTTATCTGCTGTTATCGTTTCACTTCCTTTGTTAAAAACGTTATATGTCAGAAGCCGATCTTTGGGGGAAGAACCCTGAGGATCCACTTCATCTGTGAAACGGATTGATATCAGGTCTTTCCCGTCGACTCTAAAATTAGGATTGACTACATTCTGATCAATCAAATCTTCTGAAAGTCCTCCTTTGTCTCCTTCAATTACATAAGCAGCATAACAAAATGTTTCAATGAAGAAATTATAATCGATCCAGAAAATGCCTTCGTCACCCCAGTTACGACCCCATGAATTAACAATTTGAAAAGCACCACTGGTACCCTTATTATCATCGTAACCTATGAGGCACATGCTGTGGTATCCGGGATTATTGTTATAGTCAGCATCTGCTGAAGTGTAAACCTCACTATTGTTTATTCCGTAAAAATTTTCATCCAGTTTGCAACTAATCTGCACAGGTCGTCCCATTGCAAGGTAGGATTTAAATGTTTCCACAGTAAATTCATTTTCTCCTATTGCCCTGTAATTTTCTATTTTATAATCAGCAGCATTTTCATCCCATGATTGCTGGATAGACTCAGCACATATATTCAGGTTTTCATAAGGTACTTCTTCCTCGGTTGCAATTCCCCTGTTTTGCATAACTTCAAAGGCAGCCCCCGGCCAGGAACCTCCGCAATCCTGACCTTTGTGTTCGTCAGGGATAGCTAAAAATAAGTATTTGGGACTAAATTGATTAGCCGGATCCTCCAGGTCTGCTTTTGTAAGGTTGTTTTCTCTGGCATACATAATGGTTCTGGCATAATAACCGGAACCCCATGCTGTACAGGTACCATAAGGTCCCTGGCTTTTCACCGGTGGCATATAATCCACAAGTGAAACTGCTGATCCCATATTTATATCACCTGCATCCTGTATGGTTATAATAGAGAGATCCTTAGGAATGCTGCTCATGCTGATCATTTCTTCTTCCTGCATAAGGCCTGTTGCCTTTTGTGTAGTTTCAGTTTCTTCTGTACTTTCAACCGGCTGAATTTTTTTTTCACAGGTAGTATGAATTACTGTTATCAAAATTAAAACCAGAGAAATACGGATATAACGAAAATCTATTTGCATATTCTTTAATTATTAAATGAAAAATAACAGGATCTTTTGAAAAATTTTCCTATAACTGATATCTGTGTCCTGTTTTAACATCAACCAGTTCCCACAATTGATTGTCTCCACCGTGCCAATCCCATTGTTGAACCTCGCAACCATTATCATTGAGCCTATGTCCATTCGCATCCAGGACTTTGCCGGAATAACGGTTTATAATACGAAACTCTCCTGGATTAATCTGATCAAGCTTCCATTCCTGGGGCTTAGAACTTCCTGCACTCCATATCTGGACATTGGCTCCTTTTTCATCTTTGTAAGTGCCACAGAACCATTCTCCACTGTAACACCCGTGAACATCCATGTTCATTTTAGCATGCTGAAAACGGATATGATAATAGCCATTTCCGGCAGGAATAAATTTCACCCGGCGGTCCATCCCTTTGTCCAGGTTCCATAATTGAACATCCGCCCCATTGTCTTTGCTTGCTCTATGCCCATATCCTGGAATGTCCAGGTATTTCTGGTTAGCTACACAACGGATATAATAATTGCGACCTGTGAGGTCTAATTTCACTCTTTTCTTTCGTTTCTGGGAAAATCCAGAGACTGAAATCAGGAGAACTGTAAAAATTAGTAGTGCCTTTTTCATTATAACATTTTTTTAGATTTGCTTTTATACTATTAGTTGTTTAAAAGGGTGAAATTTGAAAATTAAATAGGCAAGTTTTTGACTGTGATTTGATTGAAATGCCGTAGTTATGAAATCTATTTCGAAATCCACGCTGATAAGAGCTTCAAGCTCACGTCAGCGCAACACAGCCTTAGCCTTCAACTTAACCTCAATTCAACAATTTATCCATTTAAAAACAGAACAATAAAACAATTTTATTATCTTACATTAAAATAGTATTTTCAATGATTGGAAGATTAAAAGCCTTTTTTAACCCGGAGCAATTTCAAGGCAAACACAAGAAAAAAAGTTATTTCGAAGGTTGGTATTACAAAATTGTAGATGCAACTGAAAAATATGCCTTTGCTCTCATTCCCGGCATTACTATAGATAAAAATGGCGATAAACACTCTTTTATACAGGTATTGGACGGTAAAAAGCATCGTTCTGATTACCATAAATTCTCTTATGATTCATTTTTTGCCACACCCGGTAAAATGCAATTTACCATTCAAGACAATAGTTTTTCTGAGAATAAAATATGTATCAATCTCCCGGAAATAAAGGGTGAAATTGAATTTAAAAACAATATTCCATGGCCCAAACCCTTTTATTCTCCCGGAATTATGGGCCCTTATGCTTTTGTGCCTTTTATGGAATGCTATCATGGTATTGTTAGCATGGATCATTCCATAAGTGGATCTATTAAATACAATAAGGAAAATATCTCATTCGATCAGGGGCGTGGTTATATTGAAAAAGACTGGGGAAAATCATTTCCATCTGCCTATTTCTGGCTTCAATCTAATCATTTTAGTGAGCCGGGTATTTCTATCAAAGCATCTGTTGCAAAGATACCCTGGTTTAATAATAATTTTACAGGCTTTATCTGCGGAATATGGATAAAGAATAAACTGATCCGTTTTAC
>CAYWSJ010000172.1:0-4323 GCA_964461045.1 uncultured Bacteroidales bacterium | reverse complement strand
CTGGCTCAATTCCGTATTCATCTTTCAATATGTCTGCTAGTTCGTTAACTTCTTTCACACTTAAGTTAACCAATTCTTCTGCAAGCGCTTTTAAATCTGCCATTTTTCCTAATTTTTAATTAATTATAAAATTGTTTATTCTTCTTTTTCTGATAATGTCTTCACTACACCAGCTAAAATGTGACTTCCTGATTTTAGACCAGAAATTACATCGTTCATTGGTGACTGAAGTTGTAAAATAAGATCACCCAATAATTCTTCTTTAGATTTAATTTTGGTAAGATCTTCCAGTTTATCATCTCCTATATAAAGAGACTCTTCAACGAAGGCCCCTTTAAGTACTGGTTTATCATGTTTTTTTCTGAAGTCTTTGATGATTTTAGCCGGGGCATTTCCTTTTTCTGTCAAAATAATGGAAGTTGGTCCGGACAAAACTTCATAAAGTTCTTCAAAATCACTTTCTACTTCGTCAAGAGCACGTTTCAACAATGTATTCTTAACCACTTTTAACTTTAGCTCATTTTCATGACATTTCCTTCTGAGTTGTACTGTTTCATCAGCATTTAATCCAGAAATATCAGCTAAGTAAAAATGGCTGGAATTCTTAAGATCATCGATTATGCTATTGACTATTTGTTCTTTTTCCTCGCGTCTCATAAATCTTAAATTTACAAATTAAACAGCCTTTCTGATTTCAGCCGGATCAATTTTAATTCCGGGACTCATTGTGCTAGATAACGTGATACTTCTAAAATAGGTCCCTTTTGAAGAATTAGGTTTAAGTTTTCGAATGGTATTCAAAAACTCTTTGGCATTCTCTTTTATTTTTTGTTCATCAAAAGAAATTTTACCAATAGAGGTATGAACGATACCATTTTTATCAACTTTAAAATCAATCTTTCCTTTTTTTACTTCTTCGACGGCTTTCCCTATTTCATTTGTAACAGTTCCGCTTTTAGGATTAGGCATTAAACCTCTTGGTCCTAAAACTTTACCTAAAGGCCCTACTTTTGACATAACAGATGGCATAGTAATAACAACATCCATATCTGTCCATCCCTCTTTAATCTTATCGATATATTCATCTAACCCAACATAATCCGCTCCGGCAGCCTTCGCTTCTTCTTCTTTGTCTGCTGTACATAAAACCAGTACTTTTTTGGTTTTTCCTGTACCGTGTGGTAAAGTAACCACACCCCTAACCATCTGATCGGGTTTTCTTGGGTCAACGCCTAAACGAATATCTAGATCAACAGAAGCGTCAAAACTGGCTGTAGTAATTTCTTTCACTATATTAGCAGCTTCATCAAGCTTATAAAGTTGATTTTTGTCGAAACGCTCTAACGCTTTTTTTCTATTTTTCGTTAATTTCGTCATTGTACAATTATTATTTATTCTTCATTACCAGGGAATTTTCCTTTTACAGTAATTCCCATACTTCTTGCTGTACCAGCAATCATTTTCATTGCAGAGCCAATAGTGAAAGCATTTAAATCTTCCATCTTGTCTTCAGCGATTGTTTTAATCTGATCCCATGAGATAGAACCCACTTTATCCTTATTTGGCTCTGAAGAACCAGACTTCAACTTAATGGCTTCCAGTATTTGTACTGGTGCCGGTGGAGTTTTTGTCACAAAATCAAAGGACTTATCGGAATAAACCGTAATAATTACCGGAATAACCTTTCCAGCTTTTTCCTGAGTTTTTGCATTAAACTTTTTACAAAAATCCATAATGTTGACGCCCTTGGCTCCCAAAGCAGGTCCTACCGGGGGAGATGGATTTGCTTGCCCACCTCTGATCTGCAATTTAATTATACCTTCAACTTCTTTTGCCATAGTTTTTTCTTAAAAAATTATTCTTTCTCTACTTGCATAAAACTTAATTCCAATGGAGTTTTTCGTCCGAAGATTTTAACCATTACTTTTAGTTTCTTTTTCTCTTCGTTGACTTCTTCAATGACTCCATTAAAATTATTAAACGGACCATCAACGACCTTTACTGTTTCTCCGACATAAAAAGGCACGTTGATTTCTTCATCACTTTCCGCCAGTTCGTCGACCTTCCCAAGAATTCGATTGACTTCGGATTTTCTAAGTGGTGAAGGCTCATTCCCCTCTGTTTTAAGAAAACCAATTACATTGGGTATGTTTTCAAGAAAATGTTGGATATCTCCTACCATTACAGCTTCAACCAAAACATATCCAGGGAAAAAATTGCGTTCTTTATTAATTTTTTTCCCGTTTCTGATTTGGTAAACCTTTTCGGTAGGAATCAATACCTGAGAGACGTAATCGTCCATTTCTCTTTTGGCGATTTCGTTCTCAATGTATTGCTTCACCTGTTTTTCTTTACCTCCAATAGCTCTTAAAACGTACCATTTCTTTTCGTTATCTGCCATCACCCTCACACTTTAATAGAACATTCCGTAAATAAAATCCATCAAATTTCTAAAGGAAAAATCCATTGCAAAAACAATTATTGCAATTATTAAGGAAGCAACCATTACTATAACTGCACTACGTTGCAGCTCGTTCCATGTTGGCCAGGAAACTTTATGTACTAATTCAGTATATGAATTTCTTATATAAGTTTTAATTTTCATCTTTAGATCATTTTGCACGGGTGGTAAGGCTCGAACTCACGACCTGCGGTTTTGGAGACCGCTGCTCTACCAACTGAGCTACACCCGTGTATATTTCGATTAGGATGTTCAGCTAAAGCTGAACATCCTATAATCTAATATCGAGTTATAATTACTCAACGATTTCGATTACCTGACCAGCACCAACTGTTCTTCCACCTTCACGGATTGCAAAACGCAGTCCTTTGTTGATTGCTACAGGTGAAATCAGGTTAACTGTCATTGTAACGTTATCGCCAGGCATTACCATTTCTGTTCCTTCTGGTAAATCTACAGTTCCTGTTACATCTAATGTACGAATGTAGAACTGTGGACGATAGTTATTATGGAATGGGGTATGTCTACCACCTTCTTCTTTCTTCAATACATAAACCTCTGCTTTAAATTTGGTATGAGGTGTGATTGAATTAGGTTTGGCGATAACCATTCCTCTTTTGATTTCGTCTTTGTTAACACCACGTAATAACAGACCAACGTTATCACCAGCTTCTCCTTCATCAAGTATTTTTCTGAACATTTCAACACCAGTAACAACAGTCTTTTTCTTCTCTGCACCTAAACCAACGACCTGAACTTCGTCATTAGTATTTACAACACCAGTTTCTACTCTACCGGTAGCAACAGTACCACGACCTGTAATAGAGAATACATCCTCAACTGGCATCAGGAATGGCTTTTCTTTATCTCTTAATGGTACAGGAATATAATCATCTACATAGCCCATTAATTCCATTACTTTTTCGACCCATTTCTCTTCACCATTAAGTGCGCCAAGTGCTGAACCGTGTACAACAGGTGCATTTTCGCCGTCAAATTCGTAGAAATCGAGGAGTTCACGTACTTCCATTTCCACTAATTCAAGCAATTCAGGGTCATCAACTAAATCGACTTTATTAAGGAAAGTAACAATTTTAGGTACGTTTACCTGGCGAGCAAGAAGAATGTGTTCTCTTGTTTGTGGCATAGGTCCGTCTGTACCTGCAACAACGAGAATAGCACCATCCATCTGGGCTGCACCAGTTACCATATTCTTTACATAGTCTGAGTGTCCAGGACAGTCAACGTGAGCATAGTGTCTTTTTTCAGTTTGATACTCAACGTGAGCAGAGTTGATTGTAACACCTCTTTCTTTTTCTTCAGGTGCATTGTCAATAGAGTCAAATGATCTTACTTCAGAAAGCCCTTTTTCAGATAAAATTTTAGTAATAGCTGCAGTAAGGGTTGTTTTTCCGTGATCAACGTGACCAATAGTTCCGATATTTACGTGTTCTTTGGTTCGTTCAAATTTTTCTTTTGCCATAACTTCAAAATATTAAATTTACGATTTGGTTACATCTTTTTCTTTTCAATATATAGAGTAAAAAAAATCAAGGCTCGAGCCAATGACGGGATTTGAACCCGTGACCTCTTCCTTACCAAGGAAGCGCTCTACCCCTGAGCTACATCGGCAAAAACAGAGCGGGAGACGGAACTCGAATCCGCGACCCTCAGCTTGGAAGGCTGATGCTCTACCAACTGAGCTACTCCCGCTTTTAAGCCTGTGGGGAGGGCAGGATTCGAACCTACGAAGGCATACGCCAGCAGATTTACAGTCTGCCCCAGTTGGCCACTTTGGTACCTCCCCAAAACAGGAGCCGATGGAGGGATTCGAACCCACGGCCTGCTGATTACAAATCAGC
>CAYWSJ010000171.1:0-4361 GCA_964461045.1 uncultured Bacteroidales bacterium | reverse complement strand
CGATTATTTCTGATAATAACTCTTCTATAAAGGTCATTAAGGTCAGAAGTAGCAAACCGACCTCCATCTAAAGGAACTAATGGTCTCAATTCCGGTGGAATTACCGGTACCACTTTTGTTATCATCCATTCAGGACGGTTCCTTTCTTTGGATGCTCTAAATGCTTCAACTACCTGTAATCGCTTTAAAGCTTCTTTCTTTCTCTGTTGCGAAGTTTCCGTATCTGCTTTATTTCTGAGGAAATAAGACAGTTCATTCAAATCAATTCTTGACAGCAGTTTAAAAAGAGCTTCTGCCCCCATATCAGCAACAAATTTGTTTGGATCATCATCTTCCAGTTGCTGATTTTCTTTGGGTAAAGATTCAAGAATATCCAGATATTCTTCCTCAGTGAGAAAGTCGAGATACTTAACTCCATCCTGGGCTTTAATGCCAGGATTAATAACAACATATCTTTCGTAATAAATTATTGAGTCAAGTTTCTTAGTGGGTAAACCCAGAAGAAGTCCAATTTTATTGGGTAAAGAACGGAAGTACCAAATATGAGCTACAGGTACAACCAGCGAAATGTGACCCATTCTTTCTCTTCGAACCTTTTTCTCGGTAACTTCCACACCACATCGGTCACACACAATACCCTTATATCTTATTCTCTTATATTTCCCACAATGACATTCATAATCTTTTACCGGACCAAATATTCGCTCACAAAACAATCCATCCCTTTCCGGCTTATAGGTCCTGTAATTAATGGTTTCCGGCTTAAGTACTTCTCCATGAGACTGTTCCAAAATCTCTTCTGGTGAAGCCAGACCGACTGAAACCTTTGTAAAATCGCTTGATACTTTATTTTCCCTTCTGAATGACATAGACAAAAATGAATTTAATAAACACAACTAAACATTTAAAAATGCTGAAAACTTAGTCTTTAACAAGTTTAACACTTAATCCCAGACCACTTAATTCATGTAACAATACATTAAAGGATTCAGGGATTCCAGGTGTTGGTATCGGATCGCCTTTAACAATGCTTTCGTAAGCTTTTGCTCTGCCGTTAACGTCATCAGATTTAACAGTAAGCATTTCCTGTAAAATACTGGATGCTCCAAAAGCTTCGAGTGCCCATACCTCCATTTCTCCAAAACGCTGGCCACCAAATTGTGCTTTTCCGCCAAGTGGCTGCTGTGTAATAAGAGAATATGGTCCAATAGAACGGGCGTGAATTTTATCCTCAACCATATGACCTAATTTCAGCATGTAGATAACTCCAACTGTTGCAGCCTGATCGAATTTCTCTCCAGTTCCTCCATCATAAAGATGAGTTTTTCCAAAAGGTGGCAATCCTGCTTTATCAGTATATTGAGTTATCTCATCAAGGCTGGCTCCATCAAAAATCGGGGTTGAAAACTTAACACCCAGTTTTTCGCCAGCCCAACCAAGTACGGATTCGTAAATCTGTCCAAGGTTCATCCTTGATGGCACTCCTAACGGGTTAAGTACAATATCAACAGGTGTACCATCTTCAAGGAAAGGCATATCTTCGGCTCTAACTACTTTAGAGATGATACCTTTATTTCCGTGTCTACCGGCTAATTTGTCACCTACCTTAATTTTTCTTTTCCTGGCAATATAAATCTTTGCCATTTGAACAATTCCAGTAGGTAATTCATCACCAATAGAAATGTTGTATTTTTCTCTTCTGAGTTGAGCCTCTACTTCTCTTCTTTTTATATTGTAATGATGTAATAAAGTTTTAATTATTTCATTCTTCTTCTTATCAGTTGTCCACTTTTTCGGGCTAACTGTAGTATAATCTATATCCTGAAGAATTTTTTGGGTAAATTTTTTACCCTTAGGTACTACTGGAGCATTGTAATAATCTTTTACACCTTGTGAGGTTTTTCCATTTACAAGGACAAAAAGTTTATCAATAAGGCTGTTAGTTAGCTCTTCAACTTGTTGCCCGTATTCTTTATCGAGTTGTTCAAGTTTTTCCTTATCAGAATTTCTAACCTTTTTATCTTTAGCAGCCCTTGTAAATAGTTTCTTATCAATAACAACACCACTTAATGAAGGAGACGCTTTTAAGGAGGCGTCCTTAACATCACCTGCTTTATCTCCGAAAATAGCTCTCAGGAGTTTCTCTTCCGGAGTAGGATCAGACTCTCCTTTTGGTGTAATCTTTCCTATCAGAATGTCTCCAGGATTCACATGTGCTCCCACACGAATAATTCCATTTTCATCCAAATCCTTTGTGGCTTCTTCGCTCACATTTGGAATATCTGCTGTAAGTTCTTCCAAACCGCGTTTAGTATCCCTTACTTCCATAATATGTTCCTCAATGTGAATCGATGTAAACACATCATTTTTCACCACATTTTCAGAAATTACGATTGCATCCTCAAAGTTATAACCTTTCCAGGGCATGAATGCCACTTTCAGGTTCTTTCCTAAGGCAAGTTCCCCATTTTGGGTACCATACCCCTCGGTAAGGATCTGACCTTTTGTAACTTTCTCACCTTTAGTAACAATAGGTCGCAGGGTGACGCTGGTATTCTGATTTGTTTTCTGATATTTTATTAAATTATATCGTTTGATATCCCCTTCAAAGGAGACAAACTTTTCTTCTTCAGTGCTGTCATATCTAACAACAATTTCTTTTGCATCAACATATTCAATAACTCCGTCCCCTTCAGCAACTACCTGGAGCCTGGAATCTTTCACAACTTCACCCTCAAGTCCTGTTCCAACTATTGGAGAATCAGGATATACCAGAGGCACAGCCTGTCTCATCATATTAGATCCCATCAGGGCACGGTTTGCGTCGTTATGTTCAAGGAAAGGAATTAATGAAGCAGCTATAGAAGCAATCTGATTTGGAGCAACATCCATCAACTCAACAGTTTCTTTTTCCGCATATGGAAAATCTCCGTCATGTCTTGCTTTAACCTTATTGCTTTCAAATTTACCTTCATCATTAATTTCAGCATTTGCCTGGGCTATCATCTTGGCTTCTTCTTCCTCTGCACTTAGATAAGTAGACCCTTCTTTAGTTAAATTAACTTTTCCGTTTTCTACTTTCCGATAAGGTGTTTCAATAAAGCCCAGATCATTAATACGTGCATACACACATAATGAAGAAATAAGTCCAATGTTAGGACCCTCAGGAGTCTCAATAGGACAAAGTCTTCCATAGTGGGTATAGTGAACATCACGCACTTCAAAACCTGCTCTCTCCCGGGTAAGACCTCCCGGTCCTAATGCAGACATTCTCCTCTTATGAGTTATTTCTGCCAGTGGATTGGTTTGGTCCATAAACTGAGACAATTGATTTGTCCCAAAGAAAGAATTAATAACAGATGATAAAGTTTTTGAATTGATCAGGTCAATAGGTGTAAAAACCTCATTATCCCGCACATTCATTCTTTCACGGATTGTTCTTGCCATACGGGCCAATCCTACGCCAAATTGATTAAACAATTGCTCACCAACAGTCCTCACTCTTCTGTTGCTTAGGTGGTCAATGTCATCAACATTTGTTTTTGAATTGATCAATTCAATGAGATATTTAATAATCTCAATGATGTCATCATTAGTTAATATTTTTGTATCAATAGAAGTATTGAGATTGAGTTTTTTATTCAATCTGTATCTTCCAACTTCACCCAGATCATATCTTGTGTCAGAGAAGAATAATTTCTCAATTACGTCTCTGGCAGTAGCCTCATCAGGTGGTTCTGCATTTCTTAAGAGGCGATATATTTGCAATACAGCTTCTTTTTCAGAATTACATGGATCCTTTTGCAGGGTATTGTAAATAATAGCATAATCAGATTGGGTCTGATCCTCTCTGTGCAGTAATATAGTTTCAGCACCCGAATCGATAATCTGATTCACATGCTTTTCTTCTATTACTGTATCCCTTTCAATAACAACTTCATTTCTTTCAATAGAAACTACTTCACCTGTATCTTCATCCACAAAATCCTCAATCCAGGAACGTAATACCCTGGCAGCCAATTTTCTGCCAACAATCTTTTCCAGATTAGGTTTAGATACTTTTATTTCATCAGCCAGATTAAATATTTCAAGGATATCTTTATCGCTCTCGTATCCAATGGCTCTTAAAAGTGTAGTTACAGGTAACTTTTTCTTTCTGTCGATGTAAGCATACATAACGTTGTTTACATCAGTGGCAAACTCGATCCAGGATCCCCTGAAAGGTATAATTCTTGCTGAGTAAAGTTTTGTACCGTTGGCATGAATACTTTGTCCAAAGAAAACCCCTGGTGATCTATGGAGCTGAGATACCACTACTCTTTCGGCTCCATTAATAATAAATGAGCCTTTTTCTGTCATAT
>CAYWSJ010000170.1:0-4402 GCA_964461045.1 uncultured Bacteroidales bacterium | reverse complement strand
TCAGCAACGATACAGACAAGCCCTACCGTGCGCATTACAGGACACCCTCATTTAATCATGGACTAACCATTCTTGAAAAAGCGCTGGTAAATGAAAGTGTCTCAGATGTAGGAAATATAATGATAAGTCTGTATATCACGGCGCCTGAAATTGACAGATAAGAAAAGATAATGGCAATGAAAAATCGTAAGTAAGTTACTATAAAAAAACAGTTGACAGGGAGGCAGTTGGGCAATACCAACAGGCATAACACACTATAAAATTAAACGGATTACCCACTGCTCTTTGCCAATTGTAAATCCCGAAAAATATTAACAACAAAAATAGAGGAGTACAAAGATGATAAGCAGCAGCATATTAAATCCATTTAAAGCAGTAAGGTACCTCTTTCAAAAGCCTAAAACATTAAAGTATCCTTTTGAATTGAAGGAACCGGCGATGAGGTACAGGGGGTTTCATACCAACGACTGGGATAAATGCACAGGCTGTGGAAATTGTGCCGATATTTGCCCCAATGAGGCCATCAACATGATAGAAATTGCTGAACTGGAAGCCAAACCGGGAGAGAAGAACGAACGACCCCAACTCGACTATGGGAGGTGTTGCTTTTGCGGTTTGTGCGTTGATATCTGCCCTCCCGGTTCTCTCAAACTTACGCGTGATTATTTCCACATTCATTTTGATACCAATACCTTTGTCTTCATTCCAAAAGATGAAAAAAAGGAACCTGAAAAATTTAAGTCAAACGGCGACTATTCAGTTCTTAAGGCCAGCCTTTCACATCGGAAAGCTAATTATGAGGGTTTTGTATCGGACTTAGAATATGCCCTGTTTGAACCGGAAAGAGTTACAATGCCTATGATAGAACCGGATGAGAGGAAGCTTTCCTTCATTGAGGAGGTCACAGGGTACAACAAAGAAGAGGCACAAAAGGAAGCTTCGCGATGCCTGGAATGTAAGCTTTGCGAAGAAGCTTGTCCCGCCCACCTCAAAATATCGGATTATATTCAGGCAATTTACGAAGATAAACCGGAAGAATCCCTGAAAACAATATTCGAAGATAACCCCATCCCATCTATATGCGGAAGGGTTTGTATGGCTCATTGCGAAACAGCATGCTCTCTGAGTATCAGGGGTGAAGCATTATCTATCCGCTGGCTGAAAAGATTTGTAGCAGATCAAATTAAAGACTTTCAGCAAGCCCTGGAATTAAATCCGGCTGAACCAACAGGCAAAAATGTGGCCATCATCGGAGCCGGACCGGGAGGATTATCCCTGGCCTATTTCCTGCGACTGAAAGGACACGAAGTAACGGTTTATGATGCCCTGCCGGGCGGTGGCGGCACAATGCGCACAGGACCACCAACCTACCGATTACCGCTGGAGAGTATTGACAAAGATGTGAACTACATCAAATCACTTGGCGTTGATTTCCAATTCAATACGCGTGTTGGAGAAGATGTGGATTTCAAAAAAATGATGAAAGATTATGATGCTATCTTTATTGCGGTTGGCACAATGAAAAGCCGCTCCACAAAAGTGAAGAATGCTGAAAAATGCCAACTTGCGCTGGACTTTCTGTCGGACAACAAGATAGGGAAACAAAGAAAAGTTCCTAAAGAGCTTATTGTAATTGGTGGTGGAAACGTTGCGCTTGATGTGGCAAGAGAAGCTCTCCGGTTGCAATATATCCAGCATCCGGAAGAAGAAGTAACAACGAAAACTGTTTCACTCGAAGACTGGGAAGAAATGCCGGCTACGGAGGAGGAGATCCGGGAAGCACGGGAAGAAAAAATCGACTTCAATCCCTCCTGGGGCCCGAAAGAAGTTGTGCTCGACGAAGAAGGTAACATAAAGGGACTACTATGTAAAAAAGTAAAATCCGTGTTCAATGAACAGGGAAGATTTTCTCCTACCTTTAATGAAGAAGAAGAAATGTTCCTGGAAGGACAGATGATTATAGAGGCTATTGGCCAGGTTCCCGACTTTTCATTTATGGGAGAAATGTTTGACCAGTTAAAATTTACAAACCGAAGAAAAGTTCAGGTAGACGAAAACGGAATGACTTCTGTCAACAAACTTTTTGCCGGTGGCGATATTGTAAATGTCAACCTCGATGCAGTTACAGCTATCGCAGATGCCAAAGTCGCGGCAGAGGGAATCGACAAGTTCCTGTCCTGAAAAAGGATTCTTTATTGAACCACACAACCCGCACAAACTACATAATTGACTGATTATTAAATGTGTTATGGTTATTGTTGTTCAAATTTATTAACTTACAGGAAACTTGAAGCTGGACAATTATGAAATCAAAAATCCTTCTTATCATCCCGATAATTCTTTTTTCCTTCCTTCATTGCGGCAATAATAAGGAAGCAAAAGAAAGTAATTTAGCCGTTGCTCAACAAAATAAAAAAGCAAAGGAAATTACCATCATCTCTGTTTACGATAACTACCAAATCAAACCGGGTTTAAAAACTGCCTGGGGTTTTGCCTCTTTAATAAAAACCCCTGAGGAACAAATTCTCTTCGATACAGGAGGAAACTCTGATGTATTGCTTTCAAACATGAAAAAGCTAAAGATAGACCCTGAATCAATAGACAAAGTATTTATTTCACATAAACACGGTGACCATGTGGGTGGTCTGAAAGGATTCCTCGAACAAAACAACAACGTAACAGTCTATATCCCGCGTTCTTTCCCAAATTCCATAAAGAAAATGATTCTTAAACAAGGGGCTGAGTATACAGAAATTTCCGGTCCGCAAAAAATTTCAAAATCTGCATACAGTACCGGGGAACTTACAGGTCCTCCTACAGAGCAATCCATCGTAATCAATACAAAAAAAGGAATTGTTGTAATCACAGGTTGTGCCCATCCCGGAATTGTCAGGATAGTTAGCAAAGCCAAAGAAATAATGAAAACAGACAGAGTATTTTTGGTGGGCGGCGGTTTTCATAAACCTTCCTTATCTACAGTCCAAAAATTCAGGAAAATGAAAGTTCAAAAGGCAGCGCCATCTCATTGTACCGGAGACAAAGTCAGAAAAGCATTTGAGGAAGAATACGGGAAAGACTTCATTGAATATGGTGTAGGGAAGCAAATCATCGTAAAATAATATTCGGTTATATGAACAACGATCTTACAAAATGGTTTAATGAAGGAGGTGTCCATTTCTTTAAAAATATCGGCATTGAGAAAGGACAGCACTTACTCGATTTTGGATGTGGCTCTGGTTATTATACAATTCCTGCAGCAAAAATAGTGAATACAGAAGGTAAAGTATACGCCCTGGATAAAGACTGGAATGCCCTGAATGAGCTAATACATCAGGCAGAAAAAGAAGGATTACAGAATATCGTGCCAATCATCGACCAGTCAGGCATGCTGGACATAGGCCTTGTAGATGAAAGCATTGATGTAATATTATTTTTCGATGTTTTACATTTTATAGATCAGGAAAGCAGAGAATACATATATAAAAATGCTTACAAGCTTTTAAAAGCTGGAGGATGGATTTTTGTCTTCCCAAAGCATTGCAAATCGGATATGCCATTATGGAACCTTGAAAATATGGAATTGGAAAACATTATCAAGGAAATTGAAAATGAAAATTTTAAGTTCAAAAACAAGTATTCCGAAAAACTTATTCATGATGAAAACTATGAAAAAGGGACAATACTCTTTTTCAGTAAGCAATAAAAGTTGAAAAAAAATAATGTAATATGAGTAGTAATAAAATGAGCTTTTCTTTTGCAGTAGACCATTCAAACTTTTTAAAAGAGAAACACTTTGGAGATGCCGAAAAATTCATAAAGTATGAACTCAATGAAAACAATGAGATTATTTTCTCTAAAGAACTTACTAATAAATTCAAAGACTATGATGAAAATGAAAATCATGGCTCGAAGAAAAAAGGTTTTGCTATTGTAGAATACTTAAAAGAAAATGGAATTGATGTTTTGGTTTCAAAACAGTTTGGAAAAAACATTCAAATTGTGAATCGTTATTTCGTCCCTGTTTTGGTTTCTGGAGATACACCAAAAGATGTGATACCCACATTACACCATCATATTGAAGCAATCACAGAAGAACTGAAAAAAGGAAATGAAGTCTTTCAGCATCTTAATTTAAAATGAGCCTGGTATTTCTGTTAAAAACATGCGATTCCGGAATCGACGTTGGAAACCGCCATATTTTCTATAAACGTGAAATGCCTCCGGCATCTGTTCGTTGGAAAAAACTGCTGATTTTTAACAATATTTTCTTCATACGGGAAATGTTAATATCTAAACAAACCCGGAGGATTTAAATGTTTATAGAATAAAAAATAATGATAAGAGCACGACTCCGGGAGTCGAACATTTTTATCACCACAAAATCATTAACGACGTCATCTTT
>CAYWSJ010000169.1:0-4431 GCA_964461045.1 uncultured Bacteroidales bacterium | reverse complement strand
CCCTAATTTTATAACTTTTTATTAATAAAAATGTTTTCATTTTATTGTAATATTATGGTCTGAATTTTGATATTTTAAAATGAAAAAAATGAAAAGAATAATAATTACCAGCTTAATTTTCTTTATTTCAGGTCACTGTATATTTAGCCAGAACCCAAAGGAACAATTAAAAGAAATGAGAGAACAATTTTCTCTGCACAACAATCCAACTATAAACCTGACCGTACTGGATAAAAGAAAAGGTACAAAAAAGCACAGTGAGGAACTTAAGACCTTAATGACAAAGATCCTAAAATATAGTTATCCACACACCAATTTTAAGGTATCAGAGAATCTGAAGGAACTAAGACAGGTGGCCCCGAATAATATTAACCTGGCTGTGACAATAATTGATTATAAAGAGTACAGATCTGGCAGAAAATTATATGGCAAAACAAAATACCAGGTAAACATAGTTGATGCCCGGGGCGAAATGAAAAAGCATTTCAGAAAACAAGTCAATTATTCCACTAGTGTTCCTTTCCGGGTGAAAAATGCATCTGTAAAATTGCGCTCAAGATCGTTTCTGGGGGCAAATCGAAGGCTTTTATCATTTATTAATCAATCACTTAAAGCTATAAAAACAAGTGAGGCACAAAAACAACAAAGCAAAGCTTTGATTGATAAAAACAACAGGAAAAGGCTACAGGAAACCGATAATACAGATAATTCCGAAATAAAAACAAAAGAAGCTGATATAGATATAAATATTCCTGAAACAAAAAACAGATACAAAAAACGATATGCACTGATAATTGGGAACGAAGATTACAGCAGTTACCAGGAATCTCTTAACAGCGAATCAGACGTTAAATATGCCATAAGAGACGCGAATACTTTCAAAAAATATGCAATAAAAACGATGGGTATTCCTGAAGAGAATATCATTTTCAATACCAATGCAAAAGTTGTAGAATTTAGCCGCTCTGTTGATAAAATTGAATCTATCATTAAAAACCTTAATGGAGAAGCTGAAATTATATTTTATTACGCAGGACATGGATTCCCCGATGAAAAAACAAAGGAACCTTATCTAATGCCTGTTGACGTGAGTGGAACAGACCTGGAATATGCCCTGAAGTTGAAAGAAATATACAATAAATTTACAAATTATCCTTCAAAAAGAATTACCGTATTTCTTGATGCATGCTTTTCTGGTGGAGCCAGAAACCAAGGGCTTATGGCTGCAAGGGGTGTTAAAATTCAACCCAAAGAACAAAGCATAAAAGGAAACCTGGTGGTATTTTCAGCCAGCAGTGGAAAGCAATCTTCGCTTCAGTATGAAAAAAAAGGCCACGGAATCTTTACTTATTTTTTATTGAAAAAGATTCAGGAAAGCAAGGGAAAAATTACTTATAAAGAATTATACGATTACCTGGATGAACAAATACCCGTAAAATCTATTATGATGAACGATAAAGAACAAAACCCACAAATCAATTTAAGTCCTGAAATTAAAGACGATTGGGAAAATTGGAAGTTTCATTAAAATTATTAATTTCGCCTTCTGTTGAAAATAAATTGAATAGTATATGGAATACTTAAAAGCACGAGAGGTCAATAAAAAATTTATCAATCAGTATGCGCTCCATAATGTAAATCTAACTGTTCCTGAGAATAGTATATATGGTTTACTCGGACCCAATGGAGCAGGAAAAACAACACTTATTAGAATTATCAATAGGATAACAGCTCCCGATGAAGGTGATATTCTTTTGAAAGGAAGGAAAATAAAGATGGAGGATGTTTTCAGGATAGGTTACCTCCCTGAAGAGCGTGGGCTTTATAAAAAAATGAAAGTTGGTGAGCAGTCAATGTACCTTGCCCAGTTAAAGGGAATGAAAAAAAGAGATGCGCAGGAAAAACTGAAATATTGGTTTGAAAAATTTGAAATTCAACCCTGGTGGAATAAAAAAGTTGAAGAGCTTTCTAAAGGAATGCAGCAGAAGATTCAGTTCATAACCACTATAATTCATGAACCGGAACTTCTGATTTTTGATGAACCTTTTAGTGGATTTGATCCAATTAATGCAAACCTGCTGAAAAAAGAAGTACTGAAATTAAAAGAAAAGGGAGCAACCATTATTTTTTCTACTCACAATATGGAATCAGTAGAAGAATTATGCGATCATATCACTCTTATCAACAGAGCTAACAACATTCTGGAAGGCCCCATTGACCATATAAAACAACAATACAAGTCTAATATCTATGAGATTGAATTCAATGGCAACCCTGAAAAATTGAAACAATCCTTAAACGCACACTACGAAGTGCTTGAGGAAAAGCAAAAAAACGGAAATAAGGCAGTAAGAATAAAACTATTGCATGAGACAAATGAGAATGAATTACTTTCGTTAATCATTCCGGCCGTTGAAGTACTTTCATTTAAAGAAATTATACCTAGCATGAATGATGTATTCATAAAAGTAGTTAATGAACACAAAAACCAGGATCATGAATAAAATAAGCTTAATTATACAACGAGAATATCTTACAAGAGTAAAAAAGAAAACTTTTGTGATTATGACAATTTTAGGTCCCATCCTTTTTGCTGCAATAGTTATTGCTCCGGCATGGCTGGCATCAATGGAAGACAAAGACCTAAAACATATTGCAGTTGTTGACAAGTCGCAAATGTTTGTAAACCAGCTACCTGAAACAGATTATATCAAATTTGAATATATAGATGAAAACAAATACGAGCAATTAAAAAAGAACTTTAAGGAGACAGAATATTATGCAGTTCTCTATATTACTCATCTGGTAGCAAATACCCCCAATTCTGTTATCCTTTACTCTGATAAACAACCGAACATTGGGGTTAAAAGCCATATTTCCAATGCTATAGAAAAAAACATCGAACAATCGAAACTAGCTCAGCATAACATAGATAAAAATATTTTGAAATCTGTTCGGACAGACATCAGTATAAGAACTATTCAATGGACTGAAGAGGGCAAAGAAAAAGAAAGTTCAACCGAACTGGCTATGGTTGTCGGTTATATCGGAGGTTTCCTGATCTATTTCTTTATTTTCCTGTTTGGAGCCCAGGTAATGAGAGGTGTAATTGAGGAAAAGACCAATCGGATTGTTGAAATAATCATATCCTCAGCAAGGCCTTTTCAATTAATGACCGGCAAGATCATTGGAATTGGCCTGGTGGGATTAACACAATTTGCATTGTGGGTTGTTCTTACGTTTATTATTATAACGGGAGTTAAATCTGTTTTTGCCCCAGGAATGGGAACACCCAAGGCCAACGAAGTTGCCGTGGAAAGCATCATGAATTCTCAACAGGGAAACTCACAGGATATTTCTTCAGATATGCTTCCTTCAGGAGCCAAGGACGCAACAAGTGAATTAACAGAGAACGCAGAAATAAAACAAATGCTTGGTGCATTGAAAGATGTTAACCTTGGATTAATGATTGGCTCATTTATATTTTTCTTCTTAGGCGGATACTTATTATATGGTTCTCTGTTTGCTGCCATTGGTGCTGCGGTGGACAATGAAACGGATACCCAGCAATTTATGTTTCCCATTACTATTCCGCTTATTCTGGCAATTATTGTGATGGTAAATGCCATACAGAATCCAATGAGCCCGATAGCGTTCTGGTTCTCGATCATTCCGTTCACCTCGCCGGTAGTGATGATGGTTCGTCTTCCTTTTGGCGTTCCGGAATGGCAGATGGCCCTTTCAATGGGCTTACTTATTCTAACATTCCTGGGAACCACATGGCTTTCAGGGAAAATATACAGAACAGGAATTCTGATGTATGGTAAAAAAGTTAACTACAAAGAACTGTGGAAATGGATCAGATATAAAACATGATATAATTTAAACTGGGTTATTAAATAATAAGGTCAAATGATATCATTTGGCCTTATATTTTTTGATGATAATCTGAGGAACAGGATCATACCCTTCGGTTCCCCAGGGATGACAACGTGAAACTCTTTTCAGTCCCATCCAGAATCCTCTGAGTGGACCATGGATTTTTATCGCATCAATCATATACTGCGAACAGGTAGGAACGTGACGACATGATGCAGGTTTTAACGGAGAAATAAAGTACCTGTAAAAGAACATCAACCCCAGTAAAAAATATCGCAATATGGATTTAAGAATCATTATCATAAGTGGTTACAAAGTTAAAAAATAAACAATCAGAATAGAAACTCTATAGGAAATTTTATAACCATTCACTGGCATCCCTCTTGTAACTCTATGGTTATTCGATGGTCACTCTATGGTCATTCAATAGTCACTCGATGGTCAATCAGTAGTCATTCTATTGCGCCCGAAGCACTCTCATCTATGACCGCCCAACCCAGAAATCTCCCACGAAAACATGGAACATGAAACGTGAGACATTCATAACGCAAA
>CAYWSJ010000168.1:0-4553 GCA_964461045.1 uncultured Bacteroidales bacterium | reverse complement strand
TCACATTCAGCAGTAACATCAGGTAATGGGTCTGTATCAGGTACAGGCGCTGTTGGGTCGTTAATTACCACATCCTGTGTTTGTGTGGTTGTGTTGCCATAACCATCATCGTAAGTCCATGTTATGGTTGTAGATGAAGTAATAGGCAGGGTAGCATCATGGGTTCCGCTTATGGTTCCTGCAATATTATCTGTTGCTGTAGGGGCAGTTAGTGAATTTATTTCACATTCTGATGTAATATCGGGTAATGGATCTACATCGGGAACCGGGGCTGTATTATCCACCTCAATATTTATTGCATCCCAGTATGCCTCTAAGTAATTAAAATTATGAAGAATGAAATAAGTGAAATTATCAGCAGCATTATGAAAACTTATATTGGTTGCTATTAAGCTACCCTCTACATAAAAATCAAAAGTCTGATTATCATAATCAATATTTTTAAATTCAATAAAATACCATTTGCCAGGTGAATGAGATCCATACGTATATGTATTAGAACCATTATATATCGATGGTCCGGTTGATTTTACACTGAAAAAAATACTGTAATTACTTTCTCCAATTTCAAAATACCCAGCTGCATCGCTTGGACTAATAGATAATGGTGACATCACATAAAATGATATATAGTAAGGTTTAGATGCTTCCAGTGACCTTCTCACTCCAGTACCCCAACTTCCTCCATCAATATGTAAACTATAACTACCAACAGCGGAAGTTGTATTGGTTACCTCAGTAACGTATGTTCCACCAAGGTCATCATATTCGCTGTAATTGCCATCTTCAAACGAATCGTAGAAAGGAAGACTGGCGGGTGTGTCTTTCGAGGTTCCAGTTTCGGGTTTATAACCTTCTCCATTAAGTTTTATTTTTTGTCCAAATGTTGCCATGGAGAACGACAAGATGATTAACATTAAAAAGTAAACTTTTAGTTTCATAAGTGATAATTTTAATAATGCTTACTCTGTTTTTCAGGATTTTTAGAATACTCCTTTGTTTTCAATAATTTTAGGATGCAATTTAAATTAAAGGTGAGTTAACATAACGGGTGTTAATACTTGTTTTTAAAGTGAAGTAAAAATTAGGTATTTATACTGGATGTTTACTTAATTAGTTCATAATTAATATTTCAAGTTTATATTGAGTTGATAAGATCTGTGAATCCTTTCAATCATAAGTATTCTTAAGTATCTGTTAATTAATAGTTTTTGTTTTTGAACTGTAAAAAAAATATTAACTAAATAAAAAAAATAATAATCTGAAAATAAGTAAATTGAACAAATCTATTAGGTATTATTACTTAATCTAATGAGAAACCAGCGTGAAAATACTTAAAAAAACAAGGGAGGTTTGCAGAAGCAAAGATTAATAAGAAATAATCAAGATTTCTGCCTTGTTTTCAGGAAAAATAGCAGGAAAACAATGGCAATGGTAAAAAAAGTAATCCCTGCCAGTAAGAGGGCATTAGAAAGTGAAAATATATCGGTATACCAACCCAAAAAGGGACCAACTCCGGCAAAAACAATCCGAATCATAAAATTCCTGACCGACAAGACAGTGGCCCGGATATTGGATTCCGTGAGCTTGTTGATATAATCTTTCAGAATAGGTGTTGCAAATCCTCTTACCAGGTAGAAAAGGAAAAGAATTGCAATTCCCCAGAGGGCATTTATTTGACTCAGGACGATGTATAAGCCTGGAATCATAACCGTTATAAGCACCATCGTTTTGTACTGCCCCAGGGAGAACTCCAGTTTGTGAGCATAATATGAAGTTATGCCCACCGATAGATTGAGCAGAGCCCAGAAAACACCAAACATGGCAAGCGGAAGCTCAACCATCTTGAAATAAGGTTGAACAAACCAAGCCATGGTAAGCGTGGTTGTGCCTATTATAGCAGAATAAAAGATCGTCCATTTCAGATGTCCTGATTTGAAGAGCGAATATTTCACAATGCCCAGGATATCGATCATACGCATCCGGGAAATTTTCTGATACCTTACCGGTTCAACCAGTAAAATCGCTGCCGGAATGCCAATAAATGCAATGGCTGTTTGTCCGTAAAACGGCGTCCTCAGACTGATCTCTGCCAAAAGCCCTCCAAGAATTCCGGCAATCGCTTCTGCAAAATTTCCCACAGATACCATCCGGCCTTCGTATTTTAGGTATTTTTTTTCGTTTCCCATGGCTTTCAGCGAATCATACAACAAGGCTGAATCGGCACCGGAAATAAGACTCTGCCCGAGACCCAAAACAAGCTCTGCCATGAGAAAGCCCCAGAATGAGAAGGAGAAATCATACACAACAAAACCCAGGAACCCGAGTATGGTACCAATAATCAAAGTCTTCTTTCTGCCAAGCACATCGGCCAGGTAACCTGATGGAATTTCCAGGATTACAATAGCAATCGAATAAACCGCTTTCAGGGTGAAAATATCCTGCATGGCCAAACCATTATCCTGGTAAAAAAGCACAATGATTGGCATAAAAAGCATGAACCATTTGGCAATTTTAATCAGGTATAGCTTGATAATATTGGATTTCACCGATTGCACCATTCTAATTTGTTTGGGCTGCAAAAATACGTTATTAATTTGCAAATCTGAAAGACCATCTTCAATTATGTTTCCAAAGGGAAAAATCTTAAATTTGTTAGTTTATGTTTCATTAAAAATTTTCGTTATGGGCAAAACACTGATTGAAAAAATTCTGACTAATCATTCCGATACAAAAGATGTAAAACCAGGTGATATAATAGATGTGGAAATAGATGCTCGTGTATCACGTGATTTTGCAGGTGCGAATGTAGTACAAAATATGCGTGATTACGATCTGTCAATCGATGATCCAACAAAAACATTCTTTACTTTCGATGTGAATCCGACGGGCTCGGACCAGAAACATGCAAAGAACCAGCAGATATGTCGAGAGTACGCAAGGGAACACGGACTGAAGATATACGATATTGACAAAGGTATTGGAACTCATATACTCATTCACGAGGGACTTGTTTACAGCGGGGCCACAGCAGTTACAACCGATTCACACGCCAATATTTTAGGAGCTGTGGGCGCTTTTGGTCAGGGCATGGGCGATAAGGACATCGCTGCTGCCTGGAACAAGGGAAAGGTGTGGTTTAAAGTGCCTAAATCCATAAAACTAAATTTTAAAGGTGAACGTCCAAAAGGCGTTACAGCCAAAGATATAGTACTGAACATGCTTGATCGTTTCGGCGCAAGCACGCTGCTCGGTTGTTCTGTGGAATTATATGGGGATGCAATTGATGAACTGACCCTTGATGAGCGAATTACCATTGCTTCCATGGGAACCGAAATGGGAGCCATCATTTTGTTGTTCACCCCAACAGAAGAAATCCTTAAATATTCTGAAGAAAGAGCCGGGCAAAAGATAGAACTTGTTGCAGCTGATAAAGATGCTGAGTATGACCAGGAAATAGAACTTGATATTTCAAAATTTACCCCACGTGTTTCCAGACCCGGCCAGCCTCACGATACTGTAGATATTAATGAAGTTAAGAAAACCAAAATCGATTCGGGCTTTATTGGTAGTTGCACAAATGGACGAATGGAGGATATGAGAGCTGCAGCCGAGGTGCTCGATGGAAACCAGGTGGCCCCGGATGTGGTACTGAAGATTGTTCCATCAACCAATGAAGTATGGATGCAATGCCTGGAAGAAGGCATTATACAGATATTCAAAAATGCAGGCGCCCTTGTTTCCAATGCCGGTTGTGCAGGTTGTGCTGCCGGACAGGTCGGTCAGAACGGACCAGGTGAAGTTACTATCAGTACCGGTAACAGGAACTTCCCGGGTAAGCAGGGTAAAGGGGAAGTATACCTCGCATCGCCCGCTGTTGTTGCAGCCTCATCTATAGCTGGTTATATTACAACTCCAGACGATATTCCGGAAGATCCAATGGTATTCACACCTACTGAGAAGGAGGATAAAAAGAAGAAAGCCAAAAAAGAGAAAAAAGTAACCCATGACAAACCAACAGCAGTGGAAGGAAGAGTCTGGATTATTGACCGCGACAACATTGATACGGATATGATCTATCACAACCGCTACCTCTATGAAACGGATGTTAACAAAATGGGACAGTACACTTTCGACAACCTGGAAGGTTATGAGGATTTTGCCCAAAAAGCGCAAAAAGGCGATATCGTGATTGCCGGACAAAATTTTGGCAGCGGAAGCTCCCGACAACATGCCGTTGATTGTTTCAGGTCACTGGGCGTGCAGGCTGTTCTTGCTCAATCATTCGGAGCTATTTACGAGAGAAATGCAATTAACACAGCATTCCCGATTATGAAGTATCCTTCACTTGAGGGCCTGGACATGAAGTCAGGAGATACAGTTAAAATTGATTTTAAAACAGGGGAAATAACCAACAAAGAAAACGGCAAAACCATAAAAGGCGAACCATTCTCACAGGTTCAGCTGGAGATTTATCAGAATGGGGGGCTGTTTTAGATTAGAATACAGAATTTAGAATACAGAATTTAGAATACAGAATTTAGAATACAGAA
>CAYWSJ010000167.1:0-4554 GCA_964461045.1 uncultured Bacteroidales bacterium | reverse complement strand
AATCAAACAGCAAGAAGAGTTTATTATGAACCCGAATTCTGATCTCCAGCGTCTATCCTATTTCACCATCAAGCAATCCAACGAACCCGTTATCTGGATCGACTCAGAGGGCACTATTCATCACTTAAACGATGCAGCCTGTCGTTTTTCTGGTTTTAAGTATGATGAGTTGATTGGCAGAAAGATATTTGAGTTGCATCCCGAGGAGAATGAAGAAACCTGGAAAGCCCAATGGGAAAGACTCAAAAAAAACAAGCGGCAGAGTTTTGAAAAATGGCAGCCAACAAGGGATGGAAAAATATTCCGCATGAAAGTAACCCAGAACCTGATAGAACATGAAGGCAAATCCTATACTGTAAGCTTCTTAGAAGATAAAACGAAAGAATATGCCATGCAGGAACAAATCGAGGAAAGTGAAAGGAGGCTTTCAACACTTATGAGCAATTTGCCTGGCATGGCTTATCGGTGCAAAAATGACGAGCACTGGACAATGGAGTTCGTCAGTGAAGGTTGCAAAAAACTCACAGGTTATGGAACCGAAGAACTAACGGGCAATAAAGTCATTGATTATAACAGCATACTTGTTCCGGAAGATCGTAAAGCGGTTCGAAAGAAAGTGGAACAAAAAGTTAAGGAGAGCCAATCATTTGAAATAAAATACCGTATAAGGAAACCTACCGGGGAAATCCGGTGGGTCTGGGAGAAAGGAACCGGTATAACTGACGAAAATGGTCAAATAACAGCAATCGAAGGTTTCATAACCGACATAACAGACATAAAAAACGCCGAGCAGGAGTTGGTTCAAAAAGAACAGGCTCTTCGAAAGCTCAAGAACCAACTGGAAGAAGAAACCATATACCTGCGTGAAGAAATAAAGCTGAACAGCAATTTTGAAGAAATCATTACCAAGAGCAAATCATTTAAAGAGGTACTGAAACGTGTGGAACAGGTTGCCGCAACGGACAGCACTGTTTTGATCACAGGTGAAACAGGCACAGGCAAGGAGCTTATTGCCAGAGCCTTGCATAATAATAGCTCCAGAAGTAAACGATCTCTTGTAACGGTTAATTGTGCTGCCCTTCCGCCCGAAATGATTGAAAGCGAATTGTTCGGTCATGAAAAAGGCGCTTTTACCGGGGCTTATAAGAAAAAAGTGGGCCGATTCGAACTGGCTAACCAGGGAACAATCTTTTTAGATGAGATTGGTGAATTGCCTTTAAATTTACAGACAAAACTCCTGAGGGTACTGCAGGAAGGAGAATTTCAGCGACTGGGAAATCCCAATACCATCAAGATTGATGCAAGAGTTATTGCAGCTACAAACCGCGATTTACAAAAGGCAATCCGTAATGGTGATTTCAGGGAAGATCTTTACTACCGTCTGAATGTATTTCCCATTGAAGTTCCTCCTCTGAGAGAAAGAACCGAAGACATTCCTTTATTGGTCAGACATTTCATACATAAATATTCTGGCAAAACTGGAAAACAAATAAAAGAAACCTCCCAGAAAGTTATGGACAGCTTGATAGAATACAACTGGCCGGGGAATATCCGTGAATTGGAAAATATAATTGAACGAGCAGTGATTGTTTGCGATGGCAATCGGATTACAATGGGCAGTTGGATACCTGAAAACCACAAAAGTGCTGAAAATACATTGCTGACTCTTGAAGAGAATGAAAGACAACATATACTCAGAGCACTAAAAACCACCAATTGGAGAGTAAGCGGAGAAAAGGGAGCTGCAAAATTGTTGGGAATGAAAAGAACCACCCTGCAGGCCCGGATGAAGAAGTTGGGTATTGAAAGACCGGAGTGAGATTATTGTTGAATTAAAAACCAGAAAATTCCTGTTGAATTCTCTCGCAGATACCACGGATTATCACTGATGATAATTTAGGTTATTTGCAATCGATTTATTAAAATTAAAATAAGGTAATAAGGTCCTGTTCCGGTAAACAAACCATTTCTACTATGGTTAAATGAAGGTAAATAAGGTTTATATTAGCATTAATATGGAAAAAACAACAAGGTGGTTAAAAAATAACCGAATAATGTACCTTGCAGAAACCTTATTCAAATACAAAAACCTTAGTAGCCTATGATTCAGTAAACAACTAACCAACCTTATTACCTTATTTCTCTATATGGAATTAATTATAAGATTATATGGGTATTATCTGCATCTCTCTGCATTAAATGTAAAAATTGATCCTAATTCTTCTTTACCTTCCCACTGAAAAAATGCCAATATTTTGGCATGATGACCATATTTTGGCACTTCATTAACGCAGTCTCCTTCATTATCTTACAAAACAAATCACCCATAACGCTTAATTTCAAGTGTTTATAAATTTTGGCACATCAATTGGTTTAAGACACAAAAACAACATTATGTATTGTGTTTATAAATATCTACTTTTTACATTACTGATTTGCACCTCATTATCGTCACCAGCCCAGGAGATACAGAAAAAAAAGGATGATATCAGGTTTCATATATCAACCGGACTGAATTTCTATGAGGAATTCAGTCAAAAAAAGAACTCTATGGTAATGAAAATGGGCTATCCCGTTTTTCAGGGTATTCAATTGGAGGTTGGTGCTGGAATCTCCCTGATTGGAGACAATACAGTACATCATATAAACCTGAATTTTAGAAATATTCCTATTATAAGCTCAAATGACGGGCTGGGTAACAATTTCCTGTTGCAAAAAGACAAAAGCAAAATGACCAGCATTCAACTCGAATATCAGATACAACGAAATTTGTATAAAAATCAAGCTTTCGAAATGGATTATGCTCCAATCGCAGGAACTGATTTTCAGATCAGAAACCTTAATTACACCAGCGGTGCCAAAGAAGAAACATCAGACATCAACTTTTTTCTTGGAATTCGTAGTTTGCCCAGCTACCAAATAAGCAACGGGATTACCCTGCAGGCCGGGTTCGACTCATTCTTCTACATACCCTACCTGAATAAAGGGACCTTAAAAAAATGGAATGCCCAAAATAAACAAATCGAAGAAACAACTTATCATGCTTTTTACTACCGCACCAGGCTTCATGCTTCATTAAAGTACATGACCAACACAGGGAAAAGAGTTCGCCTGGGTTACCGAAACGAAAAAACAGTCGGTTTTGCAAACAGCAAACCATTGTTTTATATCGATAAGCTAATTCATCACCGGATGAATCAATATCATAAATTTTTCCTGGAATATGAATTCTAAATTGAATACAGTTATGAAAAATACTCTCGCAATCATATCTCTCACCATTATTATTTCAGCCTGCACGGAATTCTTTGCAGAGCTGGATGCAGACACTGACTGGAAAATATACGAAAATGGCCCAATAAAACTCTATTACAAAAAGCAGGGAGCCAGTGGAGTCCCCTCTCCCACAGCTGAAGATGTGGAAAGTATCACGGAAAATCAAAAACATTATTACCAGGCTATTCAGGACAGTATTCAAAAATCATTCAACGAACCGGTACTCATCTATCTGTACAATAAAGATCAGGCTGAAGAAGCCATTGGAACATCCGGTGGAGGATTGTCACAATCAAAATACATGACCATTTATTATACTTTTATTCATGATATTGCTCCCTACACCGACAAATACGGCATAGTAAACCCTTACGTAGGCGCTCATGAAATGGTGCACGTCATCACCCACAATGTCCTGGGGCATCCGGGCACCAAAATGATGAGCGAAGGCTATGCCGTGTGGTTGGATGGGAGTTACGGAAGAAAAGATATCAATTATTATTTACAAAAATTTAAAAAGGAATATCCCGAATACGTGTTGACTCCAACTCAACTTTTAAACGAATCTATAAAAGATGAAATGATTTACTACCCCAATGCAGGAATTTTAACCCGTTACTGGGTCAGAACTTACGGGGTAAAAAAAATCAACCGGCTTTTCTCAACCGGTAAAGACGAGTTTAAGGAACAATTCAAAGATATTACAGGTACATCCTGGGATAAAATGGAAACAGAATATAGCAGTTATCTCAATACAATCAAAAACAGAGGAAAGCACAGCAGATGAAAAAAGTAGTTGCAAATCGATTTAAACATGAAGTGATTGATAATGAAAAGCCAGTACTTGTTGAATTTTTCACAGAATGGAGCGGTTCAGCTTTTCTGATAGCAGAACTTCTCCACCAACTGGAAAAACAGTATACGGATTATGTAAAATTTGCGCTGGTAAATGTAGATGAATCTCCAGAAATTAAGGAAGAATACGGGGTTAAAAAAATTCCCACAATTCTTTTCTTCAGGGAAGGCGAAGTGATCAATCAACTGGAAGGGACTCCATCGAGGGTAAAAATTAAGGAAGTACTGGATGGAATAATTGAAGAAATTGATAATGAAAACCAATAAAACCAGGCAACATTGGCATGCCACCACAACCTGGAATTTTGAAAAAAAGGAGGATACCATGAAAATTCAAACAACAGACAATATCGAATTACATTACAGCACATTTGGAGATAAAAACAACACTCCCGTGGTTTTGATTCACGGGCTTGGAGCGGA
>CAYWSJ010000166.1:0-4613 GCA_964461045.1 uncultured Bacteroidales bacterium | reverse complement strand
TGTTCAATGGTGCCCATCTCCTTTTCCCTGACAATATTCAAAGCAGTTAGAAACAAACTGATGATGGTCACAAGGATAACCAGGATACCCGGCACCATATAAATTTTGTAATTCATTTCAGGATTGTACCAATATGAATAAATCACTTCCAGCGGATTGGTTTCTGCCATTTTGGGTTGTTTTGTCCACTCACTGATGATGTTCTTGTTATAATCCGCAATCACCCCTGAAGTGTATGCGTTGATTAAACCTGCTGCAGTGCCATTAATTGCATTGATCAGCAGTTGTACATCAGCTTCATTTTCATTTCTCAAGTCATGTTCGAAGTGGTCTGGAATCACCATAACAAGGTCTGCTTCGTCTTCGAGTAATTTATCTTTACCCTCCTTTACACTAAAAGATTGCCGATTCAGATTGTAAAAAGGAGAACCTTCAAATTTACTGGTTAATTGCCTTGAGGCAGATGATAAATCTTTATCGACTACAACCATATCAATGTCTTTCATTTCAAAGGTGGCTGCATTAACAAGAATCAGCAATTGCAGAATGGGCATCAGAAAAATCATGGGCAACATGGTCTTGTTGCGAAAAATCTGTATAAACTCTTTTTGCAGTATGAATAATATGGTCTTCATTATTCCAGTCTGATTTTAAATTTACGAATACTTGCAGTTATGAAAATTGAGGTAAAAAGAAGCAATATCACTATCTCCTTCCACACAAAAGCCAGGCCTGTTCCTTTGATCATAATGCCCTTAATCAGCGTAACAAAATATTTTGCCGGGATGATGGTGCTCAGCCACTGCAAAGGCCAGGGCATATTTTCCACGGGAAAAATAAAATTCGACAAAAGCAAAGTAGGAAGCATGAGGGCAAACATTGAAACAAACATTGCTACTTCCTGTGAATTGCTTACAGTAGAAATAAGTATTCCCAGAGAAAGAGACATAATAATATAGAGAAGCGTTACCGACAGCAGCAATACCAGGCTTCCTTTTACCGGCATTTCAAAGACAAAATAGCCAAGGGCTATAATCACGATGCCGTTTATAAAAGCCAGCAGCACGTATGGCGTAACTTTTCCGATTATTACCTGAAAGGATTTCAATGGTGATACCAGAAGCACCTCCATTGTACCTGTTTCCTTTTCCCGTGTAATTGATATCGAAGTCATCATGGCTGATACCAGCATCAGGATCATTGCCATGGTTCCGGGAACAAACATGTACACTCCTTTCAGTTCATTATTAAAGAGCATCCTGGGTTTGGGTTTAATTACCGGTGCATTGCTTTTTTCTATGGTTATTTTTTGGGAATAGTCCTGAATAATGCCCGAGGTATAACTCTGCAGCAGATTTGCCATATTGGCATCAGTGGCATCAAGCAACAATTGAATGCTTGCAGAGCCTTCTTCTTTCAGCTTTTTGTCAAAATCCTGCTCAAAAACCACAATTTCCCTCACCTCTCCTTTCTGAAATATTTCCTCGATCTCCCCGGAGTGATCAATCTCTTTTGCCAGGGTAAAATATCCTGAAGAGACTAACTTGTCAGTAATTTCACGGGTTACAGCATCCTTTGATTTATCATATACAGCAATTTTAGCCTCCTTAATCTCATTGGTAATCACATATCCAAAAATAAGAATCTGGGCTATGGGCATTCCGAAGAGAATGAGCAAAGTCCTTTTATCTCTGAAAATATGTATAAACTCTTTCTTAACAAATCCAATAAATCGGTTCATATCATTTGGTTTATTATCTGGCTATTTTTACAAAAACTTCATCCATATTATCTGCGGCATAATGTTCTTTCAGCTTTGCCGGACTATCTAATGCTTCTATCCTTCCCTGTTCCATGATTGACACGCGGTCGCAATACTCCGCTTCATCCATGTAATGTGTTGTAACGAAGACTGTTACATCCTCTGCTGCTGTTTCATAAATCATCTCCCAGAATTGTCGTCTGGTTACCGGATCAACGCCTCCTGTCGGTTCATCCAGAAAGACAATATCGGGGTTGTGCATGATCGCGATGGAAAAGGCCAGTTTCTGTTTCCATCCAAGCGGGATAGATGAGATCAGTTTATTGGACGCGTGCGAAAAATTGAGTTTATTAAGCAGTTCCCACGTACGTTCTTTAATTTTCTTTCGCGAGAGCCCGTAAATCCCTCCATAGAACCTAAAATTCTCATAAACCGTAAGATCTTCATACAATGAGAATTTCTGACTCATGTATCCGATACTTTTTTTGATCTTCTCCGGGTCCTTATAAATATTATATCCTGCCACTTCAACCTTTCCAGAAGTCGGGGCAGACAACCCGCACAGAATTCTCATGGCAGTTGTTTTTCCGGCTCCGTTGGCGCCCAGGAAGCCAAAAATTTCGCCTTTCTTTACCGTGAAGGTAAGCTCCTTGTTGGCTTCAAAATCACCGAATTTTTTCACCAGTTTTTCTACTTCTATAACCGTCTGATTATTCATCGTTTTCGCTCATTAAATTCATAAAACAATCCTCAATATTCGGTTTAATTGTATCAATATTTACGCGGGTATGACCTCTCTCCTCCAACAGTCCGGATATCTTTTCTTTGTCCATTTCTCCCTGTTTAACAGTCACATGCAAACAATCGCCAAAAGGATAGACCGACTCAATGCCTTCTGTCTTTCTCATATCAAGCAAAAGATTGTAAATATTGTCTGCACTTGCAGCATACAGTTTTTTAGGGAACTCTGCAATGATCTGTTCCGGTTCATTAACGGTCATTAATTTTCCGTTTTGCATCAGCGCTACCCTGTCGCAAAGCTCGGCTTCGTCCATGTAAGGAGTAGAAACCAGTATTGTCATTCCCTGTTTTTTCAGGTTCACCAGCATCTCCCAGAATTCTTTGCGGGAAACTGCATCTACACCGGTAGTCGGCTCATCCAGGATTAATACAGAGGGCTTATGAATAAGTGCACAGCTTAGCGCCAGTTTTTGTTTCATACCACCGGAAAGGTTTCTGGCCAGTCTCTTTTTAAAAGGTTCTATCTGTTGATATATGTCCCTGATAAGATGATAATTCTCCTCAATGGTTGTTCCAAAGATGGTGGCAAAGAATTCCAGGTTTTCTTCCACTGTCATATCCATGTAGAGGGAAAACCTGCCCGGCATATATCCGGTAATCTGTCTGATATCGCGGTACTGCTTTATTGTATCATAACCTTCTACTTTGGCAGAACCTTCATCGGGGATCAGGAGGGTGGTCAGAATCCTGAAAAGTGTTGATTTACCGGCGCCGTCCGGACCAATCACACCGAACAACTCACCTTTGCCAACTTCAAGGTTGATATGATCGACCGCTATAACCTTGTCATAAGATTTCATGACTTGTCTGACTTCTATTACAATGTCATCACTCATTGTTAATTGTTTTCATTAAAATTCACTTCACCGGGCATGCCAATCTTTATCCTTCCATCATTCTGAACTTTTACTTTAACAGCATAGACCATATCCACGCGTTCCTCTTTGGTCTGAATAATTTTTGGTGTGAATTCAGCCTGTGAGGATATCCAGGTAATTTCACCGTTCAACTTTTGGTTGCTTACTTCATCTTTATCAATCAGCACTTCAACCTTCTGACCTATTTTGATGTTTGGAAGCTGTGCCCCGGAAACATAAACTCTCAGATACATGGTTGACAAGTCGGCAATCTTGTATATGGCTTTGCCAGGGAGTGCCACCTCTCCTTTTTCAAGGTATTTCTCCAATACAGTTCCCTTTACCGGATTTTTAACCAGGCATTTGTTCATGTTCTCTTCCACTTCCCGGACCTGGGCATCAATTACATTCATTTCGCGATAAACGGAATTCTTCTGAGTACGGATAGATTTTAACTGTTTCCGGGCAACCCTCAACTTGCCTGCAATGTTATCATATTGTTGCTGAGTAGCCGCTCCGTCCTTCAGTAATTTTTTAATTCTCTGTTCTTCAGTCTCAAAAGTTTCAATTTGTTCCTGCTGAACCTCAAGCTGAGCTTCAATATTGGTTAAACGAGCAGCAGTTGCTTCTTTTTTGGCTTCGAGCTGGTCTTTTTTTACCGATAAGGTAGCAGTATCAATGAGCCCGACCATCTGATCCGCCTTCACTTCCTGTCCCTCTTCAATTTTTAGCTGCTTAAGTTCACCCTGCATCTGGGCAGAAACAATTACTTCATCCGACTCAAAATTTCCGTAAGCATCCGATTCATCGCCATTGTTGTTACAACTAAACAATGAAACCGAAACAACAACTGTAATTATCTGTAAGGCAATTCTTTTCATAACAATATCTTTTTAATCAAGGTTTCCATTGGTAAATAAATAATTGATCTTGGCCTTCAGCCATTCTATCTTGTGTTTTTCGTAAGTTAATTTTGCTTTTTTAAGCTGATTCAGATCGTTGATATAATCTGTTGAAGTGATCACTCCATTTTGCAGTTTTGAGCGGGCATCTTTCAAAATCTTCTCCCGAAGACTGATAATCTCCTGGTCCTGTTCCATTGCTCGCTCATAATTGTTTATCTCCGCCTGAATCCTGCTTAGTTTGATGTTCAGATTCTTGTTAAAGGTCTGCTCTTGTACATCAATTGTTTT
>CAYWSJ010000165.1:0-4622 GCA_964461045.1 uncultured Bacteroidales bacterium | reverse complement strand
TGAGAACCACAATCTTTATTATGGCTATCATTCTAGGACTTCACGGAATGATGAACGCACAAAACAAAAAGAATACCCAGGAAAGTATAAGCAGTAAAATGGGTATGGGATTCAATCTCTCGGAATACCAAAACAATTTTGGTCTGGGATTACATATTACCAGTCCATATTTTTTATACAACCGCATAGCAATACGTTTAAAAGGGAATTTGATGTATAATGAATATGTAAAAAACCATAAAACAACATGGCAACCCTATTCCAATTTGTCACTTGGAATTGTTGGTGTTGGCGGAGAAATTAGTAACTTTCTGAGACTGTATGGTGAAGGAGGACCTGTTTTTCTTTTCCCTTCAAAAGATTTTTCTTCTGAAGATTTCGTTTTTGGCGGTTACGGATTATTTGGCTTTGAATTCTATATGAGTCCTTCTTTTAATTATCATATTGAAATAGGAGGCGTTGGCACAGGAGCAACGGCTGACAAAATTAACAATGAACCTGTTTATTCAAATGGTTTATTAATTAATACTGGCTTTAGAATACAATTTTAACCATATATTTTTTTCTAATTTAATTTATAAAATAAACCACTTTATAAACATAAAACAAAAAAAGAATAACTTCATATAATCATCGGTTTTTTATGGCATTGGCATTAATTACAAATGTCATAAAGACGACACAAGACACATAACAATCATCTGAAAGTTATGTGTCTTGTGTAGTTTAGCGAAAATGACAAGAACAAATTACTTAACCAAATCGTAAATTTCTTTCCATTGCTTATCGTTCATTTTAGCACCAATTACTTCAATAACTTTACCGGCAAGCAATGAGCCAATTTCGCCACATCTGTCCAAAGGCAAATTCATAACAAGACCATATAAAAATCCTGCGGCATATGCATCTCCTGCTCCCGTTGTGTCTATTGGGCTGGCTTTAATGGGAGATACTTTATATTCTTTATTACCGCTCTTAATCATCGACCCGTCTTTACCTATTTTTACAACAGCAATTTCAGAAAATTTCGCAAGTTCATTCAAGGCTTCTTTGGGTTCTTTTCCTGTAAAAGATTTAGCTTCTTCTTCATTTGCAAATATAATATCTACATAATCTTTAACATATTGTTTAAGAAAATCCAGATTATCTTCAACTACATTAAAACTGGCCAGGTCAAGTGATAATTTAATATCAAATTTTTTAGCCAGTTCGGATGCTTTTATTAATAAATCATGATTCTGAACAAGATATCCTTCAACATGCAAATATTTATATCCTTTAAAATGCTCTTCTTTAAGGTCATCAGGACTGAGTTCCACAGCAGCTCCCAGAAAAGTAGCAAAAGTTCTTTCCGAATCTTTTGAAACCAAAGCAACAGCACGCCCGCTGGTAGTTTTACTTTTCAGCAGTTGAGGATTAATGGCACTGTTTTTCATATCATCAAAGAAGAAGTTACCCATCTCATCTTCACCTACTTTTCCAATAAATCCTGTTTCAACACCCAGGCGGGCAAGACCGTGAATCGTATTAGCAGCAGAACCTCCACTTGCCAGTGACCTTTCAAACTTTTCCGAAGCCTTGGTAATGTCCCTTACAAAAGATTCATCAACAAGCTGCATACTGCCCTTAGGCAATTTATACTCCTCTAAAAAATTGTCATTTTCTAATTGAGTCATAATATCGACTAAGGCATTGCCAATTCCTAAAACTTTATTCATAACGATCATATTTTAAAAAGGAGGAAAAATGTTCAAATTCAGAGACTGAACAATAAATCCTCCTTATTATAATTTCTGAATTATTTTAGCTTAAATTCTTTCTTGATTGCATCAACATAATCAAGCTTTTCCCATGAAAAAGTATCAACTTCTTTTTTATGTCCATTGATATATACGACTTTTTTCCCTGGTCTTCTTCCCATGTGCCCATATGCGGCTGTCTCAGAAAAAATTGGATTTTTCAGTCCAAATCGTTTCACTATGGCGCTTGGTCTTAAATCAAATAATTTAGCAATTTTTTCGCCGATTTCTTCATTAGTAAGATCCACTTTGGGATTATGAGTACCTACATATAGTCCAACCGGATCTGCCACACCAATAGCATAGGCGAGCTGAACTTCTACTTCATCAGCAATTCCGGCCGCCACCATGTTTTTGGCTATATGTCGCGCGGCATATGCAGCAGAGCGGTCAACTTTAGAAGAATCTTTTCCAGAAAAGGCTCCTCCACCATGTGCACCACGGCCACCATAGGTATCCACAATAATTTTTCTTCCAGTTAGTCCTGTATCTCCATGTGGTCCGCCAATTACAAATTTTCCTGTAGGATTTACCAGCAAGCGAAAATCAGTATCAAAAAACTTTTGAATTTCTTTTGGGTAAGTATCTTTCACACGAGGAATCAAAATATTTCTCACATCTGTTTCAATTTTACCCAACATTTCTTTATCTGCCCTGTCCTGAGCTTTGTCTGTATTATCTACAGGTTTAACAAAATCATCATGTTGTGTTGAAACTACGATGGTATCAATTCCCATTGGAGATCCATCATCATCATATTTAAAAGTAACCTGTGCCTTAGAATCCGGCCTCAGGTAAGGCATTTCACCTTCAATCCTTCTTATATCAGCAAGTTCTTTTAAAAGCCTGTGTGAAATATCCACGGGCAATGGCATATAATTTTCTGTTTGGTTGGTTGCAAAACCAAACATCATTCCCTGGTCACCTGCACCCTGTTCTTCTTCTTTTTCACGATCAACTCCCTGGTTAATATCAGGAGATTGTTCATGGATAGAAGTTAAAACTCCGCAGGAATCAGCATCAAATCTATATTCAGCTTTTGTATATCCTATTCTTCGAATAACATCTCTGGCAATTTCCTGAACATCAACATAAGCTTCAGTTTTTATTTCACCTCCTACCAAACATAATCCGGTAGTTACAAATGTTTCACAGGCACATTTTGACTCAGGATCCTGTTTAAGTAATTCATCAAGTACGGCGTCCGATATTTGATCGGCTACTTTGTCCGGGTGTCCTTCAGAGACAGACTCTGATGTAAATAAATATGGCATAACTATTATTTTTTATGGTTAAAAGGTTATTCTCAGGCTGCACATACAGCCTGAGAAACAATTTTAATATCTATAATGATCTTCTTTATAAGGACCTCCTTTAGGAACCCCTAAATAATCAGCTTGTTCGTCATCCATTTCTGTCAGGCTGATACCTAAATGTTTCAGGTGTGCCCTTGCAACTTCTTCGTCAAGCTTCTTCGGCAGACGATAAACAGAGTTCTTATGTTCATTGTTCCACAGATCTATTTGCGCAAGCACTTGGTTTGCAAAAGAGTTACTCATTACAAATGAAGGGTGTCCGGTAGCACAACCAAGGTTAACCAGTCGACCCTGTGCAAGAAGAATAATAGAATGTCCGTCGTCGAATTTATATTCATCTACCTGCGGCTTAATATTTTCTCTTTCCACATCCTTTTCTTCTTCTAATTTTTCCACTTCAATCTCATTATCGAAGTGTCCGATGTTACAAACAATGGCATTGTTCTTCATCTTTCTCATGTGATCCACTGTAATAACGCCCTTATTACCGGTAGCTGTCACATAAATATCTCCTCTGTCCAGAACTTCTTCAACTGTCTTTACTTCAAAACCTTCCATGGAAGCCTGAAGTGCACAGATAGGATCGATTTCAGTAATAACAACTTTAGCACCAAAGGCTGCTAATCCTTGTGCGCATCCTTTACCAACACCACCATAACCACATACAACAGCAGTTTTTCCAGCAATCATAATATCAGTAGCTCGCTTAATTCCATCTATCAGTGATTCCCTGTTTCCATAATTGTTATCAAATTTAGATTTGGTAACTGAATCATTCACGTTAATAGCGGGGAATAACAGACTGCCATTTCTTTCTCTTTGATAAAGTCTGATAACACCAGTAGTTGTTTCTTCAGAAGCACCTTTCATCTCTTTCACTGTACGATGCCATTTTTGCTTATCATCCTCCATGATTACCTTAAGACGGCGAATTAAAGCTTGCTCATCCCATGCTTCTGCTTCTCTGTCTAAAATTTCTGGCTTTTCTTCTGCTTCAAACCCATGAGTTACCATTAATGTAGCGTCACCCCCATCATCAACAATAAGGTTTGGACCTTTTCCGCCCGGGAATGATAAAGCCTGGGCAGTACACCACCAATACTCATCAAGGGTTTCTCCTTTCCACGCAAATACAGGAATTCCAGTCTCAGCTATAGCAGCAGCGGCTTCATCCTGGGTGGAATAAATGTTACAACTAGCCCAACGAACATCTGCACCTAGCTCAACCAATGTTTCAATTAATACGGCTGTTTGTGTCGTCATATGTAAAGAACCAGTTATTCTGGCACCTTTCAAAGGCTTATCTTTTCCATACTTTCTTCTTAGTTCCATCATCCCTGGCATTTCGTGTTCTGCCAGTTCAATATCTTTTCTTCCGAGTTTTGCAAGACTGATGTCTTTTACCCGGTAATTCAATTTTTCATCGATTTTTTCCAAATTACTCATATTATTTGTTTTTAAAATTATTTATATTTCAATCAGCCTTCAAAATTAATGAATTATTTCA
>CAYWSJ010000164.1:0-4639 GCA_964461045.1 uncultured Bacteroidales bacterium | reverse complement strand
GTCGAACATTCTTCTTAAAAAAAACATCATTTGTCATAAGCTCAGAAGACGCCGTGTATTCAGCGAAAATGGTAAAAAAATGTTTACCGAATTATAAACGGTAAACATAAGATATTTTAAGAATTAAAATAAGTTTTTAAGGCAATAAACTCCCTAGAATCTTCTCAACCAGCGGTATCTTCTCTGGCTATCACCAAACTTAATTCCCACCATAATTTCATGGGATCCGTAGGTCAGTTTTTGTATCTCTTTAAAAGAATAATCATACGCATAGCCGAAGTACAATTTACCAATGTTAACTCCAACCATTGTAACAAAAGCATTACCCGTTCTGTAGGAAAAACCTAACCAGTAATCATTCTGATAATATCCTTTTACATTAATATCAGCCTGAAGATTGAACTGCTCGGTTGTTTTAAAAAGCAGGGAAGGTTCAATTTCAAATCCATCGCCAATATTATACCTGTAACCTGTCATGAAATAGTAATGCCTTAATAATTTATAATTGCTATAAGATTGATCAGATCCAAATTTTAAAACAGACTGAAAGAGATTCAATGAGGAAAGGCCTGCATAAAAGTTTTGATACATATAATAAACACCAGCGCTGGCATCAGGAATAAACATTGTATTTTTTCTTCCGTCTACCAAAGGATCGAGCCAACCATACTGATCATCCGGTAAAATCAATTCGTTTCTGTCAATTTTAAATTGATAAATTGTACCCGAAGCACCGAATGAAAGCTGGCCATCGCCCATAGGAATGTGATAAGCGTATGTTCCTTGTATTCCGGTCCTGTTAATAACACCATTCCGGTCGTTAAATACATAACCTCCAAGTCCTACTCTACCACTGGGTCTTTTTCTGCGTGTTCTTCTTTTAATAAGTCTTGCTTTTGCCAGGTAGCTTGTTTGAAGTATTCTTGTTTCTACAGACAATGCTTGTGTTGAGGGTGCTTTTGCATTATCAAAACCAAGCCATTGCTGCCTGGCAGCCAAACTGTAAGCAGTATATCCCTTACTTCCAGCATAGGCAGGATTAACCAAGTAAGGATTCATCATATACTGGCTATACATCGGATCTTGTTGCCCATTTGAAAACAAAGGCAGTATAAGTAAAGCAAACAGTATGTAAATTAATCTTTTCATAATTTAGCCCCTTTCTATCTGATAATCGTTATTGAACCATAAATTGGTTTCTCTCCGTTACCAAGGTCTATTACGTAATAGTAAGATGCCATTGGTAATTTATCTCCATTTCTGTCTGTACCATCCCAATAATCTTCTTCATCATATCCTTTAGAAAGGTAAACCAGGTTACCCCATCTGTCGAATATCTGAACCTTACAATTAGGATATAAGGACAGGGCTTCTATTCTCCATTTCTGGTTATACGGGTCTCCGTTTGGAGTAATCGCATTCGGGATTCGAAGGTCTCTTACAACTGTAACAGTTATTGAATCGGTATTCTGGCATCCGTGCTCATTCTCCACAGTTACCGAGTATTCTTTTGATTTTGTGGACATTTCACCTTCAATAATATCTTCAGCATATACATCAATGGCTGGCATACCTTCGCCAGTATTCCACAGATAATAATCCCAGATTCCTGCATCAAGTGTTATGTAATCGACTTCTCCTCCGAGGAAAGCGACACTATCTTCAAATACATTTACATTATCCATCCAGGGTGAAGAAACAGATATATCCACATCTGGCAGGTCATGTACAGTGAGATAAGCTGAATCGGTATCCGTACAACCATACTCATTGGTTACTTCTACCCATACCCAGCCAGTATTACTAGCATAATAAGTATCATCATCACTGCCATCGGGCCATGTATAATCGCTATAACCTGTTCCAGGTGTAAAAGGATAACTTTCTCCATCACATATTTCCTGGTCCTCGCCAAGATAGGCAACAGGTCGTGATATTTCCACCACGTACTGTCGTTCAGGACCTTCACAATTACCCAAACCAACCTCTGTTAAAAAGATCTTTCCGGTATCCACTTCCTCGTTCCAGTTAACCACGATACTGTCGCCATAGTTGTCGGTTAGTTCACCGCCCTCTACAGTCCATAAAAAAGTGCTGTTATACGGATAATCGCTGTTTACAGAATAAGCAGCCTGATCCCCGTAACAAACAACAGTATCCTGACCGGAAACGAATCCAGGCAAGGATAAAAATAGTACAAACAGGATAATATGTAAGTTATGTTTCTTCAAACGCTTTTCAGAAAATAATGTAAATCATTTTTTTAATTATCCTGTCGAATCTTAAATTGTAACCGAAAATACTTTGTAAAAAAGGTAAAATACCTAAGCCTCTGTGAAGAGGCTCAGGTAAGTGTTATTTTGTTTATTGATCAAAATCGCTTGGTACGTAGTAGATGTTACCAGTATTAGGTTGTGGATATACTACAACGTCAATATTGGTTCCATTACCACCATCTGTTGCAGCATAGTAGGACCATGACTGGTCATCACCAGGTACTGTTCCACCAACAGTAAGATAGTCTGATTTTCTTGAAATCATATCAGAAATACCATCATCTGCTGCTCCAAATGAGAATCGATAACGTGTTACGTCATTACCCTGGATAGTTATGTCATAAGCAGGCAGAAGGTTTGTTGGTCCATCTGCAGTACCATCAGCATCAACTATTGTAGGCATTACAACAACTGTATCAGGAGAAGTTCTGGCCGGAACATTTGTTCCTGCGTCTCCAACAACATCAGCAGGATCAACATTTTCACAGGAAATGTCAAACATAATTTTTAAATTTCCACCGTCTACATAATTATCTGCCACCTGTGCGATTGGAATATCAACATCCTGAGTTCCACAAACTTCGATAAGTTCGTTACTACCATCAACTGGCTGGAAAGAAGGAGGATCAAATACCAATACTTCCAGACCACTGGAAGTTCCATCACATGTTATACCAGAATTCTGTTCCTGCACATAAAGTGAGTCAGCTACGGGTGCTCCACCTGGGGCATTCCAGGTTACTTCAATGTATGGTCCCTGGTTTCCGCCAGCACCATCAGCTCCCTGGTTTGCAGTAGTACCATCACCACCAATACCAGCTATAGACCAAACCCAAATTTCGTCAGCATCCAGATCACCAGCATTTGCAGGATAAGGAGTTGAATAAGCAGGGTTAAGAACGGGGTCTGGTGCAACATAATAAGGAACTGCTACTCCACCTGTTACACTATCAACAGAAGTACCAGGCGTACTTTCTATTAGGTTCCCAGGATAGGTTTGTGAAAAAGCACTGGATACCATAAAAAAGGCTACCAGTGAAAATAAAATTTTAAGTAGATTTTTAGCTTTCATAATTCTAAGATTTAAAAAATTTAACATTTTAATTTTTTTCGGTTACGATATTTTTTAAGTTCGACAAAATTTCAAAACTGTTCAATGTTACGCAAATTTACTCATTAAGTTTAAAAATGAAAATCATGTTTGACAAACCTGATTTTTTATTATATAAAAGTTTCATTTGTTAATATTAATCTGTTTAGAATAATTACCTGCTCTAAAATCCTGCAAATTAAACCTCTTTTTTTAAATTTCCAAATAATCGCTGTTTTCAATATCCACAGATTTTTCAATTTTTTCTGATTGTTATAGGTTTATGTACAAACTATCTTCTTCATTTTGCTGTAAATCAATTTGTTGCAATAACGTATTTACTGGTCAAAATCATCAGGTACATAGTATTGATTGCCTGTCTCCGGTCTGTGTAATAAAATAACCTGCACACTATCTGTTGCCTGGCAACCTGTTCCGGTATCAGTGACTGTTACATTAAACATGGTTGTATCGGAGCGCACAGGTGGATTTGAAGTCAGGTAATCCGGGTTTTCTGCCCCTGCATTATCCAGGTCATCTGCCGGAGTCCATGAATAATCATTACCCACACCGGTAATGTCATTGGTATAAAGTGTAATATTTTCTTCATTATAACAAATTGGATTCGTTTCATTAATATAAGGTTCCGGATTTGGAACAGTATTAATGGTCACATTGACAACACCATTCATATACTGCTCACATCCTGTGGAACTGTTTATGGCAAGTACTTCATAGTTACCATTATCTGAGGGATCATCAAAATACCCGAAGCTAATAGTATCGCCGGTTCCTCCTACCACAATACCTGTATAAGTACTGTTTCTGTATAATTCATAGTTAACTCCTGCTACAGAACCATCCAGCCGAATTTCTACAGAATCATCATCACAAACAGTTCCTCCGTCAATTACATTAAACACGGTTGGCAATGGATTGACTGTAACCGTAACGGGGTCTCCATAGACATAGCCTGTTCCATTGTCATCCCCAACTGAATCTATAGAATAGACACCTGCATCGCCTAAAACAGCTGCGGAACTGACAATAAATGTTGTATCCCCTTCGGAACTGGCAGTAATAGTATCGTAAGGAGTGCCATCTTTATTAATGGTAAAGATAATATCTCCCTGTCCTGAGAGGATTGCTGTTAATTGTATGGTCTCATTTACGCAGACAGCCGTATCCTCCGTGCTAAATGCTGCAGTAGCCTGTGGGTTAGGTTCTGTGCTTGCCAGGGTAAAGACATGTTCTTCCAGGGCAACTGCAGAAT
>CAYWSJ010000163.1:0-4728 GCA_964461045.1 uncultured Bacteroidales bacterium | reverse complement strand
CAATCTCTTCAGCCTTTTTTAGTTGAGCAGTCAAAAAGGTTTTATATTCATTTCCTTTAGGATTATAAGGTCTGTGTTGTGTTGCTTTAATTATTTTTTCAACAGATTTCATTACATGGGAAACTTCATCAGAAATATAGGTTTCCTGGAATTTTTTCCATACATAATTAATTCCTTGATTACCTGCATGAATCATATCTTCTGCGTAAAATCTATAATCTCTCAGTTCATCCATAAATATTTCGTAAGAGGGGAAATATTCTGCATCATGCCTGTTTTTAATAAGTTCATGAATACTGTAGATCAATATTGATTTGCTCAACTGGTTATTTACAGCTCCGTCTTTCCAGTGTCGGACAGGGCTTACTGTAAATATAAATTTTTTATCAGTTTCTGATTGTTGAAGTTTATCTAAAATTATTTTCCATTCTTCGATTATTTCATTGGGAGAGAGCATAAAATGGTCAAATTCCTTTGCGGGAATTTTATGACAGTTGGAAACAATTTCATTTGTTTTTTTGTATTTGTAGACAAACGCAGTTCCAAAAGTAATAAACAAAAATTTTGATACCCTTAAAAATTCATGACTTTTAGTTGTGGATTTGTTTATATTGGTTAAAGCTGTATTAATGTCTGTGTTCGAGTATGTTGTGTCATGGTGAAAACTCAGATATTTTTCATTATAATTATTAAGATCTTCTGCTTTAAAAGTTTTATTATTATCAATTATTTCTAATGCTTTTTTTACAGATACCGGGTTATATAAGGTTCCAAAAGGGTTTACCATAACCGGAAATTTGTAATAGTTGAGCTTTTCTCCAATATGATTTGTAAAGCATGACCCTATTGAGAAAACAGGCGATTGATAATTAATTGCAAGATTCGATTTTTTTATATCTACCGGTGTTCTGAAATCCATAGTCATTATTGTTTTGATTCAAGCCACTTTAAGATAGCACTGAAAACTTTATCTTTTTCAAATTCATGATGCAATTCATGATACAGGTTATTCCAGGGAATAAACTGCAGATCTTTACCTGCTGATTTTGCATTATAGGCAAATTCTTTACTTGCAGTAAATGATGTAACCATGTCCTTAGTCCCGTGCATTAGCAATGTTGGTATTTCCAGGGAAGAAGCATGATCTATTGCAAAATTTCCTGCTTTTCTCACCTCAAAGAATAGGCTGGCGGTAATATTCTGGTGGGTTAAAGGGTCATTATTAAATGCTTCAATTACTCTTTTGTCGTGAGACAAACAATTAATATCCAAAACAGAATTACGGGTAATACCGGGAATAATTTTTCTGAGAATCCGTACTATGAGCAAAGCCAGTGATTTGGGTTCTTTTGATAATTTTAGCCAGGGTGAAGTGGCTATAATTCCTTTTATTCTTTTTGGATTCGTTAGGCCGTAATTCAGCACTATATTTCCTCCCATGCTTTGGCCATAAAGTATGTTGGGTGTATTATCTTCCGGTATCTGAAAAAGAAGCCTTTCCAGGTCATCAATTAATTCTTTATATTTTTTGATATGGCCCCTTTTTCCTTCTGATTTCCCATGCCCCCGGTAGTCAAGTGCATACACATTGTAACCCTCTTTGTTGAATTTTTTTATCCAGTCCTGATACCTTCCGGAATGCTCACTAAAACCATGAACAAGGATAATATTTGCCTTTGGTTTTTTTTCAACAATCCATTTGCTGGCAAATAGTCTTGTTTTATCGTATGAGTGAATATAAAATTCTTGTTTTCTCATTTTTTCCAGGACTTTCGTCTTTTTTCCAAATATATTCATTTTCATTCAAAACTGAACATTTTTCTGTGAACGATATTTACTCAGCTATTTTTTATTAACTTTGTACAAGCTGGCCCGGTAGTTCAATTGGATAGAACACCAGACTTCGGATCTGGCTGTTGAGGGTTCGAGTCCTTCCCGGGTCGCTTACTAAACCGCTCTTTTCCAGGCAGTAAAGAGCGGTTTTTTTATGCAGTAATAATTAACCATTTCTCAAAACGGGTTGGGGTCTCAAATTTTGTCTCACTAAATTATGAAGATGTTATTTCTCTTTTAAAATATTTTTGTGAATTTCCTGCTCCCCTAAAGTAAGGATTGCTGTTTGGTTTCCCGCTCTAAATAACGCAGAGAAACTGAAAAACACAAAACAAGCTTTTAGTGAGAATTATACATATGCTTGATATACAGGAATATGTAATTTTTCGAAAGATTATAGGAGGGGGGTATTGTATAAAAATCTATTCAGATCGTTTATTGTTGAGTTTTTCAATATCTGCAATTACTTCACGCAGGGTCCATTCCTTCTTAGGATATATATTATCGTGTTCTTTTAATTTGCCTCGTGTAAGGTAATATTTATAATTTTCAAAAATTGTTATATCACCCTTTTTCATTATTTCTTGAAAGTCTTCGTTCCCTGCCATTATTATCTGATTTAGTATGCAAAAATAGGAGAAACAATAAATAAAAACAAGTAATAAAAAGCTTTGTTTACATTGCTTTGGAAATTTTATTACTAATTGTTCTGGGAAATATATACAATTAAGAGACCCAGGTAACTGGATCTCTTAATTGTATTGATATTATTTTATACTATTAATCTTTATCCTGTAAATATTGATAAAGCTCACTGTCCGTTGAAAGAATTACAGTAGTGCTTGTATCAAAAGTTTTTCTGAAAGTTTCCATTGATTTTGTGAAGTCGTATAATTCTCTTGCCCTTGCTGATTTATTGTATGCCCTTGCATAGATGTTTGCAGCTTTTGCATCCGCTTCACCTTTAATTTTTTCGGCTTCTTTGTAGGCTTCAGACTGTATCTGATTTAATTCTCTTTCTTTTTTACCGTTAATTCTGGAAGCTTCTCCTTGTCCTTCGGACCTGAACTTATCCGCAATACGGAACCTTTCACTTTTCATTCGGTCATAAACCCTTTTGCGAACATCTTCTACGTAATTGATCCTTTTGAATCGGAAGTCCAGAATTTTTATTCCCAGGTCTTTTGTTTGTTTATTGGCTGATTCCTGGATTAAATTCTGAAGTTTTTCTCGTCCATGCTGAATAGGGGGAAGTGAATCCTGTATTAGTTCACTGATTTTCCCTGATTTTTTAGCTTCCCGGTTTGTATTTCTGACTAACTCTTCCAGGCTGTGACTGGCAACATTGTCACGCGTTTCACCATCAAGTAAATCATCAAGTCTGGACTGGGCCCCTCTTTCATTTGTCAGTCGTTTATAAAATTGAAGGGCATCTGTAATTTGCCACCTGGCATAGGTATCTACAAAAATATATTTTTTATTTTTTGTGGGTACCTGGTTTGGATCACCATCCCATTCAAGGTATCTTTTTTCAAAATAATTGGCTTTTTGTACAAAAGGGGTTTTAAACTTTAGCCCTGGCTCAATCACCGGATCACCTACCGGCCGGCCAAATTGTGTTACAATTACCTGTTCTGTTTCTTTAACAATGTAAGCACTGCTTGTTAAGACAATGATTCCTGCCACAATCAGAACAATAATTAATGTGATTTTATTTCGTTTTTTCATAATTCGGTTTTTTAATATTTAATGTTATTTGCTCAGTTCTTTTTTAAGCAAGGGGATCATGTTATTTCCTCCCTCAGAGACAATTACTTTATCTCCGAGTTTTGGAATCACTTCCTGCATCGTCTCCATATAAATTCTTTTCTTAGTTACTTCCGGAGCTCTCACATACTCTCTGTAAAGCTGATTAAATCTTGAAACCTCACCCTGAGCATTGTTTATTCTTTTAGTGGCATATCCTTCTGCTTTTTGAATGGTTTCCTTGGCTTGTCCTCTGGCTTTAGGAATTACCTTATTGTACTTGGATTTTGCCTGGTTAATGAGTGTTTCTTTTTCTTGTTGCGCTTCATTAACTGCATTAAATGCTTTTTTAACCGGATCAGGTGGGTTTACATCCTGCAGAACAACCTGGGCTATTTCAATTCCTAATGAATACTCTCTGCATAGCTTTTGCAGCAATACTTTCATTTTGCTTGCAATTTCAGCTCTGCCAACAGTAAGGACTTCATTAACAGTACGATCACCTACAACCTGTCTCATAACTGCCTCAGAAATATCCCTTAATGATTTATCCGAGTTTCTTACTTTGAATAAATAATTATGGGGTTTATCTACACGATATTGTACAACCCATTCTACATCAGCAAGATTCAGGTCTCCTGTTAGCATTAATGATTCATCCCCCGTATTGGAGGAACGTGTATACTGTGTCCTTACGCCAGCTTCTGCAGTTCTGAAACCAAATTCCTGCTTTTTTTGTCTCTCGACAGGAACTTTATAAACTTGTTCCATAAATGGTATTTTAGCTTTTAATCCGGGATTAACAGTTCGTACATGTTTTCCAAATCGGGTAATAACTCCAACTTCTTCTGCATCTATCTGGAAAAAGGAGCTAAATCCTAAAATTACTACGACCAGAATAAGCAGGAGGCTTTTGTAGTGTTTTTTAATGTACTGCTCCACATCTGGTGCATTTGATTGATTGTTTGGCATAATTTCTATTTTTTTTGTTTGTTTAAATTTCTGATTAATCTTTTGATTTATCAAGTAAAATTAAAAACAATTGAAAACAAAAGACATACTAAAACTTACATTAAGAAACCGTTTTGATTTTTTTTACTTCAATAAAATAGTTTTGTGTGATTCCTAGCCCCGTCCTTTAGGGCGGGG
>CAYWSJ010000162.1:0-4806 GCA_964461045.1 uncultured Bacteroidales bacterium | reverse complement strand
GGAACAGGCGGCCGGAATCGTCCGGAATGGGTGGCCGACTTCGCCGGAATACGCAATAATGACCAGCCTGAGCCTTACTCATCAAATGAATACGTAAGAAATATTGTTGCTGAAATTCGAGCAAGATCAACCCAGGGAAATAATAAAAATGTCGAAGAACTTCATCAGCAGTTAATTGACATCGGTTATAAACATGTCTCAATAGGACTTCGGATCGATCATGCAGAAAAGGAGGGGAAACTGATAGATGCCATTCAATTGTGTCAGGCCCTTACACAGCTGCTTCCAGATGATAATTCGAAGATATGTCCTTACCTGGAAAAATACGCGGGCTTTCTAAGCCAACTTTGGCATTTTGTAGAAGCTGGAAATCTTTTCAGACAGATCCACCGACTCGATCCCGATTACAATTTCGCTGATCCTGTTGAGATCATATTTAGAAGAGCCAAAATATTAAATGATCATCATTGGGTTGTCGAGCCAGATGGTGGCATTGATATGATTATAAATTCTGCCACAGCTATTGGGAAAAAATTTTATGGTCGCTATTTAATAAACAAGCTCCAGCCTATCAATGCCATTAAAGCAAAGATTCCAGCAAATAGGGTTTTAGAGAAATACGAGAAACTTCGGATAAATTCAGCAGAAGATTCGCTGCCAAAAGCCTATAAGGAAAACGTTTTTTGGATTACGCGGCAAGAGATTGAAGAAATTGAAATAATAGCTTTTGAAAATCAAGCTGCACAGGAAATTAAAGGATTGCGCTATGTAGCCCAGATCCTGGATGGGAACTTGAATAATACAATCATCATTCCGGCGGTTCTTTTTGATTGGCGTTATTTAGATCCACAGTTGTCGGTGAAAAAAGAAAACTCATTGGCATTGAAAGCTCTTGGTCATATCCAAACAAAAAAAGATGTAACGAATCCGTATTTGGCAAAAATCCATAGCGCTTTAACTCATGCGCTTCGGCGACTTATCACCGAGGATTACCCAGCAAAGGAATTCTGATGAAACCTTCTGTTAAAAAATTAAAACCAGTTCAAAATGATATCAGCAGGGGCGAAAGAACATCTTCTGGAAATTCTCAGGAACCATCGCCTAACATGCAATCAAGAAATTTTATTTCAGGGGGGTGCGAAACTCCGGGGCATATAGTTCATCTTTCACCGAATGATGCCTTAATTGATCGTTTCATTATTATTAAACGTCTGGGGCATGGACGTTTAGGTGGCGTATATTTAGCCAAAGATACATTGCGAAGCATTGAGGTGGCTTTAAAAGTCATTGAAGTCGGGCCTTTCAGAAATGATGACGCCTCCCTTTTGCTAAATCATGAACTAAATATTCATCAGCAAATCACAAATCATCGACATATCCTTCGAATTTTCGACATTCATCCAGTGCCCTGGGGCGGTATAAATCTATTACTCATGTCAATGGAATATGCTGACGGTGGCACTTTTCGGCAATGGTTAGAAGATTATAAAGATGATTTGCAAACTCGAAGGACCACCGGCCTACAATATTTTAAAGTGGTGGGCCAGGCCGTCGGGACAACGCACGACTGCGGTGTCGTGCATCTTGATTTAAAACCTGAAAATTTTCTTTTCGTAAATGGGGTTTTAAAGATTTCAGATTTTGGCGCTTCACTCTCCAAGCAGCAATTGAATCAAAAAGAAATGTTTAACTCCCAAGGGCCCTTCTTTATCGGAACCAATAAATACATGAGTCCTGAGCATTTTTTAGCTCCCCACCCACGAAACTTGGGGCAACAAGCTGATATATATTCGCTTGGCGTGATACTTTTTGAATTGCTGCACCCTGATTCTCAAACTCCTTTCATTGGTACTTACGATCAGCTTGAGAGAATCCATTCAAGTGCCGAGGCCCCTAAGTTTTACGGTATAGATGAAGGTTTGGCCAGCATTGTTTCAGCATGCCTTAACAAAAACCCTGAAGATCGCTACCAGAGCGTCTGGGATCTTCTTGAAGACATTGAATATGGATATTGCCGCAACCAAGCAGTTCGCTTTAAGGCTGATTCTGAGCAAGATCGGTCAGAACAAATCGATGAAATTTTGCAAACTGCAACCCTTAATTTTTTGCAAAAAAAGTTTAACGAAGCGTTTAAAGACTCTGAACGTGTCTTGTCTATTGATGCAGGCAATCTGAAAGCAATGCAGCTTAGAGAAGAACTTCAGAGACGCTTTGATCAAGCAGAGCAAATTTATCAAATACTTGAAAGGCTTATCCAAGAACAATGCGATTTAAATGAATTAATTCGCCTTTTACATGAAGCCGTTAATATATATCCAAACCACCCAGCCGGACATGTAATTCAAACGCGAATCGCCATTAAAGCTTCGGAATACAAAAATCTGATGCAGCAGGGGCGTGCAGCGTTAAGAGCAGAACATTGGGAATCTGCATTGGAGCTTTTTGAAAAAGCCTATCAGCTTAACTCTCAGACAAGAAATTTAAATCCCGTAATTCAAATGCTCCGCAGATTAGTAGCTTGGCGAGGTCAAATAGACCAGTCTTTGAGAAACGAGAATTTAAGAAAAGCCTGTGTTTTTGCAAAACTGGTCGACCATCAAGTGGCTGAAATGAATAATAAAATAAGAGCGTTGAAATATGATTCATAAATTGACGGGTAGCCAAAAAATTTCGGAGCCGGAGCCTTTTTTTCTTTATCAGAACATGGCGCTTTTAGACTTGATCAGATGTATAGTTTACAAAAACGATCGCCAAGCCCTGGATGAATTTCACACCAATCGAACACTTTTTAGATATGATAACAGCGAACCCCTTTTGTTTATCAATTTTTTGAACAAACTTCGCGATAGCACTGCCCAATCAATATGGCGATGGCATAATTCGCATGCAATCGCAGACATTGCCTATGATCTGACGCTCGATAAATTTGCCCGACTGCCGGATGCCAATTCTAAAAAAAGCATTTCAGAAAAAAATGAAACGAATATGAAACGCTCAGGCACTGACTGCCGCTATTATTTTAACGCTTTTTTAGAGCGGATGAAGCAATTGCAGCAAAACCATAGGGGAAAAGAGCTTGAAGAGGAATATCAAGCCGCCCAAATCATGCAGGGGTTGGTTAGAAGGCATTTCTATTTGTCAGTCTTGGAAGCAAGCCGCCGAACTAATCCGTTCTGGTCCCGTTACAATTGGAATGTCAATGGCACCAACATTTGCCTGTGGCTGCCCAAAGCGCTGAAAGGCAAAGAACGGCGTAAATGGCTTGAAGCAAATATAGAGGGACCGGATCCCGCGCAACCGCATGAAAGGCAACGAATTCAAGCGATCATAGATCAGAAAATGCTTAAAGAACATTATGTTCCGTTAAGTAAAGCGGAGGGCAAAATTGCTAAAGAGACCTCCCCATTCTGGTCTGATATGGATGAAAATTTAGGTATATCACTGGCTCAAAGCGTTGCTGATGAGAAAGTTGTCAATATTGATAAACAGAGACGGAAAATAAAAGCATTGGGAAAAGAAAAACTAAAAAAAATGATCCTATGTATTTTTGAAAATATTGTCAGTGGAGAAAAAGAAGATATTCAGCTGGCCATGTCTTTTGGCCTTTCTCAGGCCACTTTTAGTCGATTTGCAGGCAGACATTGGCTTAAGGCGGATTCAGAGGTGCCTGACTTGTGGTTAAATACTGCTGAGGTGTTATCGAAACACAATATCTTTAAAGAAACCGTGATTGAATCCGGGTTTTGGGAACAAGTTAGTAACACTTTAAAAAAAGGCAATCCACGGACTTAAAGGATTAACAAATGGATAAGAACCTGTTTTTTATCGCTCTGATTGATGAAGCGCTTAAAAAGCCAAATCCAAAGTTTCATCTTAAGGAAGCATTCGCAGAAATTATGAAGCTCGGAGCCCAGACGCATTTTGAGCAAGGTTTCTCTCAATTCCAATGTTTTATCACCGAAGTCGGCAAAAACTGGGAGAGGGGTTATTCAAAATTAGAGGATGCCCATTTCCTTCAAGACATGGCTTTTCAAATAGCCACCGATATCTTTGCAGGCGATTTGCAACACGCAGAAAAGGCTCTTGAGCTTATCAGACGACATCCTGAACTGAATTATGAATATGAAACATTTTGCAAGGAGGCCGAAAGATCTGAGGCAATTTCACAACCTGTGGGAATCGATATTAAATATGATGGAAAATATTTTGCTTCATGTTCTTTAAGCAAATCAGAGCCGGTGAAAAAAATATGTAAAATTTATCCAGGCGCTTATTCAATTCAGCTCAGTACGGGCCGGCGAATTTGGCAGGATGAGCTGACTGAAAAGGATTTATTATGGGGATATGCCTTTCCGGAAAGGGAGATTAAATTGGCGGCTGACACCGGCGAAACGATTGAGGGTGTATCAAGACAAATCAATCTCCTTAAAGGCGAAATGACTTTAAGGATCATTCCGCAAATAGAATCTGGATGTATTGAGTTTATTCTGAGGCATTGAGATTTTGGCAATTCAAGAAACAAATAAATGGCAACCCGGGTGGTCCAAAACAGTTCTGGTTTTCGGTCAAGGTGAAAATGCCCGAGCAGTGATTTCCCCTATAGGGGCTCATATACATGAAATTAGCTCTGAAGAGCGACTTGTTATCAGAGGACCCGTTTCATTTGCCTCGAAAACGTTAAAGCATATTAATGAGGTTATTCTACCTTTAATAGACCACATCTTAAACTCAATCAATCAGCCGCTGAAAGCCTTTTGATTATGATAACCGAAAACTGATCAATTTTTGGCCTTGTGATAATCGAAA
>CAYWSJ010000161.1:0-4890 GCA_964461045.1 uncultured Bacteroidales bacterium | reverse complement strand
TTTTGCTTCGTTTTTTCATCAAGGAAAAAATGAAGGCTAAAGCTTGTTATTGTTGCTTTTAATCTGTTTTCTGTATTATTGGAACAACAAACAATAAAAAAGTATCATTTAATACCAACTTACTGAGAATTTTTAGATACTAATGAAACCCTCATCTGCATCCTGGAGACAAAAGGCAATGACTATAGCATGAGGTTTACATGGTAGAGGAAACAAAAAAACATGGACTTTAGTAAATATAAGTCTTTGAATGTCAAACTAATTATCAAACTTTATTCTAATGAAACAAAACCCATTAAATTTTTGCTTTCTTATTGCAAAAAGAAATAAATTATTGATAACTATAAGATTACTGATTTTAGGACACCCAAAATCATTATATGACCACTAATTAACAGGGATTTAAAAAGGTGTTACAAAAAATTTGTAAAACAGGAAATAGGAGTAAAAGCCCTGTATTTATCCCTGAAGGCTTTACAAGTAATTTATTCCAACGAAAGTTTGTCTTTGCTGTAATGCTTCCGCCCATTGTTATGTTTTATTAATCAGTCTTTTTAGATTAATCATACAGCCGGAATATTAGCTTCTATCAGAACAATTCAAAATGGATATAATGGCTGATTGTATCCACTGAAATAACTAATAATTCGTCTATTAAAATAAGGTGTTGAAAGATAATTTTTCGTAACTTTAAAATATCCTTTAGAGTATATAAAATATAATCGGCTTTATTTCTGACCCGAATATAATCACCTATAAATTCAGGCTTTATGGAATCAGACAAACCTTCCCAATTAAAAAAGAGAATCAAAGCGCTGGAAAAAGAAAACGAACAGTTAAAACAGTCCGGGTTCCTGCATCAAAAGATTGTGGAAAACCTTCCCCTTGGTATTCAGGTTTTTGACAGGGAGGGATATTCCTATGAGATGAATCCGGCCCAAAAACAATTGCTTGGTCTGCCCAACATGGAAGAGGGTATTGATCAGTTCAATGTTCTGACTGATGCTTATTCTGAGGCAATGGGAGCAAATAAAAAGTATGAGAAAGTTTACAGGGGAGAGACTTATGAACATGAGTTTGAATATGATTTGGGAGCCAAAGAAAATAAATGGAATACAAAGGAAGAAAAAAGGATTTTTCACGAGTCCCTGTTTCCCATAAAAGATGAAAAGGGTAAAGTAAAGTATGCCGTGGCTGTTTTGCAGGATAAAACAGAAGAGAGAAATGCAGAAAAGGCATTAAAAGAAAGAAAAGACCTTTTACAAAGGGTTTTTGAAAGTAGTTTCGATTTGATTGCATTAGCCGATTTGGAAGGCAACTTTACTTTAGTCGGGAAATCACACGAAATACTTGGGTATGGTACCGATTATTTGATTGGAAAAAATGTGTTGGATTTTGTGCATCCTGATGATGCTGCTTATGTTAATGAAGAATTTGCTCATTTTTTGAAAACCGGTAAAGACCGAATGGTTGAATACCGGAATAAATGCTTTGACGGAACCTATTTATGGTTTGAAACTATTGGAAGCATATTAAGGGATGAAAAAGGGAATCCGGAACAGATCTTATTCAATACACGAAACATTACTGAGCGTAAGGAGGTTGAAGAAGCGCTGCGCGAGAGTGAAGCGAGATTCCAAAAAATGCTCGGCGTTGTTCCTGATATGATATCGATTCAAAATACCGAAATGGATATTCTTTACAGTAACTGGAAAGGTTTTGCTGCGGTTCCGAAAAGCAGACGGATATTAAATACGAAATGCTATAAGACTTACCGGGACTTTGATGATATTTGTCCTGACTGTCTTGCAAAATCTGTTTTGGAAATCCGGAAACCCTTGCATGAAGAAACCTGCCTGCCAGACGGAAAATGGTTTGATATCCGTGTTATTCCTATTCTTGATAAAGATAATAATGTTGAAATGTTTATGGAATGGGTGCGTGACATCACCGACCGCAAACAAGCAGAGGAAGTGTTGCGCTCAAATTATGCCCTTCTTCAGATCGCTGGTGAAACGGCCCGCTTTGGTGGCTGGAGCGTTGATTTAGAGAAAAACGTCGCAACCTGGTCGGATGCTGTTGCAGATATTCATGAAGTGCAACACGGGTATGCGCCTCCTGTAGAGGAAGCCATCAATTTCTATGCCCCTGAGTGGCACGATAAGATTAAACAGGTTTTCAATGATTGTGCCCAAAAGGGCGTTCCTTATGATGAAGAAATGGAAATAATCACTGCGAATGGGAAACGCCTTTGGGTGCGGACGAACGGCAGGGCGGAGAAAAATGAAAACGGCAAAATTATTAAAGTACAGGGTTCATTTCAGGACATCACCGACCGCAAAAAGGCCGAAAAAGCACTACAGGAGAGTGAAGAGAAAATGCGCAGCATCTATCGTGTGGCCCCTGCGGGTATTGGTGTTGTTGTGAACAGGGTGCTTAAGGAAGTGAATCCACGTCTTTGCGATATGACAGGATATACCAGGGAAGAACTTATTGAAAAAAATGCTCAAATACTATATCCCTCCCCGGAAGAATATGAATTTGTCGGAAAAGAAAAGTATGAGCAAATTCGTAAAACCGGAACTGGCAAAGTGGAAACACTTTGGCAAAAAAAAGACGGAACAATCATTAATGTACTGCTGGCTTCCACACCCATCGATAAAAATGATTATTTCAAAGGCGTTACATTCACTGCGCTGGACATCACCGACCGCAAAAGAGCCGAAATGATTAAAGAGTTGCAATACAACATTGCCCGGGCAACCATTACTACAAGAAATCTGAATGAGCTGTTTGATTCCGTTCAAAATGAACTGAACAGCATTATTGATGCAAGAAACTTTGTAATTGCACGCTATAATGAAGAAACCGGGATGCTCAGCTCATTGGTTGATAAAGATGAAATGGATGATATTCCGGAGTGGCCTGCCAAAAATTCACTTACAGGCTATTTGATAAAACAAAACCGGCCTTTGCTTCTGCAAAAGAAGGAAATATTACACTTGCGTGAAGAAGGTATCATTGAATTAATCGGAACTACTTCCGAAGCATGGCTCGGCGTTCCTTTAAAAGTAGAAGGGGAGATATTTGGGGCTGTTGTGGTTCAAAACTACGATAAGCCCAATGCTTACGATCAAACGAGTATTGAAATTATGGAATTGGTAGCCCATGAACTAAGTATGTTTATTGACCGGCAGCGCACAGAAGAAGTGGTCAATAAACTCTCCAGAGCCGTTGAACAAAGTTCGGTATCGGTAATGATAACCAACAGGGAAGGTGCTATTGAATATGTCAATCCCTTCTTCACAGAATTAACTGGTTATAGTTTTGAAGATGTGAAGGGCAAAAACCCCGGTATTTTAAAATCGGGCCATCAGTCAGCAGCATTTTACAAGGAGCTTTGGGATACCATCCTTTCGGGCAACGACTGGGAGGGCGAATTTCTGAATAAGAAGAAAAACGGCGAACTCTATTGGGTAAAAGCAGTTATCTCAACCATTGTAAACAGTGAAGGAGCTATAACAAACTTTGTGGGCATAAATGAGGACATCACCGACCGCAAAAAAGCGGAAAAATTGCTTCAGGAGCGTAACGAAGAAATTAAAGCACAAAACGAAGAATACGAGAACATAAATGAGGAATTAAGACAAACCAATGAAGAACTCCTTGAAGCCAAAGAAAGAGCCGAAGAGAGCGATCGCCTGAAGTCAGCCTTCCTTGCCAACATGAGCCATGAAATACGAACGCCCATGAATGGCATCATGGGTTTCTCGCAGATGTTACAAGAAAAAGAATTTTCACAGGCCAAACAGAGAAAATTTCTTGATATCATTCACTCCAGAGCCAGTCATTTATTAAATATTATCAATGACATTGTTGATGTATCAAAAATCGAAGCCAATCAGTTAACCCTGGATTATCAGGATTTTTGTCTGAATGATGTGATGAAAGAACTTTACAGGGTTTACAAAAATCAGTTCAATATCAAAGGAAAAAGTCAAATACAACTAAAATTAAATCAATCTCTTGAAGATGATAAAAGCTTTATATACTCTGATCCCAGCCGTTTCAGACAAATCATGGATAATTTGTTAAACAACGCCCTTAAATTTACCTATGAGGGGAGCATAGAATTTGGATATGAATTTAACTCTGAAGGTCAGTTGCTGTTCTATGTTAAAGATACGGGAATAGGTATCACAAGAAAAGAGCAAGAATATATTTTTGAGCGGTTCAGGCAGTCAGAAGCTACGACAAGCAGAAGTCATGAAGGTACAGGATTGGGACTGACAATTTCCAGAAACCTGGTAGAATTGATGGGCGGACAAATGGGGGTGGAATCCAAAGAAGGAGAGGGTTCGGTTTTCTATTTCACCCTTCCTTATAAAACCCGACGAAAGACAGTAAATAAGGAGAGCACGAAGGAATTACAGGATCAGCCTTTCGGTGAAGGCAGAACAATATTAATCATAGAGGATGATCCTACAAGCCTTGAATACATGAAAGAGATGCTGGAACCCGGTGGATTTGAAGTCCTTGTTTGTAAAACAGGCGAAGAAGGATATGAAGCCTTTCTGAACAATCCGGAAATTAACCTCATACTAATGGATATTAAACTTCCCGATACAACAGGCCTGGAACTTACAAGAAAGATACGTGCTTCAGACCGGCACAGCGATGTTCCCATTATAGCCCAAACTGCCTATGCCATGAGTGACGATGCGAAAAAAAGTATAGATGCAGGTTGTAATGATTATATCAGAAAACCCATTGCCAAAAAGAAACTTTTTATTAAAATGGGTAAGTATATATAAAATAATATGGTTATCCCCAAATTTATTTTCATTATAACACGGAAGGATTTTCTCTAAAGATTTCTATTGTGTGTTA
>CAYWSJ010000160.1:0-4910 GCA_964461045.1 uncultured Bacteroidales bacterium | reverse complement strand
TAACTTGCTTTACAGGCTTTTCTATACACATTTTAATGACACATTACTGCATTTTGGCAACAATATTTTAATTTTCCGGTAAATCATAAACAATAAAAGGATCAGCATTATCCGTAGAGAGGAGGAAAATTTTTGTTTCGTCTTTATTCACACAAAAATAACCCCAATGATCCAGTTTAAATCTATTTACGGGATTGCCATTCCAATCATATTGTTCTGCATAAATGTATCCTTTCCCTGCTTTTTTTTCATTATGCACATCAATTGGTGTTCTGCCGCTATATAAGAAATAAACATGATTTTTCTGAGGAGAGATCCCCCAGTAATGAGTTACATTGTCAGGACTCAGCATATCCCTGGCATTCCCTGATTTAGGTTCTTTCTTGTCAAATAATAGCGTTCTGCGCGTATTGTTTTGCAAATCCATAAACATTATTCTCTTAAAGTACTTATACGCATAAACGAGCCTTTGTTTTTCATAATTGACACCAAAGTCACCGATGTACGCTGCCCAATTATTATAATCATCAGTGAAGGCAAGATCGTAGATCTGCTTAATATACGTTGTATCCTGTAAAACCTGATATTTAAAAATAGCTTTTGTATTGCTTATGGTTTGTACATAATAAAAAAGAGAATCATTAAACACAGATATTTGCTTGTTGTCATAAGCTTTTGTTTTCATTGATAAATCTGGAGAAATCTTTTTTATTTTGAGCGAAGGTTTTACAGAATATAAGTTTCCATTATCATAGATATAAGGGAAATTATTTTGGGAAGAGGCAGGAACTAATCTGGGGAATATAAATTCATTTGGTCCCTTTCCGTTAGTTCCAAATGTTTTTTTATGATTCAAACCAGGCAGTGAAAATGCCATAAACCAAAAATTATCTTTCCTGTTTTTTAAAAAAAGTATACTATCAGTGGCAATCATCTGGCTTCCCGAGACACGGAAAACAGGTTTAACAGGAATAACTTTTCCTTTTAAATTTATAGTTTCTCCAAAATCTTCATTTGATACTTTATGTTTGCCTGGTATCAAAGGGGTTTGAGCTTTTTTGTTGATTGTTTCCAGGCTATCAGTTTGACTTTTTTGTACTTTATCTGTTTCATTTTTTTCCCTTTTACATGAAGTGAGGATAAAAATGACCATAAATGATAATAAAAGTGTTCTCATAATCTTATGTTTAAATGGTATTAAAACAAGAATCGGCAAATGGCTTGTGGCGGTTTTGAAATAAAAGCCTAACCAACTAACTGTCCGACATTTATTTCTTGTATTACCTTTCAAATTCCTGCATCCTTGTGTGTTTTTTCACATTAATCAGCTGAGATAGTTGAAAAATAAACAAAATATTTGAAAAATAATAGGTTTGTTAACGATTAAATGCTCACAATCTTATCAACTTCAGATTTAAAATCTTTTAGGTGGGTGGATATAAGCATGCTCATGCCAGGATATTGGCGTTTAATATTTTGAAAAACAGCCATTGCATTTTCTGCATTGATTCCTGCTGTCGGTTCATCAACCACCAATAGTTGCGGTTTTTTGAGCAATGCCTGTGCCAGTAACAATTTTTTGCGTTGTCCTCCACTCAGGGTTTCTCCATTCTCACCTAACCAAGTGTTTAAACCATTCGGGAGTGACAAATACCAGCTTTTCAGATCAACGGTTTTCAATACTTGCTTGATCTCCTCATCATTATATCCCTCAAAGTTTTCACGCAAGGTTCCGGTAAGCAAATAGGCTTTTTGGGTAACATAAATACATTGAGGAACTGGCAAATGCAGTATTTCTGTATTGCCATTCCATAATATGCCGCCATGTTGCCGGTATTCAGGATAAAAAAGACTGTTTAAAAAGGTGGTCTTTCCTTTTCCTGTTTCTCCATAAAGGGCTATCCAGTCTCCTTTTAGGATTTCTAAGCTAATTCCGTTAATACGTACAGGTGTTTCCGGGATTTTTGCCCAGACATTTTTTAAAACAATTCTATCGAAATTCGAATTACGCCGGACATTCGTACCGGCTTGATCTTCCTTGTTGATAATCGAATCAATTTCTTTGATTTGTTGCACAACCGAACTTTTTTCCGATTTGGCCGAGAAAAGCATTTCCGACAATTCAGCCTGTGCCATAATACCAAAGAAAATACCTATTGCCAAAGGTGCATCAATATTGTAATTACCTGAATTCCAAAGAACAAAAAGAGCAATACAGCTAAAACCAAAACCAACGATCATTTGCAAAGAAAACGAATTCGTTTGTAATTTTTTCTCCAAACGATCGATCTTCAACATGCTTTCTTCTTGCTGTTTAAGGGCTTTTCTCTCCAGGTTGTATTTAGAAATCTCTATCCGGCCTCTGAAACTCTGAATAAGGTCCTGGTTGTTTTCTTCCCTTTTTTGCTTAAGCTTTGCGTAGAGTTTTCGGTTATTAATCAAAATGAACTGCGGAATAACAAACAAGATGATGGCCGATGAAATCAAAAATTCAAGGGCTATTACTGTTGAAAAGACATTTAAAAAGAAGAAATAGATGCCAACTGAAATAATGAGTGTTGTAAACGGTAAAAGCCAAAGAAGAATATGGTTTAAAATCATATCAATCCCATAAGTGCTGTTTTCCAGTATGGACGAATTGTTATTGACTTGTTTTTTGAAATAAGGGAATCGTGCTACTGCCCGGAATATCTTAAGTTGCAAGCTTTGTTGAGCCTTTAAGGTTGTTTTGTGATTTTCCAGACGCTCAAAATATCTTGTTGCCGTACGTAACAGCGCCAGTAACCGGATAATAGAGGAAGGAGCCATATAAGAGAATAGCGTATTTGCCGTAATGAAAGCTAAGCTGCAGGAAGCAAGAAACCAACCTGAAATTGCAGGAAGTGCAATGAAAGAAACCGTCCAGAGAAGAAGCAGAAAAATGCCTTTCAGCCACCTGCCAGACAGGGGGGATATGATATGTCTGAATATAAATTTATGCATCATCCATTTGTTCTCCCCAGTTTAAATTTAAAACTTTAGTTGCAATTGCCTCAAACCTCTCTTCGTGTGATGCAACGATCAGCAGCTTGTTTTGTGACATTCCTTCAATTTGATCCAGGATGATTCCGACAGTTTCGGTATCCAGACTTGCCGTGGGTTCGTCTAAAATCGCAATGGGTCTTGGGTGAAGCATCATCCGGGCAAGCGTGACCAGTTGCTTTTCTCCTCCTGAAAGCTGTTTCCCATTATGACTTAACATGGTTTCCCATCCATCCTCTTTTTTTGCCAGCACCTTGTCTAAAAAATCGGGATAATATCCATTCGTTTCAGATTCCTTACCGAGAAACACATTGTATCGCAGGGTGCCATTGAAAATGAAAGGAAACTGATTCATGTATGATGAATTTACTTTAAGCCACTGTGCCGACCATAGATTGTTGTTCCCGTTCACCGAGATTTTTCCATCCTGAACTGTCAAATTCCCGGAAAGGATTTTCAGTAACGTGGATTTTCCCGATCCTGATATTCCTTTTACCAACACCAATCCTTTCCCGGGAAACTCAAGGTGAATATTATGCAGCACTTTTAACATGCTATCGGGATAGGCGTAACTCAAATCATGGATTGCTAGCCTCTTTAATTTTTCATTTTTAACAGCAAAAGGCATTTCACTGTTGTTATTTAATTTGGGGATCAGTAATTTGGCAGACGCCAGCGCTTTGTTTCTGTCATGGTAAGCACTCACCAATTTCCTTACATAAAAGAAAAAATAAGGAGCCAGGATAAGTAAAAACAATGCAATATGAAAATCATAACCTTCTCCGTAATTGCTACCGGGTAAGATTCCCAGGAGGCTTAATCCGAGGTATATAGCAACACCTGCAATGGCAATTGAAACAAAGAGTTCCAATACAGCCGAGGATAAAATGGCAACCTTCATCACGTTTGTTGTTGCATTGTTAAGTGCCTTGCTTTTTTTCGATAAAAACTGGTATTGAGAATCCAAATTATCTAAATTGACAATTTCGGCGATTGTCTGAAGTCGATTGTAAAAGACTGCCGAATATTTCATAAAAAGATTGATGTGTTTTTTATGAAGTGACGTTGCGCCGGAGCCGATCATTTTCATCAAAAGCGGAATAACAAGGATGGTAATAAACAATGTTAACCCGACCCAAAATTCGAACCAGAAACTTATGACTAATAAAAGCACTACAACGAGAACCGAAGCTATGGCATACGGAATGAAAAAAGCGAAGAAAGGTTTCAGGTCATCACTGACCCTGGTCACTAGCAAAGTACTTGATATGGAGTCTGACCGGTTATCATGAAGCAGGCGTGGATATAATTTCCTTTTGATTTTGGAAACAATGGAATCTCCTGCGCGGTAGTTTATTACAGATGAAAAATGGGCAAAAACATATCTGCCTGTCAGAAATGCAAATGCATACAGCAGTTTGTGCGAAAAAATCTGATCGCCGGTAAGCCAATTAGCAGCAAACTCCGATAAATACCAACTAAAGAAAACAAAACAACCGGCACTTGCAATTGTAAACACCGCAGCGAAACTATATGCCCACTTTGCCTCATATAACCATTTATTTAGCCATCGGGATGCATTTTCCGGATTATTCATTAATTATTTGTTTACCATGCTTTGTTTTAGACTGTCAAATTTAAAATTTTACATCGAGATTGGGGTGGATCTGATAGATTTTCTGCATGGCTAATAACCTCGGTTGTTACGACTTAATTTTGTGCTATTAATTGGTGTTCCTCAACGGAGCCGATAATTTTTTTATATCGTATCAAATGTTGCTATCTATAACCTTTGTCTAAACGGAAAGTTGAATGGCTAATGACAGAGTGCGAGGTATTTTCCTGTCAAACCGTGATATAGTTCGAGGGGGCTACAAACCAAAAAAATA
>CAYWSJ010000159.1:0-4969 GCA_964461045.1 uncultured Bacteroidales bacterium | reverse complement strand
ATTAAGTGTGGTATCTTTATTCATAACTGTAAAATCACCGGATTCCTCGTTATACCCGTCCTTAGAAACTGTATAGATGTAATCTCCGTTAATGGTATCAAAAGCAACTATACCATTGGCATCTGTATAGTAGCTTTCACTACCCATGTCAACCAGTGCATTTCCTATACTGCCATTATCACCTGTAACAGAAAATTCAACCTGATTAGCCCTGTTCATTGTTACATTCTCAGTAATATCCTGATCGGCCACATTGATTGTTCCTGTTTCCTGGTAATAATGATCCTTTGTCATGGTATAGTTATAAGTTCCTTCGGTTGTATCAAATGTTGCAGTTCCACTGGCATCTGTATATAAGATTCTGTTATCTATTTGAATTTTTACGTTTTCCAGAGGATCTGTTCCATTATCCACATTGAAAGTAACTGAATTACCTTTTGGAAGAAGCTGAACTGTTTCAGCAGTATTAGCGCTAACATTTATTGTTCCGGACTTTTGAGAATAGTCAGTTGCAGTAACGGTATAGCTTAGATTTTCTTCTGCCACAACATCATTATATGTTACTGCTCCATTAACATTTGTTGTAGAATCGCCATACCCATTCAAGCTTACTGTAGCGTTATCAATGGGACTATTATCTGTATCTTTTACATAAAAGGAAACTTCATAGGTAAAATAAACAGTATCTTCCACATTCCTGTCAACTACATCCACACTTCCTGTTTCTGTGATTGTATCCTTTGTAACCATGTAAGACAGATTATTCCCAACTTCCACTCCCGTAAAAGTGGCTACACCTGAAGTGTTTGTTGTTTTGTTCTGACTGTTAAAATCAACAGAAGCGCCTGAAACTGGTACATCTCCATCCATCACTGTAAATTCCACCTCAAAGGTTGCTGTTCCCGCACTCATTATAACTTCAACCGTATCATTGTCATTTATCACATCATAGGTTCCCGTATAGTTATTAAAATTTTCTTTACGTACGGTATATGGAACATCTTTACTCTTTTTAACACCATTTATTGTCAAATAGCCCGAAGAATTTGTCATACCACTTTTACCATTCATTTCAATATAGGCATTCGCGATTGGATTATCACTTCCATCCTTCACCAGATAGGTTAGAGAATATCTCGGGATTTTTCCTGTTATTTTAAAATTATCAATATTCCAGCCACTATAAAAACCTCCAAAATCTGTTTCTCCAACTGTATAACGTACCTGAACCTGGCTGGAATCATCTACATAAGAGGAAATATCAAGTGTTTGTTTATTCCACGACGATTCTGTATATTCTTTACTGTTGTACCATATATTTTGCCAGGTAGTTCCTCCATCTGCACTTACATCAATTTGCACTGTATCAAACTCCGGATTCTCCACATTCAGCCACCTCTGAAAATGCAAATTAACTTCACTATAATACTCACAGTTAATAACCGGACTTTCTGCCTGGTATTCTCTGTCGTTTAATGCGCCTGCATAGTCACCTTCGGGATTTCCTCCTGATCCACCCAAGCCGGTTAAATCAGAACCTAAAACTTTCATTCCTTCATATGCTGAATTAGGATCAGGATTACCCTCGCTACCTCCTAAACCCTGTGGCATTGAGATTTCAAATTCATCAATAATATTCCATCCTTTATCGGTCTCAAAACCATCAGAAAAGATAACATCATATTCAGTTTGGACAGAAGCTTCTACAGGAGCAGAAAAGTTATTACTCTCATCAACAGACCAGGCTGTATAATAGTAATAAGTCCCGCTTTGCAGAAATTCATGAACAAAGCTTGTATCAGGGCCAATATAAATTACCTCCCCATTACCTATTGAATCACCGGCAACATAGGAATTCCCCTGTGTCGGACTTCCTGCCAGTTCATCAAGTGATGAAACGAGCATCACATCATCCTGATTGACATTTTTGTCCCATGTCAATTTGGTTTCTGTTGTTCCAAGGGCTGTGGCTCCAAAATTTCCCGGACTGTTAGCAATAATATCTGAAATAATAAGAGAAAAGTCCTGCTGATTATTTTCAAGCGAACTCCCTTTATGAGTAATTGTAACTTCATATATCCCGGCTTCAGGGGAATCTATTTCAATTTTTTCAACATTATCAACATCATTCACTCCTGTCTGAGCTGCTGCTGAAGGATTCGCCGGATCAAGATAATATGGATAATGGACAGTCCCGGATGGTGATTCTATTGTAACATCCAGGTCGTTAACCAACATTGGAGTGGTCGGATCAAGCTGTGGACTAACGGGGGTTCCTGCAGGATCCGTCCAGGCCATAGTTAAATTCAGAGGGCTGTTCCCTTCAGAATATACTAGTAATTTATATGTGTTATTTTCCACTAAAGTTTCCTCAAGAATAAATGATTTTTGATTCATTTCTGAAATAACCTCAGCAGCTTTTTCGGTATTCATTAATCCCCAGCCAAATCTATAATCGGGGCCCGGGTTTGCACCTGCCTCATCTGCAGTATGAATCACCAACCCCTTTAAGGTAGCGGATTTCATATAGGTATTTTCTCCATTTACATTTTCATAATGTTCTTGCAGGAGGAGCAAAGAACCGGTTGCACTTGGTGATGACATAGAAGTTCCGGATTGTGCTCCATAAGAATCATCTCCACTGGAAGTAGTTGAATATAATTGATAACCATTCGCAGAGATATCAGGTTTTACTCTTCCGTCATCGGCCGGGCCTGTACTGCTAAAGCTTGTAAGACCTACCTCTGAAGGGTTCCCGGTATATCCTGAAATCAAATCATAAGTAGCCCCCACTGCCAGTACATTTTTAGCCAGTGCTTTGCCGGCAATGCAGTCATAACCGCCATCAGCTGCACCATCCTGGGGGTAAGAACCATCATCAGGTCCTTCACCTCTATCGTTTCCTGCTGAGATTACCATTAAATAATAAGGTGCATCAAATGCCAACTGGTCCCAGTAGGAACACTCATTATTATAAAAACCAAAACTATAATCTTCTTCTGAACTTATGCTTTCATCTCCATACCAGGTCCAATTGCTACCGTTCCAACTGTAACCGGCCGGAATACCATAAGAATGATTTGAAAGCAACAAACCATCATCAGAAGCTGCTACACTCATCTCACCGTAATCAGATGTCCAGTTATAGGCCTTCACATTTGCCTCATAGGCCATTCCTTTTGCATCTGTTGTAATTCCGGCTGCACAGACAGTTCCGGTAACATGCGTGGCATGATCGCTTAATGATGAGGCTCCATCCCCTTTACTTACCCTATCTTCAAACTCCTGGTGAGAAACACGCACAGCTCCTCCGTCCCAAACACCAGCCATCAGGCCGGAACCTGAGAGGTTTAGCCCGGCATCTCCTCCACTCCATACCTCATTGGTAGAAATGGTATATGCAGCATCAATATTGTGGGTAATATAATAAATTGGTTTGCCATCCTCTATTCTTTGTATCTCCATGACGCCACCATTCTCAAATTCTTTCCTTATAATCCATCCCTTTTTCTTCGCCATTTCAACAGCTTCCTGTTTTTCACGAAGGGCTTCTTTTTTATGTTTAATTCCCTGTTTTTTTAATTTCTCAACTTTTGTTTCCTTAGCTATTTTTTCAATTGCCTTCTCTGATTGTGCCCAAAGATTCCCGGAAATTAAAAACAGCATAAAAAAGAAAACGAGCTTTTTCCCGTCTCGTAATAAATCAACTAAATTCATTTGTTTTGATTTTACAGGTTTATATTATCAGACAAAATTACTGTTTTTTTATTCTTTTCAAAAATTATTAAAGCAACTGATTAACTTAGAAATAAAAATAAAAAAACCCGGGGAGTCCCCGGGTTTAACTAACAAACTATAGAACTGCCTATTTTTTTATAATCTTTCCAACTACTATACGATTTCCTTCATAAAGTTTTATAAAATAGATACCATCTGAGTAATCAGTTATATCTATTTTTTCTGTCCTTTCATTCAGATCCTTTTGATAAATTACTTTTCCTGCAAGATTTATGATTTGCAGATTAAATGAATTATTAGTCCTGTTTTCAATAGTAAAATATCCGTCTGAAGGATTTGGATAAACATTAATTCCAGCTTCTTCAAGAGTTTTCAGATTCGTTATTGTTGATACCATATCAATATCAACCGATACATTAGAACCGGAAACTGTTAAAGTACTGTCAATTGTTTCATAATCTGTTTTGGAAATTACGTAATCATAAGTACCATTCGGCAGATCAACTGTAGCAACACCATTGCTGTTTGATGTATAAGTACCACCATTTATCTCAACGGTTGCATCAGAGAGAACAGTGCCGTTTTCGTCTGATATATAAAACGTTACTGTATAAACATCCTGAGTCGTAAATGACCATGTAATCGGATTGTTAGCTACTCCATCGAGATTTTCCACAGCACCACCAGGAATATTAACGGTGTATTCCGTACTATAATTAAGTCCTGAATAATAAATAATAATAGTAGTATCTGTTTCATTCAATTCGGAAGAATCTATTCCAACAATGTTTCCGGAATTATCTTCCAGTAAAATACCTCCGAATGAAATAGAATCTACCATTACATTAAGTTTCGCTGTAAGCATACCTGATACGGGTACTTCTGTAGCACCATTGGCAGGGCTGAATGACTCTGCCATGGGGGTTGCATAAATTGTGGTAAAACTCCATGAAATCTCACTCTGATTGGTAACTCCTTCATCGTTAATTACAGTTCCGCTTGGTATAGTAACTGTATACTCTTCATGATTTGCAAGATCGTCATGGAAAATCTTCAGTTGTTTATCTCCTGAAATTGTAGCATTCACACCACTAACAGCACCCTGGTTAGCTCCAGCTACAGTGATACCAGTAAAATCATTTTCGTATATCTTTTGATCAAATGTAACAGTCAGGGTTTTACCAATATCGACCGCTGTTTCACCGTTTTGTGGATCAAAGTTCTCTGCCAT
>CAYWSJ010000158.1:0-5120 GCA_964461045.1 uncultured Bacteroidales bacterium | reverse complement strand
GCTCCTCCGCCGCTGTCGGAACCCGCAATGGTTATTGCTTTTTTATATTTTTTTGTTTCTTCCATATTTAAAGGAGGTTTAGAAATGTGTATACCCTCTCCGGATATTATCTATGGGTTTGTTTTCTTTAAAATATTGAATTTTGGCCTCACCTGTGACGATTTCACCTACAGGGAATAATTCTTTCTGGAATTCTCTGATAAAGGCTTTTTTTACTGAAGAAAATGCGTTTTTATCTATTGTTAATAACAGACCATAATCCTCTCCACCGGAAACGGCCATTTCAAGGCTGTTCCAGTTTTGTTTTTCAGCGGTTTCAATAAGCTCTTTTGTCATGGGTATTTTTTCCACTTCGATATGTGCTTTTGCATTGGATGCTTTAAGAATGTGCATCAAGTCGGAGCTAAGTCCATCAGAAATGTCAATCATTGCGTGTACCTCTTCTCTTTCTGCGAGCCATTGTCCTTCTTTTACATGAGGATAGGGGGTGAGGTGCTGGTCGAATAATTTTTGATTTTTTTCAGAAATTCTGATATTGTTCAGGATGCATTGCAATCCTCCTGCTGAATCTCCAAGTGTGTTTGTAACACAGATTATATCACCTTCTCTCGCTGCATTTCTTCGTTTAATCCTATCATTTTGAATTTCACCGGTAACTCCTACGTTAATTATTATTTTGTCTTCCGATTTGGTTGTATCTCCTCCTAGCAGAGGGGTGTTTTCTTTTTCACTGAGATCTTTATACCCTCTCATGAACTCCTTAATCCATTCTATGTCAATCTCTTCGGGTAGACCAACAGAAAGGAATGAAGAAATTGGTTTGCCTCCCATAGCTGCAATATCGCTCAGATTTACAGCCAGTGATTTAAATCCCAACTGGAAGGGACTAATTTTTTCTCTCAGGAAATGTGTTTTTTCAATCAGCATGTCGGTGGTGAAGAGGTGACTGGTTGTCTTACCTACCGGAATGATAGCACAATCGTCTCCGATTCCGGTCATGTGTTTTTGAATCAGGTTTTTAAATTCAGGGGCAATATATTCTTCAATTAATCCGAATTCCCCAATGCTTGAAAGCTTCATTGTATTATATTGATTTTTAAGATAATTGTATAAAGTTCTTGAAAAAAACCTATTTAGCCAAATTTTTGGCTTTATGCACTTCATATAGGAGTTCTCCGGCTGCTTTCTGCGGATCGTCTGCAGAACATATTCCGGATACAACAGCTATTCCATCGGCTCCTGCTGTTATGACATCTCCTGCGTTATGTTTTTTAATGCTTCCAATGCCAACAGAAGGGTGCCGTGAAATTTCAGAGATTTTTCTTACTCCTTCAAGTCCCAGGTCCTGTTTTAATTCTTTTTTGGTAGGGGTTGTGTATACCGGGCTGATGGCCACATAATCCACATCAAATTCGTTTGCTTCTTTTGCTTGTTCAATCGATTCTACAGAAAGACCTATAATGGCATCTTTACCCAGCAATCTTCTCGCTTCCTTGTAAGGCATGTCCGACTGGCCTATATGAACACCGTCTGCACCTGTTGCAAGGGCAATATCAATCCGGTCATTGATCAGAAGCGGAACATTGTATCTTTTGAGGATGGATTTTAGGTTTTTAGCCAGCTCAATAAAATCTCTTGTTTCAATGTCTTTTTCTCTGAGCTGGACAATGGTTGTTCCGCCTTTGACAGCCTTTTCCACTACCCAGTCAAGGGGCCTGTCAAGCGACAGTCCCCTGTCGGTGACCAGGTAAAGGTCTATATTTAAATCTTTTTTGCGCATCACTTACAATCTTTTTCCTATCTCTTTTTCATCCATTTTATATAAAGAATCGAGAAATTTAACCTGGAAAGTTCCCGGGGCATCGGCTTGTTCACCAGCCATTTCACCGGCAATTCCCATAGCGATCATTGCTTCAGTCGCTGCTTCAAGATAATTGTTGTTGATGCTTGCAAAAGCGCCTGAAATTGATGAGGCAGCACACCCTGTTCCTGTGATTTTTCCCATCAGTGGATGTCCTTTTTCAACAGAATGTACAGTTTCCCCGTCTGTAATATAATCAGTTTTTCCGCTAATGCTTATTACTGCTCCTGTTTTTTTTGCCATTTCTTTGGCTATATCCAGAGCAGAGTCTGATTCAGCAGTGCTGTCCACTCCTTTTGTCTGAATGCCTGCTTTTGCCAGTGCCATAATTTCCGATGCATTGCCTCTGATTATATCTGGTTGTACATCCTCTATGAGCTTTTTTGCTGTATCGGTTCTGTAAGAGGTTGCACCAGCACCTACCGGATCAAGAATCACCGGTATACCTTTTGCTTTGGCTTCATTTCCTGCCAGAAACATTGCTTCTACCCATTTATTGCTCAGGGTTCCGATATTTATCATCAATGCACTGGCAATTGAAACCATTTCTCTCATCTCTTCAATAGCATGAGCCATTACAGGTGAGGCACCTATTGATAAGAGAGAATTGGCACTTGTATTCATTACCACATAATTTGTAATGTTGTGAACCAAAGGTGCATTTTGTCTTAGTTTTTCAAGGTCTTTTATGAATTGTTCTTTTTGTACCATAATCATATTAATTTTTATTTTTCACAAACAATGGCTACATAATCTCCTTTTTCATACCCTTGCTGAGGTTCTTCAAACTCTTCGTTTGAATAAAGAGGATGCTTTGTAAGGGTTTGTGCATAATAGAAATTTATGTAACCTATAGATTTTAAAATATCTGCCTTTTCAAGAGTCGTTCTCCAATTAGCATCTTTTACAAATTCAATCGGATAAACCGAACCGGGTTTGACCCCTTTAAAAACGATATCTTCCCATGAACCTACAGTTTTTGCCAGGTTATATAACATGGCAAAAGAGCCCTCTTTGGGAACATCAATAACGATTATTCTGCCTCCTTTCTTTAGTGCATAATAGGCCTTCTCAAAGGCAGTGTTAATATCACTTATATAGCTTGGAGTTCCGTTGAAGAGAATTGTATCATATTCTTCTTCACCATAAGAGCTTTCCTCTGCAGTTCCAATTCGAACTTCCATACCACGTTTCCTGGCTATTTCAGCCATAGATTCAGAGGGTTCAATTCCTTCATTAACTTCTATATTAAAATCTTTTTTCAGAAAGTATTCAAATAATCCACTACCGCAACCTATGGAAAGTGTTCTGCCCGGATTTCCGAGTGCATGTGCCACTAAGGCCACTTCTGATTTCAGAAGGTTTTCATTTTCCATAAACCATGCGTCATACTTATTAGCATACTGGTCGAATGATAGTGATTTCTTTGTGTTGGTTTTTGTTTTCATGACAATGAGTTTTAATAATAAAAAAAAGCCGTTTACCTGTGCTCCTGCAGCCCAGCCAAACGGCTATAATGAATTATATCTCATTATATTCCGGTTCCCTGCGCTGCCATTAAGCAGATCAGGTTCTAAGGGTATACTCTCAGCCTGCTCAGGTTGAACAAGCACCCCTGGAACTAATTATAATTGTTTTAGAGAACGTTTGTAATGTTGGTACAAAATTACAAAAAAAATGTTTAGTATTATTTGTGTTCCTTACGACAAAAAATAATGTCTAAAAGGATATTAAAATGCGGAGAGAGGGGGATTCGAACCCCCGGTCCGGCGATTGCCGGACAACGGTTTTCGAGACCGCCGCATTCGACCTCTCTGCCATCTCTCCTGAATGGTTGACAAAGTTATAAATCTCCGGGTGATTTTAAAAAAATGCTTCTTTAAATTACAGAGAACGTTTGTTTGCTTCCCTGGTCCATTTTGTGGTCCTGCCAATTACGGAGATTCCAATATAACCTTTTATGTAAAGCTTATCGTAGCCGTCTTCAAACCACATCCGGCACTTATAGGTGTTTCCAGATTTTGCATCGTAAATTTTTCCATCTTCCCATCTTTCATCATCTTCATCATACTCAAAGTTTTTGAGTAACTGCAGGCCTAATATTTTTCTGTCTCTAAGTTTTTCCTTTGGATTTTCATCATCCTGTTTGGGTGTTCCGTCTTCTTCGTAAGGTTCTTCCAGCCAGACAATTTTGCCATGAAATTTTCCATTGTCTTTAAAAATATGAACCTGTGATTCTCCTTCTTCTGTAAGCCAATAGCCAATAACTTTATTTTCTTTCTTCTGACCATAAGAGAATGTACTAACCAGTCCTGCTATAAAAAGTGTAAAAAGCAATTTTTTCATAATCCTGAGATTTTGGTTTTTATTCATTACCAAATATATAAAAACATCGGGTGAAAACCTCATTTGATTTATACCGATGTTTTTTAACCTGAATTTAGGATTAATCGTAAAAATAATCGTCCAGTGTCCACATACAAGCCATAACGAGTTCATTTTCATTATAAGCTTCTTTGTTGAATTCTTTTATGGTGTTAAGAATTTCCCTGGCTCTATCGTCATCTCTGAATTGCATGAATATAGAGGAGTTATGACTTGGCCATACTGCCGTGTTTAGCCTGGGGGCTCCTTTTACGTTTTTCGCAGGAACTTCTTCAATGATCTGATAATCTTTAATTTCATTCTTTTCCAGCATATTTATCAGAGGCTCTCGAACACTTACATTACAGGAAACATATATCATTTTCATAATCTAAGATTTTTATTTTTCTTTTTTAGCTGCTTTTATATGGAATGTTGAATAAATGGTTGGTACGAGTATGAGTGTTATTACAGTCGATACAAGCAAACCTCCTATTATTGTTACTCCAAGGGGAGAATACATTTCTCTTCCCATTCCCTGACTTAATGCCATTGGTAACATTCCCAGCATGGTTGTGAAAGAAGTCATAAGAACAGGTCTCATTCTTGAACGTCCGCCTTCAATAACAGCGTCCATTAATCCATGACCTCTTTTTCTCAGGAGTTTGGTATAGTCTACCAGCACAATACCATTGTTTACTACAATTCCCATTAACATGATTACACCGATGAATGTTGTAACACTTAATGTCAGGTTGGTTACGAAAAATGCCCAGATAATGCCTACAAATGTGAATGGTATTGCAAACATAATGATGAAAGGGTCTTTAAACGATTCAAACTGGGCTGCCATAACCATGTAAACCAGGATAATACCTATAGAAAGAATCAGGTA
>CAYWSJ010000157.1:0-5186 GCA_964461045.1 uncultured Bacteroidales bacterium | reverse complement strand
GATAATTTCCTGATAGTTACAAGATACTCTTTAGTGTACTTACATCTGGAATATATAGAAGTGCGTTCAATAAGTTTTATTTGAAAGAGAAAGCACGATTATGATAGAAATGTCCCTGGCTTTCATCCAAAAAATGGTGGGGTGTTTCTTTCATGATTGCTTTGAATTCATTGATGAAATGGGCCTGGTCATAATACCCGCAATGGTAGACAAGTTCCTGCCAGTTGTACAAGCTGTTGTCTCTTAGCAAGCTACATGCCTGGTTAAATCTTAAGATTTTTAAGAATGTTTTCGGTCCTATGCCTATATGATTGCTAAATAAGCGATATAGAGATTTGTATGATAAATTGATATGTTTAGAAATTTCATCAATAGTCAATCTTCCTCGCTTATTATTTAGCAGTTTAGATATGTGATTCAGGTTTTTTGGTATTTTGCAATTATTTTTATCGATAATCTCAATAAAAAGATGATTTAGTAAATTTATTTTTTCTGTGTCTGATTCTGTAGTATTTATCTTTTCTAAAATTAACGTTTCGTTATTACTGAATAGTAAATCAAAATCAAGTATTTCATTTGTCGTTTGAATTAATGGAATACCTACTATCTTGTGCACACCTGTATATGTGAAAGATACAGATATACCTTTAAAAAGGCTGAAATGCGTAAGTGGTTTAAAATAAGGACTTAGTCGGGGCTCAAATATTCCAAAAACAAAATTTGATAGCTTTTCCTTGTTACTATTTACATTACAAAGAACTTTATTGTTATATAAAAGAATAATTAAAGAAACTTTGCCGTTTGGTAAAGCTCTTATGAACAAGTCGTTAAAGTTGTGAGAGTAATTTTGAAAAAGTATATATTGGTCAATGTATTCCCTCAAATAATAGGGAGGAGAAATTGTCTTAATATTTGCTTTCTTGAAATAATCAATGTATCTGTTTTTCATTTAGTGACTTATTTGAATACAAGGTACTAAAATGAAAAAATGAAAGCAAGTGAAAGGCTGCACAAAATCCCCACGGATATTCATCAAAATAAAAAATCCTTTTTGAACAGCCTTTCTTTCATCATTCCCTTTTATTTATTCTTTAAGAGCAGCAACAGCTTTGTTTCTTAGTGTTGCCAGTTCAATTGAATTGTCGTAGTGTTCAACAACCTTTTCATAGTATTTCTTTGCTCTTTTATCATGACCGGAATTTTCCCATGCCAATCCCATATAATACCACGTTACAGGATTGTCATATGATTCCGCCAGGTGAGATTTTGCTTCATCATAATTTCCTTTCTTGATTTCCATTATCCCACGAAGTCGGTGATACATCTTCCACTGATCATTATTACCATTTTTTCTTAAGTCGACCATGCATTTAGTATTGGCAACTTCTGCTTCATCTATATTGCCATTTGTCGTTAATGCATAAAAATTCCAGAGCTTTGCACGTGTTAACAATCTGCTCCTCAAATTGTCATCTTCGACTTCATCTTCTATCATTTTTGAAGCTTTTTGGTAATATTTCATTCCTTCCAGAGATCGTCCTCTTTCAGCTAAAACATAACCTTTATAAGCCACTCCATTAATCTTGTAATATGGAAGGTTATTTTCTTCAGCAAGTTTAATGTATTTATCTAACACCTTTAAAGCTGCATCAATGTTATCCTCATGAAGTTCAATAGAAGACTGCATCAGGAGAGCATGAAATTTTTGGTCGTTATTGATGGCTTTCTTATAATAATTTCGATAATTTTCTCTTGCTCTCCAAAAATCGCCTCTGAACAGATATGCATCAGCAAGGCCTTTATAACTGGATACAAATTTTGAATCATATTCCAATGCCGTGTTAAAATATTTTATGGCTGGTGTAAATTTTCCTTTCTTTAATAGGTATTCAGCATATGAATCATAGGGGTTTGCAACATCCGGTACCATGTTTAGATAACTCCTGAAAGTCATTCTGGCATCATCAAAAAAATTCATTGCCAGGTATGCATATCCTGTGAGGTTTACAGCAGTATGATAATTCGGATTAATGGAAGTTGCTTTTTTAAAATGTTTTAGCGCTTTATTATAATCTTCGTTGTCATAATAATATCTACCAATCCAGACATGCACTCGCTCATCACCAGGATGCAGGTTTCTCAGCTTTTCAATATGCTGATTCATGGCGAGATTGTTTTTTTCTGTTACTGCTTTTGCATAGTAAATCATGTGACGCTCGCCTTCAGAGACCTGATCAGCGTATTTTACAGCCATCTTTAAGGGTTTTTCTTCATAGCCAGTCGCTTCTGTTTTGGCAATAGATAAATAAAGATGGGCTAAAGCAAATGGTTTATCAAGTTGAATTGCTTCTTCAAACCGTTCCGCTGCCTCAGGAAACTGATATAGGTCTATGTAATTTCTACCCTGCAGGAATATACGTTTTGCTTCCAGCGAGGATGTTGTTATAGGTACTTTTTCTTGCGCTTGGAGCGCAAAAGATACACAGAGTAATAATATAAATATAACCCCGGGTATTTTGCTGTGGATGTTTAGTTTAAGTTTCATTTTTTTTGTTTTTAAGATTTGAAATAAAAAAAGAAATTCTATAACAGGATATAGAATTTATTCTTTTATCCAGGCCATTGCTTTATTTCTTGATGTTCCCAATTCAATAGAGTTCTCATAATAATTAATGACTTTCTGGTAATATTCATGTGCTTTTGTGGTATTCCCGGAAAGATCCCATGCAAGCCCGGTATAGTACCAGTTTGTTGGATTATTGGTTCCTTCTGCCAAATAATTTCTGGCTTTTTCGTAATTACCTTTTTTTATTTCCAGTAATCCACTGATAGAATTAAACCTCTTCCATTGATAAGCACTTCCTTTTTCAGAAAGCATTTGTTTGCATTTTTCCTGTTCTTGCCCTGCTTTTACCATATTATCGTTAGATGTAAGGGCATAGAATCTCCATAACTGAGCATTGGTTCGCATTCTTTCCCTTAGTTTCTCACTCATCTCAGCTGATTCAATTATGTCAGACGCCTTCATATAGTATTCAAGCCCTTCTTCAGGTTTTCCTGTTTCTGTTAAGATGTAACCTTTATAAGCGATTGCATTAATTTTTTGGAAGGGTAATTGTTTATTTTCTGCCATCTGGATATATTCATCCATGATAGCCAGGGCTTCTTCAGCATTGTTATTATGAAGCTCAACAGATGCCTCCAAAAGGAGACCATAGAATTTATTGTTGTTATTATCTGTTGATTCCGCATATTTTTTGTAATACTCACGGGCAAGACCATAACTCCCTTTAAACAGATAAATATCACCGAGTCCTTTTAGACTTGCCGGGTATTTTGGCTCGTAATTCAGGGCCATTTTATACTCTTCGGTAGCCTTTCCAAATTTACCCTGGTTTTTTAAGAAGCTGGCATATGAATCATGTGAGTTAGCTATATCTGGTACTAGCTCAATGTATGTTAGGAATGAGCTTTCTGCTTCTTCTATATTCCCTAATTTCCAATAAGTATAACCCAACATATTATATGCAGGATGGTAAAGGTTATTGATATCAACAGCATCTTTAAAGCAGGATAGCGCATCAGAATAGTTCTCTGTAGTGTAGTGATGCCATCCGGTCATGCTGATAACTCGTTCATCTTCCGGATATTTTAACTCCAGTGATTTAATATGCTGTTTCATGGCCATTTCATCCCCTTCTTCAGATGCTTTCACATATAGAATCATATTTTTTTCCCCTTCAGACACCTGGTTTTTTAATTCAACTGCTTTTTGCAGGTGCTTTTTTTCAAGCTCTGGATCCCCGCTTTGTAACAAAGAAAGGTAGAGATGAGCCATTGCAAATTTGGGATCGATTTCAACTGCTTTATTAAAATATTTAAGTGCCTTTGGGTATTTAAACATCTCGTGGTTTTCTATTCCCTGATCATATAACATTTTTGCTTCATCAGAAGAAGTCGTAATCTTCATTTTCTCCTGTGCAAAAAGAGAAAATGATGCCAAAATAAACAAACTCAGTGTTAATCCCAGCATTCTTTTTATTGCTATTAATTGTGTTTTCATCTTTTTAACTTTTAATTTGAAGTTGTTTAGCAGTGAGGTTTTAGTTTAATTCACCAGTTGTTTCAAAAAAAGTATCTTTTGTTTTTCTCTTATTCCTGTAAATTTTTTCAAATTTCTGAACAATGAAATGTTCATAATTTTCCTGGAACATTTCAACACCTATCTGCTGAACCATTGTTCCATTGATAGTTTTTATCCATTTAACTATATCTCTATCTGATAGTTGAAAATTTTTGAGATAAGATTTATAGTGTTTGATATATTTAATAACCAATCTCTCTTTACTTATCAGAAGTATTTCAGGTTGGTTGGAAATGGCATGTATTTTAAATAATGCACTTTTCAGTAAATCATAGAAACCTTTATTTTTGTTTAGTCTTTTTATAAAATGTTTGGCAAAATGTCTTGCATGCAGTTCCACAGGTATATCCATTTCTTTTGCAATGCTTAGGTTATATAGCAATGTGGCATACCCTGGAATAACACTGTGAATGAATGTTTTTTTGATTACCGTTGATTTTTTATAAAAATAAGCCAGGTAATCCTCATTCAAAGTTAAAGAGTTGAAATAGCTGTACTCTTGAGTTGGTTCTAAAAACCAAACATCATGGTTGTTTTTCAAAATGGATTCCTGAGGCCTTTGCTCAAGAGGATCCCTGCTTTCAATCATTTCATTACCCATATTTATTCCTCACTTATCTGAGTTTATACTAACTCATAATTAATAACTGTGATCAAATAAATGCCAGGGTTCTGGGTTTTTCTTCTTCTCCTTCTTTTCCATTAAATAATTTGAATGATTCAATTAATATTGAGACATTGATCATTCTAAATCAATAATTCTCCTCCATGCAAATAGATTTGCTTTAGTCAGTGGGTTAGGGTTAAGTAAATCTTGGTCAGTCATTTTTTAGCTTCCTTAATGTTACCTGATTAATAATTTCCTTGTCAGTTGCTTAATTTAATTTTTGCTGTTTCGTTTCACAAGATTTTTTTCAACTTTAAATGAAATGGTTTACAAGTTAGTGCGATAGAAAAAAAAAGTATTGGAAAAAACGGACACTTTTTATTTTTTATATTAAATACCCTGATAATAATGCAAAAGTCACACTAAGAAAAGCTA
>CAYWSJ010000156.1:0-5210 GCA_964461045.1 uncultured Bacteroidales bacterium | reverse complement strand
GGTATTTGTATCATAATTATTTCCATATTCTCTTTACAATACTCTAAGATAAGATTTTCAAAAATTGATTGGCAGAACTACTTTATAAATTCAAAGCACTGTTTTATAAAATTCATAAAAAAAGCCCGGTCTGATTTCCGGGCTCTTTTGGTCAATTCAGGTTCTGCGTAAATTTAATCAGTGAAGTAAAATTTGTGCATCCAGACATAACCATCCGGTGAAACGGCAGCTTCAAAAGCATCTTTAGAATATTTCACATAGATTCCTTCTGTCTCGTTTGTTCCGCTATAACCACCATATCCATATTGTTCACTCCATTCTCCTGCCGGATCATGTACATAGTAGTTCTCTCCGTCAAATCCAAGTACCACCACCACATGACCATCAGAAGTAAAGTAGCCATGTACTACAACAGGTTTGTTCTGAGCCAGTTCATCCCGCATATCCTGTACAGTGTAATATTCAGATCCGTCATCCCTCACATCTAATCCGAAGTATGAAGCTTCTGAATTAAAGGTTGATTCCCAGCCTGGTACAGTTTGTTGAGGCTTTGTTTGATAATATTCTGTTATCTGGTCTGGTGTTTCACTTGTTCCACCGTAATATTTGATTACCATTGCCATGGCAGTATTCTGGCAGGAGACACCGGGACTTAAATTATTGTTGTACTGATAAAAGTAAGGAAAGTCAGGAATATATGGAAGTGACTGGTCCAGCACGTCAATGTATTTTGTTATCTGGCATACTGAGGCTCCTTCGGGTGTAAAAGCATTTACAACCAATTCTCTATTACTGCCTGCAGAAGTAAATGTATAATTAAAGCTGTATTCTCCGTGGTCTACCGTTTCATTTGCTATTTCCCATCCGTCTACACTTACGATTACATGACTTACTTCAGGAGACGCTGTACCTGAATAGGACCCTGATTCTCCTTTTATGATTTCGTCGGGCAGGTTAATCGTTACGTTCGAATTGTTTTCCTGTACATTGATGGTTGCTTCTGTTTGTGCAATGAGATCATCATTGCTGTTATATCCGTTAATGATCAGGTTTCTTCCATTGCCAGACTGATTGAAAGTATAAGAAAAGCTATAATTTGTCCCAGACACACTCATATCCTTTATTTTCCATTGATCCACTTTTGCCACTATTCTGGTTATGTTTTCAGAATGTGTACCGGAGAATTCAGCAGTCTGACCTTTATAAATATTCCCGGGTACTGCTATTGTAACAATTCCGTCTTCAGCATTAATTATGTCTACATTCTTTGTTGTTTCGGCTACCTGGTTGTTAGCGGCATCGTATCCTTTTATAATTAAATCTCTGGCATTGCCTTCTGTGTTAAAAGTGTTTGTAAAAGAATAACTACCTGCACTAATTTCTGATTCACCAATCTGATACTGATCCATAAAAGCTACAATATGATCTACACCTGAACTGGCTGTTCCTGTGAAAGTAATGTTTTGATTTACCGGAATATCATCAGGACAATCAACTGTAATCGTTTCGGAGAATTGATTGTAAGACCAGTTCACATTTTCCAGGTCATTCCAGATATCCAGGGGAGTACCACCGCCAGGGATACGCCAAATGGATGTTTCTCCACCCGAATGTTCAATGAACTCATTAATCTGACTGGCTGTAATTTCATTATACTCAGCACTCACAATATGGTGTATTGGTTTTACACATCCCATATCCCTGTATTCCTGTGTTCCATAGTCAACCCAGTAACCGGCATTTTCCATATAATCCTGACCCCAGACTTCTATATAGGTTTGCGGCATATGTCCGTCTACATATTGATCGATGATTTCAACATGCATGTCATGGTCCTTTGGATTGCCCCAGGAAGTGCAGTAGATTTTGAAATCTGAGTTGGTATGTCCGTCATTAGCGGCATCTTGTTTTGCCTGCTCAAATTCTCCGAAGATTGTATGCAGAGCGGTTGTGGTTCCATCAAATTCCTTTTCAATGTCAAGGACATATCCTTCATATCCAGCTTTTGCTGCGTAGTAAAGTGCACTGGCCTGATCATACTCGTTATCAGGATAATTGTAGGACCATGCCCAAACTTCGAGACCTGCATTTTTATAAGCTGCAGGTACATTTGAGTCCTGGCATTCAGCCCAAATGTTAGTGTTATCTGCAACTTTTACGTAGATGCGTTTAACACCCATTGCATACAAATCTTCAGCTAGTGCAGCATGTGAGTCATAACCTGTTCCTTCTAAGTACCAAAGCCACATGCCAAGGTGATTACTACCCCTTTCTTCTTTGCCAGATGGTTCACCTTTGTAGCTGTAAGACCCTGTTTCTATTATGGGCCTTCCCTTCATTTTTGGTGGAACAGTTCTGATTTGTTCTTCGTTTTTCTTTGCTTCTTTTTTTTGAGTTGAATACTCTTTTTCGCATCCAACAATAAGGGCTATCATTGCAATAATGATAACCATTCTGGTTTTTTTAATCTTTTTCATAAATAATGGTTTAGGGTTAAAAATTACTACCGACAAATACCACATATTTTGCAGTAAAAATCAGGCAAATTACTTTTGTTTAATTCAAAACGGTTCTCTAAAATATTTTTAGGGTTTTGACTATTGTCTGACAAAATAGCTAAGCGCTCTTATGATTCCAAAAAAAGCATCTTAACAATTTCTTAACATTGTGCAGGGCTGGTACTGGGAAATATCTGTAAGTAACTAATAGTTTGGTCGTTGTTTGTTTTTAAAAAGTTGAAAGATAATTTATGAGGTTTTGATCTCTTTTCAGTCCTAACTTCAGTCTTAGTCTCGATCTTGCTACGTTAATGCTGTTCTCACCTGTGAGTGTAATTGAAGCAATTTCTTTTGAGGTCATGTTTAATCTGAGCAGGGCACAAAGCTTTTTTTCTTTCGGGGAAAGCGCAGGGTGTTGTTTGGAGAGTTTGCTATAGAATCCGCTATGTAGTTTATTAAAATGAATTTCAAATTCTTTAAGGTTGTTGTCAGAAAAAGAAATTTTATAACTTTTAATAAGCTTTAGCAATTCATTTTTATGAAGGGTTGTGGAATTATCAACATATTCTTCAAGTTCCTCAATTAATTTTTTGTTTTTCTTATTGGCTTGTGCCAGAAATAATGCATTTGATGTTAGTTCTTTTTGTTTGTTTTTCATTTGTTGGTCAAAAGCTTTTTGTTTTTCATTTATAATCTGATTGTGTTGTTTTTTAATAATCCGGCTTTGGTTTTTTATTCTTTGCATGTTGCTTCTTAGTCTGATGGCCAGAAAAATTAATGCTCCGATTGTAATCAGAAGAATAACAGAGGCAAAAACCAGAATTCTAATTATTGTTTGTTTTTTTTCGATTTTTAATTGTTTGAGCTGATTTTCCTTTTTTATTTGTTTTGTTTCATACCTGGTCTGTATTTCATTAATCTGCTTTAACCTTTTAACATTTCGAAGAGAATCGTATACCTGGTGGTATTTTGTATAATACCTGAGCGCCTGGTTATAGTCTTTTTTTTTCTTGTACAGTCTTGAGAGAAGCTGATAGATGTCTGTTTCCCACTCCTTCATTCCACTTTTAGTGATTATTTTTTTTGCTTCCTTTAAATGTTTTTCTGCCTGCAACAACCTGTTTTTTTTGATATAGAAATTAGACAAATTTATTTTAGCAAGCCCGGTCCCTTTAAAGTTTTCTTTTGCTGAGTATAATTTTAGACATTTATTGTATAATTTTTCGGCTTTATCATCTTCATCAGTATTGTGGTGAATTAACGCGAGGTTATGGTAAGTACCTGCCAGACCAGTTGTATCTTTCAGTTTCTTATATAAATCCAGGGCCGAATAATAGTAAAAGCGACTTGTATCATAAACCCTTTTATGAAAAAAAGTGTTTCCTATATTTCTGTAGCAATTTGCCATTCGATTATTATCTTCCAGCATTTTATAAATTTCTAAGGCTTTCAAATTGTATTCGATAGCTTTATCCGTGTTTCCCATGAAGAAGTTTACGTTTCCGATGTTCGATAAAGCGTTTGCCTCCATGGTTTTAAAATTTTGCTTTCTGCTGATTTTAAGACAATGCAGATAGTTACCCGATGCTTTTTTATATGAACCTTTGTAAGTATAGTAGTTTCCTAAGTTATTTAAAGCAGAAGCCTCCCCTAATGAATAATTGTTTCTACGGCTCAGCTTTAATGCGCTATCCGCCAAACAATAGCTTTTCTTTAAGTTCTTATACGCTAACCTTTTTGCTTTCAGGTTTAAACTATCTACTTCAGATTCTATATCCTGTTCATAACTAACAAGCTGCTGAGAATTAGCTAAAGCTGCTCCTGTACTAAGCAGACAAATGAGAACCATCAGTTGCTTCATGGATGAAAAGTGTAAATGAATAAGATTAAAATTTCTTAAAACTAAATAATCATCTGTGAAAATCAAAAAAGCGGGTATTCTTTTTAGGGAATATCCGCTTTTTTATTGTTAGAGTGTTTATTTGGACTGGTTACTTTACTTTTCCGCAAATTTTTTGGTATTAATTAAAACTCCATTTGCATTGTACATATTCCAGGTGCCAACTTTTTTTCCTTTTTTGTAATACATCTCATATCGAAGTGTACCCTTTTCGTCCCATACTTTCCAAACGCCATGTTTTTTGTCATTTTTGTAATTGGCAAGTCCTGTCCTGGTTCCATTTTTATTCCATTCAATCCAGGTACCGCTCATTTTTCCTTTTTTGTATGAACGGATCTCTTTTTTTGTTCCATTTTCGTAATAAAACATTGATTTTCCGTCCAATATTCCATTTTCAACCTTTATTTTTGACTTAACCTGTCCATTGTCATACTTTTCAACATAAGTGCCTGTAAAGAGATTGCCCTTTTGATCATAATATTTGCCATCTTCTTTGGTAACGTCTTGACTTATACAAAAGTAGGGGATAATAAATAATATTGAATATGCTATTAATTTTTTCATTTCGATTAATTTTAAACAATTTTACGTTAAAGTTAATAAAATGTTAATGTAACTTTAAGTTATTTTAAATTACTGCAAATTTTCTTGGAATGTCTTTTTTACTTCCATGTTTTTATAAAATATTTTTTTCTTCATTTTGAGTATTTTTTAATCCAGGGTATAACTAAATTTAACAGAGAAAGTACGTCCAAGCGAATAATACTGGTCATAGGCATCTCTGTTATCAAAATGGTGAACCCTTTCGTATG
>CAYWSJ010000155.1:2809-5369 GCA_964461045.1 uncultured Bacteroidales bacterium | reverse complement strand
AGTTAAAAACACCAGCTAGCTGATTTCAGGAAACATCAATGCCGCAAATGGACCGCCGGCATCCTTGCCTGGCAAAACATCAGGTTTAATCTATAATTTCAAAAATGAAACTTCCCTTTCAGCATAAAGGGTTACGCTGAAAAAACATTCTTCGTCAGAAGTCAGGGCTACACTGGAAGGGATGCCGATGATCCGGGGTGACACAAAAAGTTCGGAGGCATTGGTTAAACAAACGTAGCGAGACGCTGAACAGAGAAAAAGTCAGCTAAAGCAGGAGTGGGAATGTGATGAGAACCGTTTAGACCACCATGATAAAGCAACCATGCTGAAGATCGTGCCACCATTATAAAGCATGGGTGCTAATCTCAAAATTCGCATCATCAACTGCAGATCTACCACATGAGAATAGCCTCACCTTCGTAGTTTTACCACTGAAAAAGAACGGCTATAAGCAAGATGCTGCGATGGATGGGTTTATGAGGGAAAACGCTACCTCCCCGATAAACAGTCTCTAAATTGAGATTCTAATGTGTCAGATGATTTCCATGGTGGTAAATTCATAGATTCACATCATATTTTCAAATATTATCTAAAAGACAGGACTGTCTGAATACCAAATATGAATCGCTCATACTTATATCTAACTCATATTAAATAAGGTTTAAAGTAATACTACTTAAAGGATTACAATAAAAAAAGGGCTACAAAAATGCAGCCCTTTTAATATTATATAAGATATTGTTGTCTATGGATTCTGATCTTCCTGGTTGATGTTATCATTAGCATCAAGTTCTTCTTCAGGAATCTGGAATATGAAAAGATCAGATTCTGCAGGAAGTGTCATTTCTCTGGCAAGTGCAGGCTGATGGTTTCCACCAGTACGATCAAGAGGTTGCTTACGTCGTTTAATATCCAGCAGACGGAAACCTTCACCCCATAATTCGATTCTTCTCTGGAACCATATCTCATCTAAGAGTGCCTGACCAGTTGCAGTAGGCATAGTATATGAACCATCTCTAGTTGATACAAGATCATAAATAGCCTGTTGTGCAAGAGCTTCATTGCCTGGTATGTGTGCCTGAGCTTCAGCTTCAATCAGATGCATTTCAGAAGATCTCATCATGAGATAATCGCCCATAAATGTAGCCTGATCATAAGAAAGGAATTTCAATTGACAATATGGAACGCCTGTTTCACCACCTGTAACATCAAAGTTTTGTGCTCTAACATCTCCTGAAGGATTATCAATCATTGCATAAGTTGCACTGTTAATTTGTTTTTGCAGTCCTAAAGATGCATACGTCATGAATGTAGGATCAAAGTGAGAGAAGAATGAAGCATAAATGGTAGATTGTTCAGAATTAATCTGGAATCCCCACATCCATTCGCTGGTACTTACGTGATTAAAACCACTTTGTCCATTAATTGCGTAATGATAAGTGGTGCTGTCCATTAAGGGATAACCACCACTGCGTGCATCCTGTGCATAAGAAACTGCATCAGACCACTCTTCCTTAGTAAGTTTAACCCTGGCCATAATACCTTCAGCCACATCCTGGTTAATATGAGAGATGTGAATTCTTGAAAATGTATTTCCTAACATAGTAATCGCATCAGTAAGGTCGTTTTCAATTTGTGTATAAACCTCCTGTACAGATGCTCTTGCTTTACCTTCTGATGTAGGAGCAGTGTATATAGGTACACCAGGATCATTTTCATGACCTACATAGGTATGCTGGAACAATCGTACCAGGTAAAAATAAGCATAAGCTCTAATAGTGAGAGCCTGACCTTTTACATAATTAACCTCTTCCGTTGTAGCCTCTACTTTATCAACATTAGCAATAATATTATTTGCATTATTTACCAGGTTATAATAAAGGTTCCATAGATACTGAGGCCATGCTTTGGTGGCACTGTGCTGGTTGTAACCATATTCAGCAATAAACCATCCATATCCCTGGGAAGCAATAGGCATGTCATCGCCCATCAGATCCATCGTAAGATCGACGGCTTTTTGACCAAAATCACTGTGGCCGGTCCAGCCTTCAATACCAAATGCATAGAACAATCTGTAAGTTCCGTTAAGAGCAGCTAAAGCTCCATCATAGGTCTCAAACATCTGATCTGTAGTAATCTTATCAGTTGGCCTTGTGTCAAGAAATTCCTTCTCACATCCCGCAACCGTAAGTAAGACCGCCGCGAGGATAAACACATATATTTTTTTAATCACTTTCATGTCTGTAATATTTTAAAATTTAACATTTGCTCCAAACATAATAGTTTTAACCGGGGTATACTGATAATCAGTTACACCAGCGAAACTTTCCTGAGGATTCATACCCTGTAGTTTGGAAAACAGGTATAGATCATTACCTGATGCATAAATCTTGAAATTCTTAATAAAATTGCCAAGACCAAGATTTGTAAGCAAGCTTTCAGGTACAGTGTAGCTTAATGTAACATTCTTAATATTCAGATAAGAACGATCAATTAAGAAACGGTCTGATGTATAATTTGCATCGTCATAATTTGCCTGAAGTCTTGGAACATCAGTCTG
>CAYWSJ010000155.1:0-2709 GCA_964461045.1 uncultured Bacteroidales bacterium | reverse complement strand
TCTTCTTTGTTTTCTCCTTTATAATATAAAGCTTCACCAGTTTGAGGATCTACACCAGCATATTGTCTTATAAAGTAATCATATAAGGAATGTCCTACCATCAGCTTTTTAGTACCAGTAATAATTTCTTCTGAAGGAAGTTCGGTGATTTCATTTTTAAAAGAGGTGATTGAAGTAGACACTCTCCAACGCAGATTTTCACCTTTAAAGATATCTGCTCGTAAAGTAGCTTCGATACCCTTGTTCTCCATTGCACCTATATTGTCATAATATTCAGAAATACCGGTTGAAATAGGTAATGGAACGCTAAAAAGGAGTTCAGATGAACCCTTCATGAAATAGTTAATTTCACCGGAGAAACGGTCAAATATTTTAAACTCAATACCGGCATTCATATTCTCACTAACTTCCCACTGAAGTTGTTTATTAGGTAACTGAGTAATATAATAACCGTTAAAAGTATAGTTATTTAAAACAGAATAGAAGGAATTATATCCATAATACATTGTACCACCAGTATTTGGATCAAGCAATCTATCGTTACCTTGCTCTCCGTAACTTACCTTAACTTTCAGGTCCTGGATCCAGTCCATACCAGCGAGAAAAGCCTCTTCGCTAACTCTCCATGAACCACCTATTGAGTAAAAGTTACCCCAGCGAGTATCAGGATGGAATCTTGAAGAACCATCTCTTCTGAAACTTCCTGTGAAATAGTACCTGTTGTCATAGTTATATTTCACTCTTGAGAAGTAACCCTCAATTCTGTATTCGTCACGATAAGAGCCTGATCCTTCTCCTGTAGCAGCCATATCCAGTTCTTCCACACCGTAAAATGGGAAGCCGGTTCTGGTTGCATAAAGCCAGTTGTCATTTCTTTTGTAAGATTCATGACCAACAAGTGCATTAATAGAATGAACGCCAAATTTATTGTCATAAGTTAATACCTCGTTAAGGTTTACAGAAATTCTCCTGTGGTTTTCTTTGGCAGTTCTTCCATTAAAAGCAGCGGCATCACCATGCATTGAGTTCTGATAATCATGATCGTGGCTGTTATAATAATCAGCACCCAGTGTAGATTTAAAAGTGAAGTTTTCAAGGAACGTAATCTCCATATAAGTTCTTGAAGTTACGTTTTCATATTTTTCATTCTGGGTATCCAGTTCTGTTGTACCAACGATGTTAGAGTTAGCAGCGTATGGTCTTACCTGTGGAGGATTATTACCATAGTCTAACATTTTTTCACCTTGTTCATTTTTAATAATATTACCATCCTCATCGTGCATATAAACAGGATAAATAGGTCCCATCATTCTTGTATAATAGAATGGGTTTGAAGTGTATGTACCATAAGCCATCAGGTAATTCTGATCAGCAGTAGTACCTGAAAGGTTAAATCCTGCCTTCAACCAATCTTTTAGCTGGCTGTTCACATTTACTTTTGCAGTAAATCTTTCGAAATCAGAGTGTTTAACCACACCTTCTTCATTCGTGTAACCAGCAGACATGTAATAGTTAGAATTTTCAGTGTTTCCAGAAAAACTCAAAAGATGCTCACCTCTTTTACCTAAGCGGAACATTTCGTCCTGCCAGTTGTTTTCCCAGTATAATTCTGCATTGGGATCAATCTGACCAGTGTTGGGATCAATAAGGTTTGCAGCATCGACACTATAAGGATTGTAGTTACCTAATTGGTTCATTACACTTGGGTTTCCACCGCCACCTATAGCAGCCCACTCTTTTGCAGTTGCCATATCAGGAGCAATTCCGTTATAGTACAGGTCGTTTTTATAAGCTTCCCACATTAACTCAATATAGTCTTCACTTCCTGTTCTTTCATATTCAGGAAATGCACGAGCAGTAAAACCTTGCTCAACTTTATAGTTAATATGAGATCCTTCTTGTTCTTCACCTGTTTTGGTAGTAATAACGATAACACCGTTAGCACCACGTGCACCGTACAATGCTGTAGCAGTTGCATCTTTCAGTACAGTAATATTCTTAATATCACTGGGGTTAATTGAGTTGATTGACCCTGAGTAAGGAACACCATCTACAACATATAAAGGATCACTTGCAGCGTTTACAGAACCAAAACCACGAATACGAATTTGTGCATTCGCACCAGGTTGTCCTGAAGAATTCTGCACCTGGATACCAGGAGCAATACCTTCTAAACCTTTGGTTATGGTAGAAACATTTTGTTCTTCAATCTTTTCTGTACTGATCACTTCTGCGGATCCTGTAAAAGATTCTTTTTTGGTAGTTCCAAATGCTGTAACAACTACTTCTTCCATTTCCATGGCAGATTCAGTCATTGCAACATTAATTGTCGTTCTACCCTGAATAGGTACTTCTTGAGTTTCCATTCCAACGAAACTAAATACAAGAGTTTCAGCATCGGAAGGAACACCTGATAAGGTGTAATTACCATTCATGTCAGTGGCTGTTCCTATTGTTGTTTGGGATTTAACTACAACAGAAACGCCCGGAATGGGTTCACCTGTCGCCTTGTTTGTAACCTTTCCGGAAATTTCCATCTGCGCTGACGCCTGGAATCCGGTAAAGATTAAAAAGGCCATAAAAACAATTAACTTTCTCATAGACTTTAATTTTAAGGTTAACATTCGAGTAACATTTAATTTGCTAATATATAAAAAAAATAAATTGATTGATTCATGCGGGAATAATAAATATTAACTTTTTTTAACA
>CAYWSJ010000154.1:0-5420 GCA_964461045.1 uncultured Bacteroidales bacterium | reverse complement strand
TCCTGTAATTCTGCGGGATAATTCCATCAACCAACTCCCCTTTTTTGATATATTTTTCAATAATCTCATCCGCCTTTTTTGTATCAACGTATCCAAAAACAACCGGTTCTTCGCCAGGTTTGGTTACTTCAATGGTTGGTTCTGCAAAACTGTATCCCATATCACCGGCTTGAGTAACAACCGCTTCAATATTACGCTTTTCCAAAGCTTCAACCAGGAAATCCATTACTTCCTTAGCACCAGAAGCAATACCACTAGTAGCCATCCCTACTTTTATCTGTACATAAGATTCGGGATGATCAGCACGCTCTCGAAGATTTACTTTTCCCTGTAATTCTTCTTTGTGCTTTTTGAGGTCCTCCAATGACTTAATTTTTCCCATAGTTAGTTTTTATTAGAGCTTTAATAATTATATTTTGATGTTGTGTTTAAATTATTTTCTGCAAATATATAATTTTTCTGTTAATACATTAACACTGTTAAAAAAATAACATTTATTTATAAATATTCTAAATAATTTTGTTTTATGAAGATAATAGAAGTAAAATTCATTGTCAATTAATATTTATGTATATGATCCTAAACTTTTCAGGGCTCCGATTTCCCGAAGGTTCTCCTCTATCATTTCACATATATATTTACTAATGGCCGGTTCGTAAAAAGACGTTCCATCAAGCACATCCCTAAGCTCTCTTGTATCCATCTCGTATACTTCATGGTTTTTTGAATATTGAAAAAAGAATTCTATATGCGTGTTTCCGCAGATTAACTGATGAATAGTTCCCACCAAATCACCTTTGGCAGGACAATCGATATGATTTTTCTTAAAAACAGCAGTGATCGTTGTTCCTTTTCCAACTTTCGAATCGATTTTAAAATTTCCGCCTGTTTGTTCTGCGTTTTGTTTGAAAAGTGAAAGTCCCAGTCCCACACTTCTAGATTTACGCGATGTATAATAAGGATCATGTGCTCTCCGGATCTGATCGGTTGTCATGCCCTTTCCATTGTCCACTACTGATATTTTCAGTTCTTCGGTTTCATCGTTCTCATAAATGTAGACTCCTATCAAACTGGCTTTTGCCCTGATAGAGTTCTGAACAATGTCTAAGATGTGGTAGGCCAGATTTTTCATGTGAATCTTTTATTTGTAACTAATCACTTTATTAATTCTGTCTTTCTTCCGTCTTTGTTTTGCAGCGCTTTCCTAATCTCGTCAAATGAGGGTTCTTCGATATAGAAATTGGTATGAACCGCTCCAATATCCTCGATGAAATGGGCATCAGAGCTCTGAATATACGTAAAATTGTTATATTTCGGGTACTCTGATACAAACTGGCTCCGCGAAGTATATTTAGACAACTCAAGCGCATCGAAATTCAACCCGGGAGGAATAAAACCCAGTTGCCCCATCAGCCCATTTCTGAAACGATCGATGTGAGCCGGTATGAAAATCCCATCCAGTTCGTGAACTTTTTTCTCCACTTCTTCTATTGTCAGATCAATAGCTGAAATAAGCAATTTGTCAATTTCATCCAGAATCATTCCCTCTTTATCAACCACTACCTGGTAACCAAATTTGTCCGGGTGATTTTGAATATTTTCAAGGTGATTGTACAAGAATTTATCAAATTCAGCAAGCTGTTCTGTGGTTTCGAAGAACGCCAGGCAGTGAACCTCTTCCCTGGTATTTACTTCTGCTCCGCACAACACATAGAGATCCTCTTCTTTGGCAACCTGCACAAGCGCTTCACATTGACGCGTAGTATTATGATCGGTAATGCCCAGCATATCAATCCCTTTTCTTTTGGCTTCTTCGATTATTTTTTTCGGACTCATATCAAGATCGCCGCAAGGTGACAAAACAGTGTGTGTATGTAAATCAGCCTTATAAAATTTCATGTTGTCTGAATGTTTCATACAATTTACCGGCCAGCTCAAAACTGTTTTCGCTGGTTCCCAAGACAGGAACAGCCTCCTCATTGCTGTGCATAATCGTATCTTCCTCCGGTTTGTTTCCCTTAACAAGAACAACGGCAGCAAGGTCTTTAAGTGAGGCAATGGCCATCACATTTTTGTGTGTCTGGAGGGTAATCCAAACTTGTCCTTCGCTTGCATTGCCCATCACATCGCTTAATAAATCAGAAGCATATCCGCCTGTGATTTCTCGGCCTAAACCTTCTTTGCCGCTAAAAACAGTCAAATCAAATTTCTCAACTAATTCAGATATTTTCATAATTCCTAATTTTTCAGTTATTGATTAATTCGTTCACTCATATCATTTTAATCCTTCAGTTTATCGGCTCCCCAAATCTTTTTCATAATATCATAGGCCTCTTCTCTGCTCATCATATCGCGTTTTTCATACCGTCTCTGAATAAAGATGCAATCCTTCATAGAAGCTTCTCCTTTCACGATATCCTGTGCCAGAGCTGAACAGGATGGGGCACCGCAAGAGCCACAATCAACACCGGGCAGACGACTCATAATATCTTCTACCCTCCTCATCTTTTTCAATGCACGAGTCATATCTTCATCCAGTTTCAGAATAGACCTTGGGATCACCGGCTTAAGTTCAATATTTTCTGCCAGATAATTATGCTTTTCATTTATGTCATTATCAGAAGCTTTAATATCCTTCTCAGCCTGTCCTTTTGCTTTATTCCTTAACCTTTCCACAGTCAGAAATCTATTGGAAGGATTCAGGATACCGCCGGCACAGCTTTCATCGCAGGCCCTCAGCTCCAGAAAATCAACATCTTCCATGTCTCCATCCTCTACCTTTTCCAGGAAATCCATTACATTCTCAATACCATCAATTGCCAGGCACCGGCCTTCCATATTATCGGCTTCACCGTGTGTTAAACTCCAGTTTACAGCCTCAGGGCTTATGTTGTCATTGAGCGCCCGGGTTTCTTCATCATCTTTTTCATGCTGAATGGTTGCATAGATTTTATTATAAATGAAATCCATGTTAATCACTCCATCTATATCGTTGCTGCTGTCGCCCACCGGACTTTTAATTGCTGCAATCTTTGCTGCGCATTGAGTGATGTAAAATATTCCTATATCATCAGAAGGATAGCCCTGTTCAATTAATTTCTGGCGGTAATACATGGCCGCAATATCCAAAGGCGGCTTTTGCAAAATGATATGGTTGACCAGCGCAGGAAACTTCACCTGAATTAATCGCACAATAGCAGGACAAAAAGCAGAAATCAACGGTCGCTCCTGCTCCGATTCTTTCATATATTTCCTGGTTGCCTCCTGTAGAATTTCGGTTGCGTATTCAACCTCAAAAACCGAATCGAAACCAATTTTCTCAAGGGCTTTATAAATCAACCCCTTACTGACATTCTCAGGAAACTGCCCAAATAAAATTTCAGGCACCAGGGCTACGCTGTACTTGTAATCGTATATTTTACTGAAATCATCCTGTTCAACCATAATGGCACCAACCGGACAAACCCTGTAACACTCCCCACAATCGACACAACGCTCGTTGTACAACTGAGCTTTACCTTCTCTAACCCTGAGTGCGCCAGTCGGACAGACGTTCATACAATGTGCGCAACCAATGCAAATGTCTTCCTGTATCTTCAGTGCGTGATGAAATGTTTTGTGACTCATAATTATCTTAACTTTGTTACAATTTTTAAAACAGTACCTTTCCCAACGGTACTTTCAATATCCAACTGATCGGTATTGTTTTTTATATTCGACAATCCCATGCCAGCGCCAAATCCCATTTCCCTTACCTCATCTGAGGCGGTGGAGTACCCATCCTCCATGGCTTTGTCAATATCTTCAATGCCAGGTCCGCGATCGGAAACATTAATAACAATCTGTTCGGGAGCTATTTTTACCTTAATTTTACCATCATAAGCATGGGCGACAATGTTCATTTCTGCTTCATAAAGTGCAATAACAATACGTTTAATCAACTTTGGATCCGTATTGATCTGCTTCAGCATTTTCTTCAGATTGCTGGATGCAAAACCGGCCTTTGAAAAATCGCCCCCGTTTATTTCATAATTAAATTCCATCATCATCTAAAATAAAGGTTCAATGCCAGCTTTATACAGCTCCCCTGATGTTTTGAAAACAGAGCACGAAGTCTGAATAAGCACAATATCGTTTTCTTTTGCCAGTTGAATCATTTCTTCGGTAACTTTTTTATTCCTGGCAAAAACAATACAGTTGATATCCGACATTTCAGCTGTACGGATGGCCTGCAAGTTTGCAAGTCCGGTTATCAGCAAAGTACCTTCTGTCTGAATGGTAAGGACATCACTCATTAGGTCTGAAGAAAAAGCTTTGCTTACTTCTACATCACAGCTTTCTCCGCATAACTTCTTTCCCCCGATTGCTTTGATTATCTCATCCACTTTCATTTTTATCATAATTTTGAAGTAGTTTTAAATACTTTACGACAAAAATACAAAATATATTGTTAATTTTATAACAGTGTTAATTTTTTAACAGTAATTTATATAAATTCTAAATAATTTTCAGAGAAAAATAATTAAAACCACCCTTTGCGCCGAATATAAAGGACCATAAAAACCGCAAGAATCAACATTAGGGAAAGAATGGCAGGATATCCCCATTCCCATCCCAACTCCGGCATGTACTTAAAATTCATTCCGTAAATTCCGGCAATAAAAGTCAGGGGAATAAAAATGGTAGCCACAATGGTAAGCGTCTTCATAACCCTGTTCATAGAGTTATTAACATTAGAGATATTCAGCTCCAGCAAGGCTACCTGCATATCTTTAGCCGTTTCAAGCATTTCAGCTACATGTACAATATGATCATACACATCTGTAAAATACATTCTGATTGATTCATCCTGAAAAACCACCTCTTTTGAAAGCAATTTGCCCAGGGAAGCTTTCAGAAAATTCACCTGCTTACGGAGGATTACAATGCGCTTTTTGATGAGCTGAATTACATGTATCTGATTCTTATTGGGCTCTTCCATTAGAATATCTTCCGTGCTTTCAATTGTGTTTCTCAGATACTCCATTATCAGAAAATATTGATCGATCGTAAAATCGATAACCCTGTAAAACAAATATTCGGCATTTGTTGATTTACCTGTGCTTTGCGGATTTTCAAGTTTTTTCAGCATTGATTCATAATGATTTTCAGATCCTTCCTGAAAAGTTGCAATCAGGTTGTCCTTTAAATACAGCACAACATGATCAAGCTTGAGCTCATCTTTTTCTTTATCAAAATAAGGGTACTTTAAAATAAACAGTTTGTAGTCTTCACTGAATTCAAACTTTGGGAGATGCCCCTCATTGAGAATATCTTCCAAAATAAGGGAATGCAACTCTATTTTTTCTCCGACATCTTTAATCTTTTTAATATCAGACAACCCTATCACATCAATCCATATCCATCCTTCTTTTTGTTCT